>NZ_NOXX01000194.1 GCF_002251775.1 Flavobacterium aurantiibacter
AATCTTTTAATCTTTTAATCTTTTAATCTTTTAATCTTTTAATCTCGAAATCTTTAAATCTCAAAATCTCCGACCCCACTCTTCCGCGTTAAGGATGGCAGCGGAAATCGTGTTTTGCGCTTCCGCTAAAGGCGCAAAATACCCCGGTAGCTTTCGGGGCAGCGAACAGCCTGACGGCGCGTGAACTTTTGTTTTTGACGCACTATTTTTGCGCCGGAACGCCCAAATTAAAATACTTCCACAAAAAAAGCCGCTTCAAAACGAAACGGCTTTTCTAGATTTTTTATCTGCTTTAGGTTTATCCTCTAAACTTGGCTTCCAGTTCATAAACGTGCTCTAAAATTTTAGCATCTTCATCGCTAAAGCTTACGTGGCGGCGCGACATCACAATTTTTGCAGTCTCAAAAGCTTTTTTGGTGAGATACGTTGTAAAACCAGCGGCTCCGCCCCACGAAAAGCCCGGAACGAAATTTCTCGGAAAGCCAGCTCCAAAAATATTGGCCGAAACGCCTACAACGGTGCCGGTGTTAAACATGGTATTGATTCCACATTTGCTGTGATCGCCCATCATTAATCCACAAAATTGCAAGCCTGTTTTTTCAAAACGCTCGGTTTCGTAGCTCCACAACTTTACTTCTTCGTAGTTATTTTTCAAGTTCGAGTTGTTTGTATCGGCACCTAGATTGCACCATTCGCCGAGTACCGAATTTCCGAGAAAACCGTCGTGACCTTTATTGGAATACGCGAAAAGAACCGAGTTTGAAATCTCTCCTCCCACTCGGCAATGCGGACCAACAGTTGTTCCGCCGTAGATTTTCGCACCCAATTTCACCACCGCCTGCTCGCACAATGCAAACGGCCCACGAATGATGCTTCCTTCCATAATCTCGGTGTCTTTGCCGATGTAAATAGGGCCGCCAGCTGCATTTAACGTCACAAACTCCAATTTCGCACCTTCTTCTATAAAAATATTTTCGGACGCTATGGTTTGAACCGATTTTGGAATGGGTTGTGAAGTGCGATCGGAAGTTAGCAAGTCGAAATCGTCGCGAATTGCAGCGTCGTTTTTAGAAAATATGTCATATGGCTTTTGAATGGTTACTACATCTTCGGGTACTTCGAGAATTTCGTACAAGTCGAAATCAATTTCCTCTTGAACCGAGGTCGTAAAAAAGGCAATAATTTCTCCATCTTTAGCGATAGCCTGATTGGCTTCGAGGTTTTGAACCATTTCTACGAGCACATTACTGGGCAGTACAGACGCATCAATCATGATGTTTTCGTCGAGTTCGACCATTGGGAATTTCTCGGAAAGATATTCTTCGGTGAGCGTTGTAATCGTGTTTCCGAGATGGCGTTCCCATTTTTCGCGAATGGTTAAAATACCTATGCGGATATCGGCAACAGGTCGGGTAAACGTAAAAGGTAGTAAGGCATTTCGGTGCGGACCGTCGTAAAGGATGTAATTCATGGTTTCAAAAGAATGATGCTAAAGGTACGAAGCTCCTTGAAAATGCAGGCAAAAAAAAACCTCCCGAATTTCGAGAGGCTTATAGGATAGCAAAACAGCTTATTTAATGTGCTTCGCGTATTTGTTTTTGAATTTGTCGATACGACCAGCAGTATCGATAAGTTTAGATTTACCTGTGTAAAAAGGGTGAGAAGATCTAGAGATTTCCATCTTTACAACTGGATACTCAACACCTTCGTAAACGATGGTTTCTCTGGTTTCAGCTGTTGATTTAGTGATGTACACTTCTTCGTTAGACATGTCTTTAAAAGCGACTAATCTGTAGTTTTCCGGGTGGATTCCTTTTTTCATGGTTTTTCTATTTGTGTCGTACTTTAGGTTGATGCTTTCGAAATCGAAAGGTATTCCGCCGGTTCCGACTTTTATAATCAGTTCAAATTTGAGAGCGCAAATGTACAACTATATTTAAATCAGAAAAATAATTACACGAATAAAGTTGCAATGAATTTTATAAATTTAAGCACATCTTACTTTTACTATCTTTACGACCGTAAATTTCTTGATTTGAACACGCGAAACATACTTGCCTTAGGATATGGCCTGGCCGGAGCTGCGGTATATATTGTATTGCAAAGCTATTTGTACTTTGTAAATCCTCATTTAGCTACGAACTTATGGTTTGGATTGGCACTTTTTGCGCTACTTATCCTTTTCCCGGGTTTAGCCTCCTATCGCTACCGTAAACTCTTGCGCTACATTTCGTTTAAAGAAGCATTTGGCACCTTCTTTTTGTCTTTATTGGTTATGATTCTGCTTATTTTTGCATACAACACCTTAGTTTTAAACGTATTGTACTCAGAAGAACAGCTGCTGTATCTTAAAAACTTGCAAACCGATTTTAACATCAGCATCATGGAACAAAGCAATGCAAAAGCTGCCGATATCGAAGAAGCCAGGAAACTTTCTAACGAAATGGATCCAGCGGCCGTTAGCGGTTTGTTCCGTCAATCGCTTATCAAACTTTTACTAATGAGTATCATTGGCATGCTATTTTCGCTGTTAATGAAAAACAAAGCTACTGCTTAACTAAATGAATATCAGCGTCGTCATACCTTTATTAAACGAGCAAGAGTCGCTTCCTGAATTGCACACTTGGATAACCAAAGTAATGCAAGCGAACGGATACACCTACGAAATTCTGTTCATTGACGATGGCAGTACCGACCAATCGTGGAAAATCATTTCAGAGTTAGCCGCTGCCGATACGCACGTACACGGTTTGCGATTTCTGACCAATTACGGCAAATCGCAAGCCTTACACGCTGGTTTTGCGGCAGCACTTGGCGATGTTGTTATTACCATGGATGCCGATTTACAAGATAATCCGGAAGAAATTCCTGCGCTTTTTCAAATGATAACCTCCGATAATTACGACCTCGTTTCAGGTTGGAAAAAGAAGCGTTTTGACGATGTAGTGACCAAGAACCTACCTTCGAAGCTCTTTAACTGGGCAGCGCGACGAACTTCCGGACTAGATCTTAACGACTTCAATTGCGGTTTAAAAGCTTACAAAAATCAAGTGGTTAAGAACATTGAAGTTAGTGGCGAAATGCACCGCTACATTCCTGTTTTAGCAAAAAATGCTGGTTTTAGAAAAATCGGTGAAAAGGTTGTGAAGCACCAAGCGCGAAAATACGGCGAGACCAAATTTGGTATGGAGCGCTTCATCAATGGTTTTCTCGACTTGATTACCATTTGGTTTTTGTCGCGATTCGGAAAACGTCCGATGCATCTTTTTGGCGCCATGGGTTCGGTGATGTTCGTTATCGGCTTTTTTGCCGCTGGTTTCATTGGAATCAACAAATTAATTCGCTTGTACAGCGATTTACCTACGATACGCGTTACCGAAAATCCGTGGTTTTACATTGCACTAACTACAATGATAATCGGAACACAACTTTTCTTAGCGGGCTTTTTGGGCGAAATTATTCTCCGTACAAAAAACAACGAACCGCGATACAAAATAGCAGAAGAAACCAACTAATTGCACTTTTATTATGATTAGTACAGAAATTTTAGCAAAAATTACAACTTGGAAGTCGGACGTTTTCGACGCTGAAACAAAGCAACAATTGCACGATCTTGAAGCGCAAGGCGAAAAAGAGCTTCTCGAAGCTTTTTACAAAGACTTGGAGTTCGGAACCGGCGGTATGCGCGGTATCATGGGCGTTGGTACCAACCGCATCAACAAGTACACTTTGGGAAAAAGCACCCAAGGTTTGTGCGATTATTTACACAGTAGTTTTCCCAATCAGTCAATTTCTGTTGCTATTGCATTCGATTGCCGTCACAACAGCGATACGTTGGCGCAAGTTGTAGCCAATGTTTTTTCGGCAAACGACATTAAGGTGTATTTGTTCGAATCGCTACGACCAACGCCGGAATTGAGTTTTGCTGTCCGAAAATTGCAATGTCAGGCAGGTATTGTGCTAACTGCATCACACAATCCGCCGGAATATAACGGATACAAAGTGTATTGGAACGACGGTGGGCAATTAGTTCCGCCGCAAGACAAAGAACTTATTGCTGTAATCGACGCATTGCACTATCAAGATATTCGTTTTAAACCTAAGCCAGAACACATCACAAAAATTGGTGCAGAAATCGACCAAGAGTTCATCAAAAGTACCATTCAAAACGCCACGATTTTACAGAAAGCAGGAGCCAGAGACGACTTGAAAATTGTTTTTACTTCGCTTCACGGAACATCGATTACAGTAGTTCCAGAAACTTTAAAACAAGCAGGATATTCGCAAGTGCATATTGTTGAAGAGCAAAAAACTCCGGACGGAAACTTCCCGACGGTTGTTTCTCCAAATCCGGAAGAACCAGAAGCTCTAACTTTAGCTTTGGCTTTAGCCGAAAAAGTAGGTGCCGATATTGTCATTGGTACCGATCCAGATTGCGACCGTTTAGGCGTGGCTGTTCGCAACAACGAGGGCAAAATGGAATTATTGAACGGAAATCAATTAATGATTTTACTAACTGCACTTTTGTTGGAAAAATGGCAGTCGGAAAAACGCCTTAATGGAAAACAATTTGTTGGAAGTACCATTGTTTCTACACCAATGATGCACGCTTTAGCAGAATCCTACGAAGTACGCTGTATGGTTGGATTAACCGGTTTCAAGTGGATTGCAAAAATGATTAAGGATCATCCTGAACTCGAATTTATCGGCGGTGGAGAAGAAAGCTTTGGTTATATGGTTGGCGATAATGTACGTGATAAAGATGCGGTTGCGTCTACTTTACTTGCTTGTGAGCTAGCAGCTTACGCAAAAGCAAGTGGCAGTTCAGTGTACAATGAGCTACAAAATTTGTATTTAGACCTTGGTTATTTTCACGAAACGTTAATCAGCTTAACCAAAAAAGGTATCGATGGTTTGGCAGAAATACAAGCGATGATGGCAGGATTCCGAAACGATCCGCCGCGCTCTGTTGCTGGTCAAGAAGTTATCATGATCGAAGATTATCAGACTTCGAAAAGTTTCGACTTCACCGTAAATCGGGAAGAGGAACTGGACTTACCAAAATCAGACGTACTCATTTTCTATTTGGCCGATGGATCGAAAATTGCGATGCGACCAAGCGGAACGGAACCCAAAATCAAATTCTACGTAAGTGTTACCGAATCGGTAGAAACTCTTGAAGAATTACAAGCCGCAAAAGTGGAATGTAAAGAGCACGTAGCAGCTATCGTTGCCGATTTAAAACTTAACTAATGAGCAATTTTAAGAGGCTTTTGCCTTATGCGTTGCCGTACAAGCGGTTTGCTTTTCTGAATATCTTTTTCAATGTGCTGTACGCTTTATTCAGCACCTTGTCTTTTGTGGCACTCATTCCTATGCTACAGGTTTTGTTTGATCAAACCAAACAACTCCGAGAAAAACCTGTTTACACCAGCATCTACGAATTAAAGTCGTATTTGCAGGACAGCTTGAGTTACTACATTACACACACAACCGACACCTACGGCGAAGAACGCACGTTAGCAGTAATGATTACCGGGATAATCAGTATCTTTTTATTGAAAAATCTAGCTGACTATTTCGCGATGTTTTTCATCACTTTTTTGAGAAACGGGCTGCTTCAGGATATTCGAAATGCGATGTACGAGAAAATCGTTGAGTTGCCACTCTCGTATTTCTCTGAAAAGCGAAAAGGAGATGTTATTGCCCGTATTTCGAACGATGTAAACGAAGTTCAAAATTCATATTTGATTATTTTAGAAATGGCTGTAAAAGAACCTCTTACAATCATTTTTACTATTTTGATGATGTTTGGAATCAGTGTGAAATTAACGCTTTTTGTTTTCATTTTTATTCCCATTTCGGGCTATGTGATCAGTCTTATCGGAAAGCAATTAAAAAAGCAATCGAGTCGGGCACAAGTTGAACAAGGCGTTTTTCTTTCTACAATCGAAGAAACTTTAGGCGGTTTGAAAGTAGTGAAGAGCTTTAATGCCGAAAAACGATTTATCAACACCTTTAAAAAATCGACCAGTAAATTTTTTCATTTATCTAACGCAATTTCGCACCGTCAGAATTTAGCATCTCCTGTGAGTGAATTTATGGGAATTGTAACCATTGCCGTGTTATTGTGGTACGGCGGGCACATGGTGTTGATTGAGCAATCGCTGCAAGGCGCGCAATTTATTGCCTACATGGGTTTGGCATACAATATTTTAACGCCAGCTAAAGCCATTTCGAAAGCGAGCTACGCAGTAAAACGCGGAAATGCAGCCGCCGATCGAATTTTAGATATCTTGGAAACCGAAAATCCGATTGTCGATGAAAAAGACAGCGTAGTAAAAACGAGTTTTGAAACTTCGGTTCGATTAGAGAAAGTTACTTTTGCTTACGAAGATGAAGCCGTTTTAAAGAACTTTTCGCTCGAAATCCAGAAAGGAAAAACCGTTGCCTTAGTTGGACAAAGTGGTTCGGGCAAATCGACGATTGCCAATTTACTCACACGTTTTTACGACGTGCAACAAGGTAGCATTGCCATAGACGGAACCCCCATTAAGAATATGACTTTGGAGTCGTTGCGAAACTTAGTTGGCATGGTTACCCAAGACAGTATATTGTTTAACGCAAGTATTCGCGAAAATTTACTATTGGGTAAACCCGACGCCACCGACGACGAATTGCAAGCCGCTTTGGATATTGCAAACGCTACCGAATTCATACGACTTCTGCCCAACGGTATTGAAACCAATATTGGCGATAGCGGAAATAAATTATCGGGTGGACAGAAACAGCGGTTATCGATTGCACGAGCAGTTTTGAAGAATCCACCGATTATGATTTTGGATGAAGCAACCTCAGCTTTAGATACCGAAAGCGAAAAATTCGTGCAAGTGGCTTTGGAAAATATGATGCAAAACCGAACGTCGGTGGTAATTGCACACCGTTTGTCGACCATTCAAAATGCCGATTTGATTGTAGTTTTGAATCAGGGTGAAATTGTAGAACAAGGCACGCACGACAGTTTACTTGCAGAAAAAGGAACGTATTTTAAGTTAGTGAATATGCAATCGTTTGAACGATAAGACATAACTTTAGCAATCAATAAATGGTTTATTCATGTTTGTTGAAAATGCTGAAATTGCGCTGACATCCGATCCAAATATGATTATTTGGAAATACCTCGATTTATCCAAATTCGTTGACTTGCTGCTGTACAGAAAGTTGTTTATGTCGCGTTCGGATAAATTCGAAGACCAATACGAAGGTACTTTCAGCGAACCGACCTACGAAGAAATTAAAAAACTAGCCGAATACAAACCCGGATTTCTCGATTACTACAAAGCGCAGCGCAAAAAAGTGGTGATTAGTAGTTGGCACATAAACGAATACGAATCGTTTGCCATGTGGCAAATTTTCACACAACGCAACGAAGGTTTAGCCATCCAAACTACATTAGGACGCTTACAGCAAGCACTTGCTGCAAACGAAGAATATGTGCAACACATCGGAGAAGTTAATTACATCGACTACAAAAAGGAGCACATCCCGTTTGAGAATCCTTATTTTCCATTCTTATTTAAGCGAAAAAGCTTTCAATACGAGCGCGAAATCCGTGTGATTACTGATGTTTCGCCTTATGGTTTGGAAATCGACAACGGATTGAAAATTGAAATCGATATTGAAACCTTGATCGACTGCATTTACATTCATCCCAAGTCCGAAAATTGGTACAAGAATTTGGTTATTGAACTGGTTCGTCGTTTGGGATTTGATTTCCGTGTGGAAAAATCAGATTTGGAAAGTGATATTTTGATTTAGATTTCTTTAACTTTTTTAAAAAATCGAGTACATTCACAAGCGAATTTACGAGTGTAAACCTCAAACCAATCAACTATGGAAGCTGCGCTAACTTGCAAGAATTGTGAAAGCGAAACCTCGGGAAAATACTGCTCAAACTGCGGACAAAAAACAGCAACAGTTCGACTTGATCGAAAGTACCTAATCGACGAAATGAAATACACATTTCTTCACTTAAACAAAGGATTAACTTTTACTGTTAAAGAACTTTTTACTCGACCCGGGCACACTGTTAGGGAGTTTTTGGAAGGAAAACGAATAAACCACTACAAACCCGTTTTATTAGTATTTGTTTTAGGTGGTATTGCCGGCTTAACCATGCATTATTTTGATTACGTAGAGCAAAATTTAACAATAGTTGGCGGCTCCAAAAAACAAGTAAACAGTGTAAAATCGGCTATTCAATGGATGATCGATCATTACGCCCTTTTTAATATTTTACTGATTCCGATTTTTGCCTTTTGTTCTTGGCTTTCCTTCAAAAAATACGGATACAATTACATTGAAAACATAGTAATTAACTGTTTTATTGGTGCTCAAATATTGGTCTACACCATCGTATTAACTCCAATTAAATACGCACTAATTATAAATGGCGTATCGCCCTTACTTGCTACGCTGCTTGATTTTCCATCGTATTTTTTACCCGCTTGGTTGTACGTTCAATTGTATAACAAACAAGAACTTGGCTTTGTGATTTTAAGAATGTTATTACTACTGTTCTTATTCTTTGTGGTTTTTGTGATTTTAACCTTAGCCATCTCTCTTATCGGATATTTTGGCGGATTTATCACGGCGAAGTAACTACTGTATCTTGTAGTTTTTTACGTCGGCAGCTTTTCCTGGGAGTTTCAGCGAATTGTAGTGAATTTTATCTTCAACATCGAATTTGCCGTTTTTGTTAGAATCTTCTGCGGTTCTAAAATAGATGGTATTTGTTTCCTCAATAAGTTTCCAATCGATTAATTCGTGAAACGGAGCGGTGAGTTTCTCGAAATTAGAACCATCTGTATTACTGATATACAGAGCTTTAATATCTTTTTCATTTAACTGACCGTCGCGGTTGGTATCTTCATCTTCCAAAGTGTAAACCAAAAATTGTTGTTTGGTTTTATCGGCAACCGACTTTAGAAAAGTGGCCGTTTGTATGTAAACCGGTTTTTCGCTGAGCGGATAAATACTGTCTTGACCTACCTTTTGAAACTTCAAATTACTGAGCATACCCGTAATCTCAAAATCTCTGTAATTAGAAATATTGCTCGGAGCGTTAGATCCAACTTCGCCAGAATAAGTATTTGAAGATTTATAATCACTACGCAAACTCAATTTTCCGACCGGATGAATCAAGTATTGCGTACCGGGAATGTGTACCGGTAGGTCGGCAACTTCAATAGATACGGTATCTACTTTCGGAGCTTCCGAACCTTTTTGCGTACTCGCATCGTAAATGACCTTTGGCGTCTCTTCTTCTTTTTTACAGGAAAGAACGACAGTCGCCGCTAAGGCAAACAAAAAAAATGCTCTACGTTTCATACAAAGGCTTTTATCAAAAATACGAGAATATTTCGATGTCTGCCTATATCCGAGCTGTAAATTTCAAGTTAAAAACTCGTGTCGTCAGGTAGTTCGGAACACCAAACTGCCGACTTGTAAAAGTATCTCGAACCCAAGTATTGGTGATTGAGTTTTGGTTGTTGAATAAATTAAAAATCTCTAAACCAGCAGATAAATCTTTGAATCGCTTCAACCAATGTCCATCCGGACGATTTTGATTGCCTTCCGTAAACACATACGAAAAACCAACGTCGGCACGACGGTAATCGTTTAAGCGGTTTTGAAACACGTATGGATCTGCATACGACGGACTTCCACCCGGCAATCCCGTGCTATATACCAAATTGATATACACTTTTACGTTGGGAATTTTTTCCATATAATCCTGAAACAGAATTCCGAACTTCAATCGTTGATCGGTCGGACGTGCAATAAATCCACGGTTATCAATATTTTCCTCTGTTTTCAAGTAGCCAAACGTAAACCAGCTTTCGGTACCGGGAACAAATTCTCCGTTCAAACGCATATCGAAACCTTTAGCATAGGCTTCAGCATTATTGTTTGCGGCATAGCGAATACGAACGTTATCAACTGTAAACGTATTCACATCCGAAATCCATTTATAAAATACTTCGGAAGTTAGTCGGAATGGTCGTTGCCACATTTTAAAGCTATAATCGTGACTGGCCACCAAATGGATGGATTCTTGTGCTTTAACGTCGGGATTTACCTGACCGTTTGGTGCACGCATTTCGCGATAAAAAGGTGGTTGGTGGTAAAAACCTCCTGAAAGTCGAAACAACATATCGCGTTTCCAAGCGGGTTTAAAGGAAAACTGGGCACGTGGACTAACCGTTTGCTGTGTTGACGAACTAATGTTTTCTCCAGAAACGCTCCATTGGTGAAAACGTGCTCCTATATTAAACGTAACGTCGGTACTTCCCCACTTCATGCGATTACCGTATTGAAGATACCCCGAATACCGATCTACTTGAACGAAATTGGTAGCTCGTACACTTTGAAATGGCACTAAAGGACCTTCAAAACTGGTGTACGGTTGGTCGTTGCGAATTATATCTAAATTCGGCGGGGCCATCGAAAAACCTGCGGAATCAATCACCTCGTATTCCACTAAACGATCTCGAAAATCTTCTCGTGTGTACTTAATTCCAAAGTCAAAAAGGTGCTTGTTTGTTTTGCTCTCTCTGTCGAGAATTCGATAAGTCGCTTTTGTTTCGAAGTTAACAATCAAACCATCTAAATCGTTGCGCGCATGTGTTAATTGGTTTCCGATACGTGTTACATATTCTACTTCTCCTAAGTTGTTGCTTCCGATATTTGTGTTCACGTCGCCGTAAGCGTATCCCGCCAAAATGTCGAAATACTCTTGTTCTACAGCATGATACGCCGAAGCAATGAAGCGGAAATTCAGATTTTCTGTAGGCTTGAAAATCGATTTAAAGGCGCCAAATGTAGTATTGTATTGCACATTTTCATTTCCTTCATAGTCGATTACAAGAGCAATCGGATCGTCGATGGTTCCGAAGTTGGTTTGCCTGAAAATTGGTTCGTTTCGGTACTGGTTTTGGGCAATATTTCCGAGAAAGCTGTGTTCCCATTTTGAAGACGGACGAAAAACAACATACGTTTGAACATCCGCAAAAGTCGGACGGAAGTTGGTTTCAGTTTCCTGGGAATTCACGAACAAACTGTTGTCGCGATACCGCACTCCTGTTAAAACCGACCATTTTTGATTCGGAGAAACAGCTTCAACCGAAGCACTTCCACCTAAAAAACTACCTTCTGCGGAAGCGCCAAATTTCGTTGGAGTACGATAGGTAATATCCAGCACCGACGACATTTTATCCCCGTATTTGCTTTGGAAACCTCCGGCGTAAAACTCAACATTTTGTACCATGTCGCTATTTGTAAACGACAAGCCTTCTTGCTGGCCAGAGCGAACCAGGAACGGTCGATACACCTCAATCTCATTCACATAAACCAAATTCTCGTCGTAACTACCACCACGTACGGAATACTGTGTGCTTAATTCGTTATTCGAGGAAACGCTACCAAACGATTTTATGATGTTTTCGACACCGGCATTTGCACCTGGAATTTTGCGAATAACTACCGGATCAATGGCAATGGCGCCTTCGAGTCGTTTTCGAGATCTCGAATTCAGAACTACTTCCGACAGCTGTTCTTCGTCGGATTTTAAAACCGGATTAAACTCAAAAACCTCATTGGGGCTTAACTTTACTTTTATCTGATATGGTTTTTTGGTAATGTGCGTAAATCGGACTGTAATTTCCTGATTCGCGGGTATTTTCAACAAATAATAGCCGTTGGAATTTGAAGTTGTTTTGTCGGTGTCAGCAACAACGGTCACTCCTTCTATCGGCTCATTATTGTCATTGAGAATAATACCTTGAATGCGTGCTGTTTGTGAATAAACTTGTGCTGTAAAAAACAGTAAAAAAGCTATAGTTAATCTTTGAAAAGTTGTCAATGGTACCCGTTTAATTTATTTTCCTATGGAAGAATGTTTCAAATATAGCAGAATTTCCGAGCTCATCGGTAACAATTACGCGCAAGTCGTTCTTACCGTCAACTAATTGAGAGTCGTCAATGAAGTAAGTCAGCGACTTGTCTTTGGGTTCATATTCAAACAAGACCCACTTTCCATTGATATATCCTTCGTATTTTGAAATTCCGCTTCCGTTATCTGAAACGATAAAAATTATGGTTTGTTGTTTAGAAATCCATTTTCCTTCTTTGATGTTGAACGCTTTTATGTTTGGAGCGGTGGTATCCAAACCAATGCGGAACTGTCCTAAATTTCGCGTGTAAGCAATTAACTTATTGTTTTGCTTTTTGGTGGGAATGAATTTTAAGCGATTCCCGTCGACAGAACCAATAAAACTTTTTTCAAAAATTTCGGGAGTCAAATGATCGGCTTCGTATGAAATGGTAACGTTTTGATGTGCCGGAACGTCATCTGCTGCAAATTCAAGTTCGTCATCTGTAGCTTTAAAGAGTATTGGAAAGTTGGCGTAGAATGTGAGTGGTTTTACCGAAACTGTAAATCTACCTTCTTCATACAAATTTTCGATGTCGTATTTTAGGATTGGAAGCTCGGTCTTTGGCTTTGCTGTTGCTATCACTTCTTTAGGATCGTAGGTAATCGGAATATCTACTGCCGTTTTATTTCCTGCGTAATCGGCAACTTCGATGCGATAGGTGGCAGCAAGATTTGTCTGTACATCAACTATTCCAGCCTGAATATCGGTTTGAAGATTGCGCAAAGGATACGGCAGATTCATAAACAATCTTTGATAACGCACACCTGTTTTTTTGAGTCGCGAATAATCGATGTACGCGTTAATGTATCTCACTTCATCGAAAGAGAACTTATCAGCGGTAAACATAAAGTTCCGATTGCCGTTTACACACGTTTCAATGGTGTAGGGACCGTTTTTACCGTAAGCGTAGTCGAAAGCATCGGTAGCCGAGATTGAAAAACCAATTTTTCCTTTCGCTTTTATGGGATCGGCGATGTAATTTCCGTTTTCTTGCAAACTCAAATTCACGCTAATCGCCTCGCGTGTTCCATTAACACAAGCGTTTTCACTCACGGGATGCACCAAAATACTTGAAATAGCCGGACGCTTGGTATCGGCTATAAGTTTATCAAATCCGAAAAAAAGTGGATTCACGCTCAATTCGGAAACCGTTTCACGAATTTCGAAATGCAAATGCGGACCCGACGAACTTCCCGAATTACCCGAAAAAGCAATTTGCTGGCCTCGCGTAACGGGCAATTCATTAGGTTTTGGGAATAACTCAATTTCAAATAATTGCGCTTGATACTGCGCTTGTTTCACATAGGCGGCAATAGCAGAGTCGAACTTTTGAAGATGTGCGTAAACCGTAGTATATCCGTTGGGATGATCAACGTAAATGGTTTTGCCGTTTCCAGTCGTAGAAACTTTTATTCGCGACACGTATCCTTCCGCGCAAGCGTAAATGGGCAAACCTTCCTTTTGCTGTGTTCGAAAATCGATTCCGGTATGAAAATGATTGTTTCGAAGTTCGCCGAAAGAACCCGAAAGTTGAAGAGGAATTCCGAGTGGCGATTGGAAATAATCCTTTGGATATGCGGATTGTGCAACTATTTGCAAAGAAAAAAAGAGGCAGAAAAGTGCTAATAATTTATTCATAACTGGCGTATAGGTACAAAGTTGCATAAACAGATTGAATTGCTGTTACGGAAAAACCGTAAAAATAACGTTATTCAAAAGTCAACAAATATATTGCCACAACGAAAACTAATTTTAACTTTGTGAAATAAGTAAGGAACGGAGCATTTATGAGTGAAATAGCTGCCATAGTAACGACGCTTGAGAATCGGATGAACGCGTTATTGGCTCGTTTGCAGCAGGTTGAGCTACATAACAGTCAGTTAACAACGGCGTTAACCGACTCAAAAGCACGAGAAGAGCAGTTAAATTTGAAGATTCAAGAACTTGCACAGGCGCTAGAAGCTCAGAAAATGGCCAATTCTTTACTTGGCAGTGACGAATATAAAAGAGATACGAAGCTTAAAATAAATTCATTAATTCGAGAAATTGACTATTGCATAGCGCAATTAGCAGACTAGATGGACGACAAATTAAAGATCAAAATATCAATTGCAGACCGAGTTTATCCGCTCACTGTAGATTTTTCGCAAGAGGAAGCGTTGCGACTTGCCTCGAAGAAAATTGATGCCATGATCAAGCAATTTGAAGAAAACTATGCCGTTAGAGACAAGCAAGATGTTTTGGCCATGTGCGCCTTACAATTTGCCTCTCAGTTGGAGCAACAGCAAATCGATAAGCAAAACATCGATGTACAAACGCTCGAAAAACTCAAGAATATGAATGCTATTTTAGGACAAGTGCTCGAAAAATAACGTTCTTAACATACATCGATACTGCCTGCATTAATTCATTATTGGTAAACTCAACACTAACAATTTAGAATGAGCAAATCGGTATTACTACAGCATGCTGCCTTTGTCGCAGATCCTGGAACAATACGCTAGCTCAAAACTTGTCTTTACGAGTTTATTCACAGATTAATGCAGGCTTTTTTTTAAACTTAACCCAAAATATGAACACAATTGCAATTATTGCAGCGATTATCGGAATTGTAGGCGGATTTCTAATCGCTAAATTCTTGGAAAAGAAAAACGTCTCAAACCTGATAAAGAACGCAAAAAAGGAAGCCGCATCGATCTTAAAAGATGCAGCCTTAGAAGCTGAAAACATAAAGAAAGATAAGATTCTTCAAGCGAAAGAGAAGTTTCTTGAAATGAAAGCCGAACACGAGCAAGTAATCTTATCGCGCGATAAGAAGGTTGCCGAAGTAGAAAAACGCATTCGCGACAAAGAATCGCAAGTTTCAGGTGAACTCGCTAAGGCCAAGAAAATTAACGACGATTATGAGGCTAAAACCAAAGAATTGTCGGCTAAAATCGAAGTACTCGAACGTAAACAACAAGAAGTTGATCGCATGCACAAGAGTCAGTTAGAGCAACTTGAAGTGATTTCTGGATTGTCAACCGAGGAAGCTAAAAATCAGCTTATCGAAGGATTGAAAGCAGAAGCGCGATCTAACGCTATGGCATACATTCAGGAAACGGTTGAAGAAGCGAAACTTACCGCACATCAAGAAGCGAAAAAGATTATCATCAATACCATTCAACGTGTGGGAACTGAAGAAGCCGTTGAAAACTGCGTTTCGGTATTCAACATTGAATCGGATGATGTTAAAGGTCGAATTATCGGTCGAGAAGGTAGAAACATCCGTGCGATCGAAGCCGCTACAGGTGTTGAAATTATTGTTGACGACACGCCGGAAGCTATTATTTTATCGTGTTTCGACCCCGTACGTCGGGAAATTGCACGACTTGCTTTGCACAAATTAGTTACCGACGGACGTATTCACCCGGCTCGTATCGAAGAAGTAGTTGCTAAAACAACCAAACAAATCGAGGAAGAAATTGTTGAAGTGGGTAAACGTACCGTTATTGATTTGGGAATTCACGGTTTACATCCAGAGCTGATTAAGGTGGTTGGACGTATGAAATACCGCTCGTCGTACGGACAAAACTTACTGCAACACAGTCGAGAAGTATCGAAGTTGTGTGGTTTGATGGCTGCCGAATTAGGACTTAACGTAAAACTTGCTAAACGCGCCGGATTACTCCACGATATTGGTAAAGTTCCAGAAACAGAAAGCGATTTACCACATGCCTTATTGGGTATGCAGTGGGCCGAGAAATACGGCGAAAAAGATGAAGTTTGTAATGCTATTGGTGCGCACCACGACGAAATTGAAATGAAATCGCTGCTGTCGCCCATTGTTCAAGTTTGCGATGCTATTTCAGGTGCACGACCAGGTGCACGCCGCCAAGTGCTCGATTCGTACATTCAGCGTTTGAAAGACTTAGAAGACATTGCTTACGGCTTTAACGGTGTGAAAAATGCGTATGCAATTCAAGCGGGTCGCGAATTGCGTGTAATCGTTGAAAGTGAAAAAGTTAGCGATGATCACGCTGCGAGTTTAAGTTTTGATATTTCGCAAAAAATTCAAACGGAAATGACGTATCCGGGTCAGGTAAAAATTACGGTTATTCGTGAAACACGTGCGGTAAATATCGCGAAGTAGCGAAAAGAACTGTTCAATAAGGTAACGAGATTTCGACTTTGGTTGGCATCTCGTTTTTTTTTACTTGTATTTAAGGAGAAAACGATTTTCGAACACGGATTTCGCAGCAGCGATAGGAGCGGCATCCTGCTGCGAGCGGCGTTTGCCGAGCAGCAGATACAGCGGATAGCGCGGTGCCGGCTGGAACTCAAACGCTGATGAAAACGAATTTTGCCGGCAGCTGCCCAAATAAAAACGCTACCTACAATTGTAAAATTTCCTGCTTTGAAGTAGAATTCTATAAAGATTTGCTCCTTTTTTTGGGCGGCATTTCGCGCTTTTCACTACAAGTACACAGCAAAATTCGCACATCCCTACGGCATTTTTGCGCTTCCGTTGGTCGCACAAAACTTCCAAGGGCTCTTGCTCATTTGCTTTGCGTGCTTTCCGTTTCAATCGCGGCCGCGGGCAATCGTTTCCAATGAAAATGTGTTCGCCGAAATAACTACTTTTGAACCATGGAAAAAGTGAAGCTCATTTGGGATTTTCGCGGCGCAGCAGCAGCGCAAACCGCGGTACATCACGCCAAACATTTAACGGAATTTGCCGCCGCCGAGCACGCAAAATTCTACGAGATTGGCTCAGAAAACGTTTCGGAATTTCATTCGCTAGCCTTTGTAATCGTGCAGCGCGATGAAATTTTAAAATACCGAGATATTCTAAAACCGCATCGCGCTGTATTGGCTGATTAACTTAATTTGCTACTTCGCTGATAAATTTGATGCGCATCAATCGCAATTCATCAATATCGTATTCGCCGTCGAATTCCTTTAATGCATCTTCAATGCGATCGGTTTCCGACTCCATAAAGTAATCGTGAATTTCTTCTTGCTGATCTTCGTCGAGAATGTCGTCGATCCAATACTTAATATTTAGTTTGGTTCCGGCGTACACAATTTGCTCCATTTCTTTCAGCAGGGCATCCATGGTTAAGCCTTTTGCCGAAGCGATGTCGTCGAGTGAAAGCTTGCGATCGATATTTTGAATGATGTACAATTTGTTAGCCGAATTTGCCCCGGTTGACTTCACCACCAAATCGTCTGGACGAACAATATCGTTCTCTTCCACATAACGATTAATCATTTCCACGAATTCCTTGCCGTATTTTTTGGCTTTGCCCTCGCCTACTCCATGCACATTGCTCAGTTCTTCGAGCGTTGTAGGATACTTGAGTGCCATATCTTCGAGCGACGGATCTTGAAAAACCACAAACGGCGGAACACCTGCTTTCTTGGCAACTTTCTTGCGTAAATCGCGGAGAATAGCCATCAATGCTTCGTCGGCTGTTCCTGAAGATTTACTTGCCGTTACGATCGAATCGTCTTCATTTTCATCGTATTCATGGTCTTCCGACATCATAAACGAAGTCGGATTGTCGATGTAATCCAAACCTTTTTCGGTAACCTTTAAAATTCCGTAGGTTTCAATGTCTTTCGTCAGCAAACCTTCTACCAACACTTGTCGGATGAGCGCCATCCAATAACGCTCGTCGTGTTTTTCGCCCGAACCAAAAAATGTTTGCGAATCGGTTCTGTGCGCTTTGATCACCGCATTTACTTTTCCAATCAAAGTATAAATCACTTCTTTGGCTTTGTATAGATGCTTGGTGTCGCGAACTACTTTCAGCAATTTTACAACTTGATCTTGTGCTTCTACCTTTGATTTTGGGTTGCGCACATTGTCGTCCATATCGGCGCCTTCGCCGTTTTCACTATCGAACTCTTCTCCAAAATAATGAAGCAGGAATTTTCGTCGCGACATTGAAGTTTCTGCGTAAGCAACTACTTCCTGCAGGAGCGCAAATCCGATTTCTTGTTCGGCAACAGGTTTACCCGACATGAATTTTTCGAGTTTTTCGACATCTTTATAGGAGTAGTAAGCCAAGCAATAGCCTTCGCCACCGTCGCGACCGGCACGACCCGTTTCTTGATAATAACTTTCTAAACTTTTTGGAATGTCGTGATGAATAACAAAACGCACGTCGGGTTTATCGATTCCCATACCAAAGGCAATGGTAGCCACAACAACATCAACATCTTCCATCAGGAACATATCTTGATGTTTGGCACGTGTTTTTGCATCGAGCCCGGCGTGATACGGCACAGCGCTGATGCCGTTAACTTGTAAAACTTGGGCGATGGCTTCTACTTTCTTGCGACTTAAGCAGTAAATAATTCCCGACTTTCCTTTGTATTGACGAATAAATCGGATGATATCCGCCTCGACATTTTTAGTTTTCGGACGTACATCGTAGAATAAATTCGGACGATTAAACGACGCTTTAAAAGTTTTTGCATCGGTCATATCCAAATTTTTCAAGATATCTTCTTGAACTTTTGGCGTTGCGGTTGCAGTTAACCCGATTACGGGAACTTCGCCCAACTGTTTGATGATATATCGCAAATTGCGGTATTCCGGACGGAAGTCGTGTCCCCATTCCGAAATACAGTGCGCTTCGTCTATGGCAACAAAAGAAATGGGAACAGATCGTAGAAACTGAACATATTCCTCTTTTGTAAGCGATTCGGGCGCAACATATAGGAGTTTGGTGACACCATTTGTGATGTCTTTTTTAACCTGATTGATTTCCGTTTTATTCAGCGAAGAGTTTAAAACATGAGCAACTCCTTCTTTGTCGGAAAGGCTTCGAATGGCATCGACCTGATTTTTCATCAGGGCAATTAGCGGAGAAACAACGATAGCTGTTCCTTCTAAAACAAGCGCTGGAAGCTGGTAGCAGAGCGACTTACCGCCGCCGGTTGGCATTATAACAAAAGTATTTTGATTGGCGAGAATACTCCGAATTACTTGTTCTTGAAGCCCTTTAAAGCTGTCAAAACCAAAGTGTTTCTTGAGCTCATTATGAATGTCGATTTCCTTATTATTCATGCGATAAAAAAGGGGATTTTACTTAATTTTGCAATACTAAAAGTACAACATTCCTCTGAATCTACAAATACTTCTCAAGTACACTTTTCATGACGCAAATAAACATCCTTGATACCGCCAAACGAACGATTTTATCTGAAAGTAAGGCGATTGAAAAGTTGGCAGACTTATTAACTCCCGATTTTGTTTCGGCAGTGGAAGCGATACTTTCGATGAAAGGTCGTTTAGTTGTTACCGGAATTGGAAAAAGTGCCATCATTGCCCAAAAAATTGTAGCTACTTTAAACAGTACTGGAACGCCTTCTTTATTTCTTCATGCTTCCGAAGCCATTCACGGCGATTTAGGTATGGTGCAAGCGGGCGATGTTGTTATTTGCATCAGCAAAAGCGGCAACAGTCCGGAAATTAAAGTACTTGCGCCGATTATTAAACGCTTTGGAAATATTTTAATCGGAATGACGGGCAACACGCATTCGTTTTTAGCGCAGCAATCCGATTTAGTTCTCGACACAACCGTAACCGAAGAGGCTTGTCCGCTAAATTTAGCACCTACTTCTTCAACGACAGCGCAGTTGGTTATGGGCGATGCCTTGGCGGTAACTTTAATGGAAATGAAACAGTTTACAGCCGAAGATTTTGCCAAGTATCATCCGGGCGGCGCATTGGGCAAGAAATTACTGCTTCGCGTAAAAGATATGCTCGCCAATACGTTAAAACCTCAGGTAAGTCCAGACACTTCAATAAAAGCAACTATTTTCGAAATTTCTGAAAAGCGTTTAGGCGTGGCTGCTGTGGTCGATCAAGGTAAAGTAGTTGGTATTATTACCGACGGTGATATTCGTAGAATGTTGAATAAAACAGACAGTATTAGTGGTTTAACGGCGAAAGATATTATGACAGTGCATCCGAAAACCATCACGTCGAATACTATGGTTATTGATGCTTTGAATATTTTGGAAGATTTTTCGATTACACAATTGGTTGTAGTTGATAACGACGAATACAAAGGTGTACTTCATTTACACGATATTTTAAAAGAAGGAATAGTATAATGGCTGAAAAAAGCATGAAAGAGATGACTTTTTTAGATCATCTTGAAGCACTTCGCTGGATGTTGATTCGCAGCACTGTTGCCATTTTAATATGTGCGGTGGTGGCGTATTTCTTCATTGATTTTATCTTTTCGGATATCATTTTTGCCGCAACACGACCCGATTTTATCACGTATGAGTTCTTTTGTGAAACCACTAAATATTTAGGTCTCGACGACGAATCGACTTGTGTAAAAGATTTTAGTTTCATCATACAAAATACGAATGTTGGCGGACAATTTTCTATTTTCATTTGGACGTGCATTGCCGCGGGTTTTATCCTCGGATTTCCTTACATCCTTTTTGAAATTTGGAAATTCATCAAGCCAGCATTATACGAGAAGGAACGAAAAATGGCAATCGCATTTGTACTCGTAACTTCTTTACTTTTTTTCCTCGGCGTCTTGTTCGGATTTTACTTGGTCGTGCCGTTATCGGTGAATTTCTTCGCCACTTTTGTAGTGAGCGATACGATAGTGAACCAATTTAACGTTGATTCGTACATATCGATGGTAAAAACTTCGATTATTGCCTCTGGCTTGGTTTTTGAACTGCCTGTAATCATCTATTTCTTAGCCAAACTCGGTCTGGTAACAGCCGAATTTCTAAGAAAATATCGAAGATTTGCGATCGTAATTATATTGATTATCGCAGCGATTGTTACGCCACCCGATGTAACCTCGCAATTATTGGTAAGTATTCCGATACTCGTACTGTATGAATGCAGTATTTTTATCGCTAAAGTAGTAGTAAATAATCGTTTGAAAAATGAGCAATCTAGTAACCGAATTTAACGAATACCGTTCTAAAATGAATGAAAAACTGCTTTCCGACCCGAACAAGGTTGTGAAACGCATTTTCAATTTAGACACCAATGCCTATCAAGAAGGTGCACTCGACGTGAAAACAAAAGAGCTTTTGGGCTTGGTAGCGTCGACTGTTTTGCGTTGCGACGATTGCGTAAAATACCACTTAGAAACCAGCTACAAACACGGCGTTACCAAAGAAGAAATGATGGAAGCCATGGGAATTGCTACGCTGGTTGGCGGAACCATAGTTATTCCGCATTTGCGTCGGGCATACGAGTTTTGGGAAGCTTTAGAAGAACAATCAAACCAATAAAAATGATTTTACGCGCAGATAATTTAGTTAAAACCTATAAAGGTAGAAGTGTCGTAAAAGGCGTTTCGGTGGAAGTAAATCAGGGTGAAATCGTAGGATTGCTCGGCCCGAATGGTGCTGGGAAAACAACTTCATTTTACATGATTGTTGGTTTGGTGAAGCCCAACGCAGGCAACATCTATCTCGACGATTTAGAAATTACCGACTACCCGATGTACAAACGGGCGCAGCAAGGCATTGGCTATTTAGCGCAGGAAGCATCGGTTTTTCGCAAACTGAGTATTGAAGACAATATTTTAAGCGTTTTACAACTTACGAATCTCACTAAAGAACAGCAAGTTGCGAAAATGGAGTCGCTTTTAGACGAATTCTCGTTGCAACACATACGTACCAATCGCGGCGATTTACTCTCAGGCGGTGAACGCAGACGTACTGAAATTGCGCGTTGTTTGGCAACCGATCCGAAGTTTATTCTTCTCGACGAGCCGTTCGCAGGTGTCGACCCTGTTGCAGTAGAAGATATTCAACGAATCGTCGCGCAATTAAAAAACAAAAACATTGGAATTTTAATTACCGACCACAACGTACAGGAAACGCTAGCAATTACCGATAAAACCTATCTGATGTTCGAAGGCGGCATCTTAAAAGCGGGAGTTCCCGAAGAATTGGTTCAAGACGAAGTGGTTCGTCGTGTATATCTCGGTCAGAATTTCGAATTGCGTAAAAAGAAATTAGACTTTACCGCCCAATAGTTAGTCGGTTTAATGCCTCGCTATTTCCTCGGTAAATATTCAAATCTACCGGACCACGAATGCCCGGAATGGATCCAGATTCAGAAAATTGCCAAAAAAGTTGCTGTGGCGGAAATTCTCTTTGTGTAACAGTATATGCGGCAATCCAAAACCGATATCCCGAGAATTCTTCTTCTAAAAACGCTTCCTTAAATTTCTTTCCCGAATAAATTATCGGTTTAACGCCGTAATGCGCTTCCACAAGGTCCAACCAATTTCGCAAGCCTTTACGCAGATTGTGCAAACTTTGTACTGACGAAACGCGCTCGATATCTAAAATGGGAGGTAAATCGCCGGGCTTTAACTGCACTGTTTTTATGAAGTTTTCCGCTTGCGCAGAAGAATTCTCGTCCGGACGAAAATAATGATAAGCACCTCGAATAACCGCTAATTTACGAACGGCTTTCCAATTGCCTTTGAATTGTTTATCGACGTAATTAGTGCCAGCTGTGGCGCGCAAAACCACAAATTCAATAGGCTTGCCATAGGCCGAGTCGACTTCCTGCCAACGAATCCGACCTTGATATTCAGAGACATCGATACCAAATGTACTCTTCGGAAAACTCGTAAAAACTTCTTTGGTACGCTGATTGGTGTTTGCAGCGTTGCTGGCTCGTTGTTCGTAACGATTTGTGACAAAGCCTAAATACCGCAATAATGTGGCTTTATTCAATACTATCAAAAGTGCAACAGTTCCACACAAGAATAGCAGGAGAAAAATTCGATTGCGAAGCTGATTTTTCGGATTCGATTTTCGCCTAGGCGCTCGTTTTCTGGGATTTACGTTCCGTGGCATTTTTTAGCATTGACAAAACTACGTACAGAAAAATAATCAGAGGTACAGCCGCAACTTGTAGAACAACCAAACTAAGTACCGAAAATAACACTAAAACCAGTTGAAACTTCATTTTAGACAATCGAAACGACTTAAATTTAAGTGAAAACAAAGGAATCGGTGCATTCAATAAAAACGCACTCAAGGCAGCAAGCACAATTAAAAAAAAGTGATTTGTAAGTAACTCAATGGCAATCAAGCTTGTAGTTGAAGCTAAAACTACGGGTAAACTCACGATAAAAAGCGCATTACCCGGTGTTGGCATGCCGATAAAAGAATCGGTTTGACGCGTATCGATGTTAAAGTTCGCCAAGCGGTAGCAAGAACCTAAAGTGGGAAGAAATCCGAGATACGGAATTACGGAGTCGGCCGGCATTCCGCTTGAATTTTGTAGCATAAAAAACAAAGTCAAGCCCGGCGTTACTCCACTGGTTACCATATCGGCCAAACTGTCGAGTTGTAAGCCAAGTGGACTAGCAGCGTTAAAAATTCGTGCCGCCATACCGTCGAAAAAATCGAAGAAAATGCCGAGTGCGACAAAGAAAAAGGCCCAATCGTAGTGTTTTTCGAACAGTTGAATTACGGCTACGCAACCGCAAAACAAGTTCAGTATCGTAATAGTATTCGGAATATGCTTTGTCATGCTATAAAATGTAAGCAAGCAAATGTAAGGCAATAAGCTGAACCGAAATTCGTTTTGTTGAAGAAGATTTCGGTGATTTCGGCGCATTTTAATTGCGAAATAGTCCGATGCTTTACTGTGAAATCGATACTTTTGCGAGCTGATTGCCGAAAAAAAATTGTGAATCAAAAAAAATATAACTTCGTTCTGTTAAGCCTTGTTTTCTCGCTATTTGCTAGCGCACAGGCAGTGCGTAAATACTCAAACGAATTTATGAACATCGGTGTCGACTCACGTGCGCTGGGAATGTCGAATGCCGTGACCGCGCATGTTACCGACGTTACGGCAGGCTATTGGAATCCGGCTGGATTACTCGGCGTTGAACGCGATCAGGTTGCCTTAATGCACGCTAGTTATTTTGCGAATATTGCGCAGTACGACTACATTGGCTATGCAAAAAACATCGACGATCGAAGTGCTTTTGGATTTTCGTTAATTCGATTTGGCGTTGACGACATCTTGAATACCACTCAACTTATTGATTCCGAAGGAAATATCGATTATAACCGCATTTCTCTTTTCTCAACCGCCGATTACGGACTTACCTTTTCCTACGCTCGTAGTTTACAAGTACCTGGATTTCAATACGGTATTTCTGCAAAAATAATTCGTCGGGTTATTGGCGATTTTGCCTCATCATGGGGTGTTGGTTTCGACTTAGGATTTCAGTTCGAACGCTCGGGCTGGAAATTAGGTGTGATGGCGCGAGACATTACCACAACGTACAACATTTGGACGATTGATGAAGAGGCATTTAAAACAATCTCGGACGCTGTTCCGGGACAAAATGCCGAATTACCCGAAAGTACCGAGATTACTTTGCCGAAACTACAAATTGGTTTAGCAAAACTATTTGAATTTCACAACGAAACCAGTCTTTTAGCTAGTACCAATCTAAACATGCGTTTTGAACAAACGAACGATTTAATTTCGGGCAGCGGCTACTCTATTGATCCGGCACTTGGTTTTGAATACGGCTACAGCGATTTAATTTTTGTTCGAGCAGGCGTTGGAAATTTTCAGAACATTGAAGAAATTGACGGTTCTAAACGACTGGGTTTTCAGCCAAATATTGGACTAGGATTCAAATACCGCGGCATTCAAATCGACTATGCATTAACCGATTTAGGCGACCAAAGTGCTGCCTTGTACAGCAATATTTTCTCTGTGAAAGTTGACCTTGATATCTTTAGACGATGATTCGTTATCTACTATTATTTTTCTCGTTTTGTTTCTTTTCCGCGAAAGCGCAAATTCCAATAGCATCTCCTAACACTAAGTGCAGTTTACTAACCGTGAGTGCGGGAAATCAATTATACTCGTTATACGGCCACACCGGACTCCGATTTTACGACGAGCAGCAAGGATTTGACTTTGTAGTTAATTTTGGATACTTCGACTTTTCAACACCAAATTTCTATTTGAAATTTGTAAAAGGAGATTTGAAGTACTTTGTAGGAATCGATCGTTACGAAGATTTTTACGCCAATTACGTTTTTGAACAACGAGGTATTAAAGAGCAGATTTTAAATTTAAAATCGTCTGAAATTCAATCGATTATTAATGATTTAGCCGCAATCGTAAATTCAGACGGGAGATTTTATACGTACAAATTTTTCCATCGAAATTGTACTACGATGGTTGCCGATCTGATTGCGAAACACAGTTCAATAAAGCCAGCGGTTATAAACGAGATTAAAGAAAAGAGTTTTCGTCAAATTGTCAGCGAATACCAGTCGCCACTGTATTTTGAGAATTTAGGAATCAACATCATGTTTGGCTACTACACCGATGAAAAGGCTGATGCAGTGTTCTTGCCCGAACAACTTTTCAATGCGTATAAAACTCAAGGTCAGGAAGTTGTTTCCAAAACTAATACCTTAAACAAAGCTTCTTTAACACTCGATGTGCCCTGGTGGAATTCTATTTTTACATTATTTGTAATCTTAATAACGCTGGTTTTTGTCCATGAATATGTACGGAAATTCTTGTTCGTAGTACTTGGCTTTATCGGAATTTTTCTAGCGGCAGCCGGCTTATATAGCGAGCATGTTGAAGTACTTTGGAACTATAACATTCTATTATTCAATCCATTACTTCTATACTTCGCTTTCGCGGAAAAGAAATCCGTTCGTAGAAAAACGATTCAACTATTGGCAGCAGTTTTTGTTTTAGTTCACTTGATTTATGTGTTGAACAAATCGCAACTTATACTTTTTGCACCTATTTACCTGACCGTATTTCTGTTGCTGCTTATTGATTCAGAGCTACTGACCACGATAAAACAAAATCGTGCTAAAAGTCTTAATCACAATATTTAAATCAAGGAAGATACTGCGGTGTTTAATGTAGTACAAATCGTACTGCAATTTAATTAAGCTGTCTTCAAAGCTTTGTCCATAGGAGTAATTTACTTGTGCCCAGCCCGTTAACCCTGGTTTTATGATGTGCCTCGTTTCGTAGAAAGGCATAATATCGGATAATTCTTGCACAAACTCGGGGCGTTCGGGTCGCGGACCGATAAAACCCATATCGCCACTTAAGATATTTATAAACTGCGGAATTTCGTCAAGACGGGTTTTTCGTAAAAATTTTCCGAAAGTGGTTACCCGTACGTCGTTAGAAGTAGCAAAAACAGCGGCACCCGCTTCAGCATTCTTCACCATGGTTCTAAATTTGTAGATTTTAAAAGGCTTTCCGAATTTGCCTACGCGAATTTGCTTATAGAATAAAGGTCCGCGATTTCCGAGAAGGTTTCCTAATAAAATCAAGGGTAAAATAGCACACCCAGCAATCAGACCTACAATGGCCAGAATAATTTCCACGGCTCGAACAAAAATCAAATACAATTTGTTTTGATTGCTTCGACTGAAGAGAAAGTATCGATAAAAGTCGCGATCCAAGTAATGAATAGGAATACGCTGTGTGAGCGTTTCGTAAACTTGGGTATATTCTTTAATTGGGAATCCAAACTCCAACAATCGCAGTAATTCATTGTATAGAGGCACAGTAATAATATCGGCTTTTGCTCCCGCAATAACAAGCTCAGAAACCGTCTGCTCCTGAATAAACTGCACTAAGTTTTCTGTCTGAACGGCATCTACTCCACCATAATTAAAAACATAACTTTCTGATTTTCCAGTATCGATGTAACCAATAACACGGTAATGCGGATCGGCCGCTTGCAAATCGCCGACTAACTCTACAATTTCTTCCTTATCGCAAATTAAGACTGCTTTTTTCTCGAATCTGTGAGAAGCTAAAAAAGCTTGGTAAAAAATGCGCCAGATGAGCAGGGCAGAAAAAATTGCACCAAAGAAATAAATGATTTGAAGTCGGTTACTCGGTAAAAAAGGCGTTAAAAATGGTGTAAGTAAGTAGAATAAAACTGTAGTTGAAGCAGTTAGTAAAATACTTCGCACCACCTGAAATTGGTTACTGGCAACCTGCAAATTGTACATTTCGAAAATGGTTCCGATGACATTTACGTATAAACCCAGGATTACAATCCACCAAAGATTGTCTAGCGATACATCGATATATTGAAAATCGACAAAACTATCCAACAGAAACAGTGCCAAAATGACAAATACGGTATCAAATAAGCGAAGCAAAATTTTGCGTTCACTTACTTCAAAGTGTATTCGAGTGTCAATTTTCATTGTCTTTGGTTCGGGTTTCGAAATTACAAAACAACAGCCAATGTTTAAGGTTATGTAGTTTTTTTTTACGACACGGTTTTTCTTCTGATGAAAGGAATATCTACATAAAGAAGCGCAAGCGAATAAACAAATGCCGGTGCAGCTATTCGCATGGCTGCATGATTTATCGTTAATGCCCAAAACAAGAGCAGCGGAACCATGAAAAAATTCTGCCTATTTCTTAGATGCAGAACGATAGGAGTTGCCGCTAATAAAACAAGAATCAGTATTCCGAAGGCTCCATGCTCGGCCAAAAGTCGTGTTATTTCGTTGTGCGAGGCTGCGTCGATTCCGGTTTCTTCTTTACGAATTTCGATAGATTTACCAACGCCTACACCTAAAATAGGATTTTCAAAAAATGCTTTTAATTCTGACTGGGCAAGTTCTTCACGACCCGTGAATTTACTTTCTTTAACCCGTCCTAAAGCATCTTTATTCGCATATCGGTTACCAATTAAACCATTTGTTTGTAACAGGGAATAACCCCAAATCCCGATGCTTCCAATAACCATCCAAAATAAAAGCCTGCTAATTTTTACGCGAGCATTTACATTTAAGCGAATGAATAAAATCAGCATTACGGCTAAAATCATCGCTATTGCGGTAAAAACTCCTCCGCGCGAGAATGTTACAATTGCTCTAAAAATGACTACTGCTGCTAGACCAATATTCACAAGCATAACTTGTATGTTGGGCGATTTTAGTAAAGCACGATTTATCAGAAGAAAAGTTCCCAAACCAAAAACTGTCGACACCTGATTGGGTCCGAAACCTCCGCTAAGACGGCCATCGGAGTCGGTTCCTGAAACAATCTCGCGCACACTCGGATTGAACAGAATAACGTATGTTGTTAAGCTAATAATAGGCAGTAACAATGCAAGTAGAATATCTTGAAATTGATCGTAACTTACTTTGCGTTGGTATGTATATAATCCGCACAGACCTAGACAAATGGGACCACTAATTACAAAGGAAATGATTTTTCGTTGCTCCGTGTCTGGATTCAATACCACAAATGCGAGAATAAGTGAAGGAAGCAGCGCGAGCAGATAAATCCACATCGGAACTGCACTTTTGGAAAATCCGCGATAAAACATTCCGATGACGATTACTCCTATGACGCCGTATTTGCCGAACTCGTAGATGGGCACACCTTCTGTAGCACGCAAAAAAACCTCAATTCCAGTGATGTATGCAGCCGCGAGTAACGCTTCGTTGTTTCGATTCTGGTTTTTGATGACATAATACGCGCTTCCTAGCAATACCAAGATAGCCACCAACTTAGCCAACGGCAAAACCAACCAAATAGCAAACGCTAAGGCAATATGAATTCCGATTAGAGTATAGTACCTATTGTCTGTCATGCGTGTTTCCCAAAAGTTGTAAGTATGTCGATATGACCGCTTCCGCAGAAAAGGTTCGATTTACTTCAACGTACAATCGTTCTCCAAAAATGGTTCTTTTATCTGGATTACGATACAAATATTCAATTTTATCCGCAAATTCCTTTGCGTTTCCATAGGGCACTACAAATCCGTTCACTTCCGACTGCACTATCGTTTCGCAAGCACCAACTTTGGTAACTACAACTGGTTTTCCTGCTAATCCATACTCAATTAATGCTAAAGGCAAGCCTTCAAATGAAGAGGTTAAGACTGCAATATCAGCTAGTTGTAATGCTAGTGATAGATCCGATTGATTTTCAAAAAACGTAACAACTTCGGATATATCTAGCTGTTTTACACCGTTTCGTAATTGGCTATAATACTCAAGATCCGAAACTCGTCCGTACAACTGCCAAATGGCCTCTACTCCGCGTAATTTCAATTCTTTAGCAATCTGAAATAAAAATTCATGTCCTTTCTCTTTCCTAAAATTAGCAAGTACCAAAATTGTAAACTTTGAATCGGATCTCTGTAAGTTAAAATTCTCAGATTTAGGAACTACCGAAAAATTAGGTAGATAAAACGAGGGCAAATTTAAATTCTGGAAATTCCAAGCGGCAATTTGCTCATTAACCGCAATACAGAAATTTGCTTTAAAAGTTGCTAATCTATATTTCCATACTTTTCGTTGCTGTAGCGAACCAAAATGATCGTGAAAAATGAGTTGCACATTTGTAAGGAGCATTTTAGCAAGACTTCCGAAAAAAATCGAGGTTCCGTGTGCATGGATGTGGGTAACTTGCTCTTTTTTACATAGCTGAACCAAGCGTATTAAGGCGTTAAAATCGAAAACACCTTGACGCTTTAAAAAGTGGTAACTTACACTTGGAGCGATACTTCCCTTTAAGGCACCTTCTTTTCGTGTACTAACTAAAATCGATTTATCTATAAGCTGCGCTAATTCGTTGGCGTATAAAACAGCCATTTTCTCAGCACCACCAATATCCAATGAATCAATTAATTGTAATATTCGCATGGTGTATGACGGCTTTAATAGCATTTTCAAACGACTCTAAAGTATAGGAAATCGACCATTGTTGAGCTGCTTTGCTCATGGCAGCCATTTCACCTGATTGCAACAAAGTAATCAATTGCTCAGAATCTCGGATAACATCGCCAGTTAATAAAATTCCCCGCTTTCCGAAGTCGAGCATTTGTGGCACGCAAGAAACGGGAGTTATAACAGGAATACAACCCCAAAACATTGCCTCGGCAACTGCTTTTGGCCAACCCTCGCTCTGCGAAGGCAGAATCATAAAATACGACTTTTGGTAAGCTGCTTTTAAATCCTCCTTTGAAACAGCACCAAAAAATTTACAAAACGAAAGTTGCTTTTCTGAAATTCGCTGTTTCAACGCATTTTCTAAATCTCCAGAACCATAAAAATGCAACCGACAATTTAGTCCTTGCTGATGCAAATTTTCAATCAACTCTAATGCGTAAAACGGATTTTTACCTGCCGTGATGCCGCCTACGAATGCAAATACTACCGAAGATTCGTCTCGCTTTGCAGTTGTTTCGTGCAGTTCTTGTTCACTGTAAGTAGCTGTAAAAAACGGCTGAATATTGGTTGAATTGTCGGGCCAATCGCCGTAAACCAATACGCGCATATTCTTCGACCAAAAAGTACTGTTTAAGATAGCCCGTTGCCATTGGTAACTCTTGGGTTGGTTGCTGTTTGGATCCCAATTTCCCGCATATTTGGCAGTTTTTTGCTTTCGCGGAAAGAAAACTTGTATGATACATGCTAGAAAGCCGATATTACCTGGGCAACGCAAATGAAAATGTGCTTTTTTTTGAAATTCGCGTGCAATGATGAACAAATTAAACGGCAGAAAAAAGAGTGCTGCTAACAAATTTGCCCATGAAGTAAAATCAAACGCTTTTAATTCTACGAAAGTGATATTTGCGTGTTCATACGGCGCATCTATAGCTGTAAAATGTGCCTTTGAAAGCGGAGCAACAACCCGAATTTCGTCGAAATACTTAAACCAAATATTCATTTCGGTTACGTACGGTCGATAGGCATATAGTTTATCGTTGTGTTTCACATGTGCCACATGCGTAAAAACCGTGAATCTCATGCGCGCTGTTCTAGCTTGGGTTTGTTTCCCAAAAGTAAGCTAATCCAGGTAATTTTTCGACCCAGAAATTCGGTGAATGCAGCAGTTCGCTGTTCGGAATTGAGCACATTAGTTAATCGGATATACATCAACAAAAGTGTTGTGGCGTGCCATTTAAACTTATTTTTCAAAGACGGATTCGGATACTTAGTTCTCCAAACGAACCAACCATTTCGGACGACCATTTTCCCGTATTTATACTGATTTGGTCTGCCAGATGGCTCATGCAAATGGATTAATAGTGCCGCGGTGTTGAGATAAATCGGACCTGTTTTGGCAAGTTCCACACAAAAATGTGCATCCTCATAAAGGCCATAACCTTCAAAAAAAGTGGAAAATCGAGTGCCATTTTTGAAAACGGTACTTCGCACAGAAAAAGCACAACCCATAAGCAATTCGGCGGGATAGGTTTTTTGAGAAAGTGGAAGAAAAGAAATCGATCGACCATGGCCCGCTTCAGGCATAAATCCAGGCACCTGATCTGAATCCAACCCAAATTTCTTGCGCAAAATGAAACGCTGACTATCTTTTTTTACAAAGCCATCATAATAAAAATCAGTGGATTTCGGTTTGTAATCTAGACCTACAAAAGTAAAATCCGACTCATTCTCAATCGCTCCGCCAACTGCAACTGCTTCGGGAAATGTGGTAAACGTTTTGAGGATCTCTTCAAAGTACGATTCGTTTAAAACCACGTCGTCGTCGAGAAAAGCAACTATTTCACAACTTGGAAGAACTTTTTCAATTCCGAAATTTCGTTGTTTTGTTAAACCACGGTGTTCCGGTGGTACTTGAAAATACGAAACGGCAATATTAGCTTGGCGACAGGCTTGCTCAGAAAGATTGTCACCAGAGCCGTCGATTACTAAGATCTGCTGCGGTAATACTGTTTGTTGCACAATCGAATCGAGCAGTCGCTTTAGTGATTCGCTGCGCATATACGTGCATATTATTAATGCCAAATTTTGCGAAATAGCACTCATTCCATTTTTTTTTGTGACGCTTTAACAAGACGTTTGGCATAAAAAAGCGACTTATGAAATTGAAGTTCTTTGTAGGGAAGATATAAAATCCGCGCAGGCAAAAACCACTTCGAGCCGTTTTGCAGAAAATGCAAGTAATGTTTGTACTTATAATCATTTAATTGTTGCGAAGAAAAATGCTTTAGAATTCCGTACATAATCGTCGGACTCGGTACAGGTCGGATAAAACCTAAAGGCACACCCAACTCCCAAGGCTGTGCTTTTCTCTTTTTCCCGAGAATCTTCGCTTGATTGCCCCACCAACGGTAGCCTCCTGATTCGGGTCGTAAGTGTAGCGTCGTTGAAAACGGATTACTTAAAATAACTTCACCTAATTCAGCTAAAGTGTGTCCAAAATCGCTGTCTTCGCCATAGCCACCATCAAAATTGACATCATTCCCTCCAATTTTCTTTACTAACGAAGCTTTTATACAAGAATTAGCATTGTTAAAACTTGAAGTAACTCCGGCAAACCAACGCCGATCTTGCATAGCGTTTAAACGTGTGGCCAAATAATCGAGTCCGTCTGTAACGGTTTGGCAACGCGTATCTAACCCGTTACAGGCATTTACGCCATACGTTATTAAAAACTTTAGGTGATTTTCTATGTAATCGGGTGGAATACGAATATCATCGTCACCAAAAACAATGTATTCTCCCTTACTTGCTTCGATCGCTTCATTTCGAGCACGACAACTTCCTTTAGAGGTTTGCTTATAGAAACGCAAATGAAATCGATACTTTGAAGGAAAATAGACTTTTTCAAGATCGGAATCTGGTGTGGCATCTACGATTATTACCTCCGTGGGTAAGACGGTTTGCACATTGATATCGTCTAGCAATTTGAGTACTAATTCTTGTCGCATCATTGTGGGTATGATGTAACTTACGGTTGTAGAAGGAATGGTATCTGTAAGTTTTCGAACCGGAATCGTTCGATTATACACACGTTTTCGGGTATTTTTTTTGGCTTGAATCAAACCAGACCATTCTGATAAACTGTAAATCCCTTTACGAAAGAGCATGTAATACGCGTGCGCAGGTTTGAAACTTTTTAGGAAAAATCGATAACGATCGGTAACTGCTATCGCCGGAACAGCAGTTTCAGTAGCAGGAAACAAACCTTTAACGTAGAGAGGAACTCCGCCGTAAAAACGCAATAATTGGAAGGCGAAATCGAGCGCTTGAGCTGTTGGCGACATAAAATCAAGGTCGAAACCTCCAACAAAATCCCAAGTTGATTTCCTTACAACAAAAGCATGGGGATGACAACGCCAACTAACCGACTGATTTTCGGCTAGAAAATCATTAACATACCAAAACATCACATTCGATTGATAAATGATTTCCTGCATCAAGTTTTTACAACCTTGATCCAATCCGCTGTGCCACAGATGACCTGGACCCGCTACGAGGCGTTCCAACATACTAAATTCGGGATTTCCTGTGTAATACAGTACTTCGCCAGATTCTAACGTATATGTTTTTAGATTTTCCATTTAGTGTTTTCCAAATTGTTTGTATAAATCGATATGCAATTTTGCAATTTTTTCGAGTGTAAATTTTTCATGAACCAACTGCTGCACTTTTGAACCATAGGATTTCCGAAGCTCTGGACTTTCGAGTAAGTCGAGAATATGTTTTGCGAAGGTGTCGTGATCGGTCGGATGGCAAAGAAGGGCATTTTCCCGGTGCGTAAGTAATTCTTCTGCCCATCCAATATTGCTTGCTGCAATGGCTTTACCAGCAGCCATAGCTTCTAACCACGCCATTGGCAGTGCTTCGGCAAAACTCGGAAAGATGCAAACACTAGCTTGAGCCAATAGTTGTTTTAATTCAGGAGCGGGCAACATGCCAAAATCTTTAATTCGATGATGGAATTTGGGCTGAAGCAGTTCAAAAAAGCTTGCTTTAGTACTTTTCCCACTACCAGTAATGAAATCTTTACCCGCGAACCAAAACTCAACATGCGGATGTTCTTGAGCTATGCGTTCAAAAATTGCCGGCAATTCTAAAAAACCTTTTTTCTCTATCAAAGAACCAAAATACAATATTGCTAATGCTGATTCTGATTGCTGGTAACCATCGATTGCTACTGCATTAAAAACTACTTTATGATTAAAATCTAGGTTAAATACTTCCTTGGTAATTTTAGCTGCAAAATGACTGACACTTGTTACGAATTTGGCTCGCTGCAACGCACGCTTTTCAAAAAAATAGTAGGTAAATTTTGGCTTTCGCTTCAACAGAAAATCAAAGTAAGAAAGAGAACCGTGAAGTTTTACAATAATGGGTAAGTGTAATTTAAAAAATGCGGCACTACCTTCGTAATCAGGAACTTCGATCACGTCGAAGGATTCGATTTTATGTAACATTTCAACACGGCGCGCCAAATCTACTCGCCAATAAAATCGGGAATAAAACGGATTATTAGTTGCCGATAATGCAATTATGCGAATATCATTTTCGGTAAACTCCGTTGACTTCTGCTGGCGATATACAACGACAGTTACTTTATGATCCTGCTCTATCAAAGCTTTCGCGAGGTTTAAGATACTGAAACCAATTCCTGCAGCAGGCAGCAAGCGCTGGTCGGGAAACTCAGGAGATACAAAACAGATATGCAGCGGTTTGATTCCCATTAGTTCCGACTGATCGTTTGGTAATAAGCTTCTGTTCTCGTGGCAATCTCGGTAACTGCAAAAAGTTTTTGCGCTTTCTGCTGTCCTTGTCGTTCAAATTTTAAACGCAATATCTTGTCGTTCAGAAGCGTACAAATCCGCTCGGCAAAAAGCTGATGATCTTTCGGATCAACACTAAATCCATCAACACCATCATCAATGATTTCATTACTCCAACCAATATTCGAGGTAACCAAGGCCTTTCCAACAGCTAAAGCTTCTAACCAACTTACAGGCAACGCTTCTGCGAAAGAAGGAAATACGCAAACCGCAGATTTCTCGAAATGGCTCTTTATTTGCTGATGCGGAACGACTCCAAGATAAATTACATTTTTTCGAGCTAACTCAGAAAGTCTATCAAAAAAAATACCGAGCGTCGAAGGATTGCCTGTCTCGCTATCGGCCATATCTTTTCCGATTAAAGTTAGTTTCGCATTTGGTTGATTTTCAACAACTAGATTAAAAATCGAGGCTAATTCAACAAGTCCTTTCTTTCGAATAAGACCGCCAACATACAAAATGGAATTATCTACAATTTCCTTGGAGCTTTCCGAAAAAACAGCATAATCAACTCCATTAAAAATTGTTGTAACTGGCTTTTTCAAACCAAATAATTCAGCAGTGGTTCTTCCGGCGAAAGTGCTTACAGAAACAATTCCAGCCGCCGATTTCAAGGCTAATTTTTCTCGAATAAAGTTCCATTTTTTAACTTTTCTTCCTTCCAAATGGCAGAAATAGGTATCAGAACCATGAATTTTTACTACAACGGGTGCTGGTAAGGGCACAAAGGCCGTAATACCGTCCCAATCGGGAGCTTCTATAATATCGATTTTGGGTAACGATTTCAGTAATTTACGAATACGCAGCCGCGTTAACAACCAAGTAAAACCAGCAATGCATTTTACTGACAAAAACCGCACTTCAACGCCTTCATCTTTGATAACGGCATCACATTCCTGACCGTAAACTACAACGGTAACTGCATGCTTTTGCGCAAGTGCTACTGCAAGATTTCGAACGCTCGTTCCTATACCGCCAACACTTTTGGCATTGGGCAGCGGATAGTGCGAGGTTAGATAAACTATATGCATATAATCTTCAAAAACTTGAGCATTTTCTTGATATTCGATTTCACGAAAATCATTGCTGTGCGAAAATAGTACTTTCTGATGTAGCGTGTGGCGAAGATGCCGCCAAATTCGGCGACCTTTATTGAAATAGGATGGTTAGAATCTGAGCACAGCTCGGCGCTGAAACGGGCAACAGACGTGTTAAATCCGAGCGTATAAAAACCAAAATCACTCATTCTTAAGAAACTATCTTTATCGTAAAATCTGCTGATTTTCAAAACTTTAAACAAAGAATAATCAATATGCTTTTTCTGACAAATGTAGTATAGTGCAAAAGGAGGTAAAAAATACTTTGATAAACTTCGTTCGGCTGCTGCTGTGTGTGCCGAAGTTGAAAAATTACAAAACCAGCGCTCTAGATACTGCTTCCAGAGCAGATTTTCTGATTCTAGCTGTAATGTTGTTCCTGCTAAATCAAGTTTTTGTGCAGCCGGTTCAAAAATCTGCCACCGTTTCGGATAGTAATCGGCATCATTGTCGCGCGCTCTTTTCTCATCTGTAAAATTGTGAAGCGGACGAATAATTTTTCCTCCATTTTTCGCACCAAACCAAGCGCTCCACCACGAAAAAGTTGAGTTACTGATAATAAAATGTTTCGCTAAGGAAGCAGCGGCTAGTTGTTCCAATCCAGAAAGCCCGTCTGGGAAAAAGACATTAGGTAAAAAATCAAAATGAAACTTTGCGTACGCTAAATCGTCGCTGCAAACTAATAGGTTTTTAGATTCCCAATCTGGAAATTCGGTCAATAAGGCAAGTAAATAATATGAAATAGGCAATTGATAATAGTCGGGATGATTGACAAAATCACCTCTTCGAATACTTATTAAAACAACTTCCTTTTCAAAACACTTTTGCAGCTTTTGCTTAATATGAGTAACGAAATCGGGCTTGAACGTGAAATAATGTTTAGTTTTCAATACATCGAAAAACAACTCGGATTGAAAATAGCCAAACAAATCGGCATCCTTCTCAAATGAATAATCTCTATATCCAAAATTCGGTTCTGAAAAGCGCTCGGGAATTGGTCTTTCCAAAACAGGTAATTCGTTTAAAAACGCATGTTGATGACTCCATTTTGGAAATGCAAAATCTTGGTTATTTCGAATTGCTATACCCATGGTCGACGCAATCTGAAATAATTGATTTCCAAGATTTCCTTTTTTCTCAAGTTGTGAAAAAGTGATCATTGCAGTAACTTCAAATAATTTTGAACCATATTTTCTAAAGAAAAATGCTTGCGAATCGTTTCGCTTACATTCGAATCTAAAACAATAGATCCGCGCCATAACTTCTCCAAAGCAATTACCCAAGCATTAACGTTCTTCGCGGGAAGAATTAGTCCGTTTTTTCCGTGATGTACCGCTTCTTTATTACCTCCAACTGGCGTAGTAATCACAGGTACATTAGCAGCTAAACTTTCTAATATACTCAAGCTAAAACACTCCATATGAGTAGGTTGTAGTAAGTAATCGTAATTTGCTAATTGTTGCTTGACGGTTGGAGAATTACCTCGAAAATTGAAATTTTGTCTTACTTCAAATCGATCGCAAAGTTGAAACAGCACTTCTTCGTACGGTCCGGATCCAAAAACATCAATTTGAAGTTCTTTCTTGATGTTCTCATCTAAAAGTGAGACGGCTGCAATAAGATCTTGAATGCCCTTTGTTTCACGCAAGTGCGAAACCACAACAAATTTAGGTTTTACGGTATTTCGCTCTGATCTAACTTGAATATCTGCTGCGATGATTCCATTATAAATACAGGTTGTACGATCTCGTATCACACAGCCAAAATCGGCAATGAGCTCTTTTACTGTGTAGTTAGAAACTCCAACGAATCGATCGATATAACAACCATATAACAAGCCTTTTACACGCTTTTCAATTCGCTTTTTAAACGGGTAACCTCCAAGCGGTCTCGGATTGTGATCTACCGCTATGAAGTTCTTTCTAACAAGCGGTCGAGCCATCTTATAAAAAGGGGTACATAACTCGAGAAAGTGTGTAAAAACGTAATCAAACTGTTGGTTGTAGCTCAAAAAGCTGTCTTCAACCGATAAACCTTCGCTCGAAACAATATGCAAGTTGCTGTATTGTCCGTGCTCGCTGTTGTTCGGAAAGAACCACACCGGATTCCAACCTAATTTCTTCGATTCATAGTCGAACTTCCAAAAAAAATAGTCCATCCCACCCACCCGATCGGGGAGCAAACGGTACGCACATAGGATCGCTAATTTTTTCATTTTAGTAGGTAAAAGGTAGTTCCGTTCAGCAAAATTGCCGACTCCGGTTTAATTCTAACTGCAAGATACGACGGTAATTCATGGGGCTGACAGTCGGTAAATAAAAAGCGAAAACAAAAAGCCCTAAGAAATCGCTCTTCAATATTTTCAGAATGATTTAATTGTTGTTGTTTTCTCCAAATAGCGATAGCACTATTCTTCGAAGAGAAATCAAAAACAGAAAGTTCTAACGCGCGTAAATTAACTACATCTAATCTTGCGTTAGCGTATAGTAAAATATCAGCTCCGCGCTGATTGAAATTTTCATTGTAATTGTCGAATGATTGTTTGTAATACGTCACGCCGATGGGAAAATCGACTTCGGAAATTTGTTTTTGAAATCTATTTACAGTGGATTCATCTGTGTTCCAAATAGATTGACAGTTATAAAAACCCACTGAAAACTGCTGTTGAATAAATCCAACCAGCGCGATAGCTAGGAATGCGTATTGAAATAGGTACTGATTTCGTTCTCTAACAACTAACAGAAGAATGAGTAATGATGCGAAAACAGGGCCCAACAGATTTAAATAGAATTGATAGGAATTAGGAGTCGGAAAAACTAGGATTCCCAATAACATTCCCGAAATAAGAATAAGAAAGGGCCAAACAATAATCGCCAAACGCATTTTTCTTCGAAGAAAAAGGAGCACTAACACGAGATAGCTTCCTATAACCAAACCTCCATTTCTTCCGACATCAATCAAAACTTCTTCCAAAGCCTTATAAATTTCACTAGCTGAATTTAAAATAACCGTTGGTGCAGTTGTATAAAACGCTGTTTGATCGTCTTGATAGCTGTAATAAAACAATCCGAAATACAAAATCGATAAAAATACGGCAGTAGTGAGCCAATAATTTTTCAAATAGAACTTATAATCGAATATCATCCATAAAAAAACTACAGCATAAACTGGAAACGTAGTTTGCATAAGCAAGGGAAGCAGAGCTAAATAAACAACCGAAGTGTTTTCTTTCCAACCGTGCTTGTAAATAGAACAGAATAAACGCAAAAAGACGATGTAGTAAATCCATAGTTTATGGTAGCTTGAAACTGAAATGAGCGCTAATTTCTCATCGCGTAACAACCACGAAGTAAAGTAATCTGCCAAAAAGAAATTGACGAGAATCGCTGATACAAACAACAAAATTTGAGAAGAGTATTGCGACTTAAACAATTTAAAAAAAGTAAACGAAACCGCAGTGAAAATTAAAGGTCTGTAAACTAGCTGTACTGACTCTAAATCGGCAATCGGCAAAAACTTATTTAAAACAGCTAAAATCCATGTGTCGACGCTGCGATACGGAACAGCGAAACTCGTATTTTCAAGGATGAAGTGCTTGGCATTCAAATAATTCTCTACACCAAATTCGTTAAAGTATGATGCAATTTTAGCGTAAAAATGATAATCCGGATGAGGCATATCAACACCTAACGAATCCCAATCAAAAACAGCTAAAAAATTAAGACAAAAAATAGCTGCAAATAGCTTGCAAAAAAGAAGTAATTCGCCAGCTGTCTGCGCTTTTGAATCCTTAAAGAAAAAATAAACCAACAGTGGAAGTAAACCCAAAGCAATCGTTTTTCCTGTCGTAACGACAGTGGCGAACACCATTAAAAAAAACAGCGTGTAGAATTCGAGAGGTCTCGATTTTGCTAAGATTACAACTGATTTCATAACAAACCTTTTTCCTACTCTTTTGACTTTAATGAGGCGTCCTTTTGCGCTAAAGAATATAATTCTTCCGTTATCCGAGAGTTTACTTGCTCCAGCGGAAAACCTATTTGCAAATCAACAAACGATTTCCGCAGCGCCGACTTGTCGTCTCCATGCAACAACAACCGATTAATTGCTTCTAAGTACTGCTTTTCATCGGTGACAATATGACTCGCTTTCAACTCGACCAATGGAATCAAATGTCGAAACTTCAAATATTTTTGATCGTCCCAATAGCCGTTGTTTCCATTCCCAAAAACCGGATTTATAACCGGCTTGTCAAACAAAAAGGAGTCAATAGTAATCGTTGATAACACATTTATGGTGAACGCTGCGTGGGTTAAAATCGATTTTAAATCACACAAATCTTGAAAACTTGGCACGCGCTGCGACCAACTTTCAGTGAAAGGCGTTTTTGTCACTTTCCAGTCGGGATAGTTCCACTTAAAGAACGGATATTTTTCGGCAACTGCTGCAAAACGTCCCGGAACTTCTGCCGGAGAAGTACGCACCAAAACATTCACTGCTCGAACAAGCTTAGCTGCTTCAATAAACGAACCCAGAAAATCGAGGTAAACCGGATCGTTTTTGATGGTCGAGTCGTTGCAAGTGTAAACGATAAGCGGTAAATCTGGGTTCAAATCGAATTTTCGAAATAAGACCGCTCGACCACTTGAACTTTGATCGATTATAAAAGGAACAAATTGTGGCGTTCCCAAGATGGAAATTTGCCGTTCGTTAACTCTTGGATAAAATTCCAATAAATCAGCCTTCATCATCGAACTCCAAACTAAATAGTGTGAAAACCAGCCGGCCATTCTACCTTTTGATGCCAAGTTATCCCACGAAAACACAAAAGTAGATGCAGGCAAGCCGAGTGCTTTAGCTACTTTTAATAAAGGTGCAATAATCGGCGAACGCTGATGCGTAAATAACAATACATCGGGTTGGGTGCGACGCAAAATATCGCGATATTCCTTTAAAATTGGCTGTCCGAGGAAACTACTGTACTGTAAACGCTCGTCGCTTAACACAACACCTTCGCTATGAAAAATCTTAGAAATTAAATAAATAAAGCGATTTACAATTCCTTTCGGACTCCAAGCCGTTGAGCGTGTGCGCTGCAAACTGTTTCGAAGACCAAAATTGTGTTTGGCGTGCAGCTGCATGTGCGCTACTTCCTTAAACTTGCGAAACATCCAAGTTAAAAAACGCTCGTCGGACGGACGCAAAGGCACGATTTCAGAGCGGTCTTGAATATTAGGATAAACTTCAGCAGGCAAAAAACTTAATAGCACGATACGGTCAAAAAGCAATAATGCCTCCGAAACAAAATCATTGATAATGAAATTGCGAAAGCCTACGCCATCAGTAATTATCGATCCAAGTGTGCGGTTGTAGTAGTTTTGCATCAAAACGAAGATACATCCATTTTCCCAATAAATGCAAACGATTTGAACTTATTCGAATTCGTACAAAGTCTTTACAATCGTTTTATTAACAGCCGGTAACGGTACGCTTATCTGTAAATCTACAAAAGACTTTCGCGCTGCCGCCTTATCATCGCCGCCAGTAAGTAAAAAATTGATAGCCGTTAAGTATTGGTCGGAATCTTTAACAATCAAACTCGCATTGGCACGTTCCAAAACCTCTAAATGTCTGAATTTTAAAAACTTCTGATCATTCCACAAACCGTTACTTCCCGTTCCAAAAACCGGATTTATCACGGGCTTATCAAAAATAAACGAATCGATGGTGATCGTAGACATTACGTTTATAGTAAATGCCGCGTACTGTAACATCGACTTTAAATCGGAAATATCTTCGTGCGTGGGTGTTCGTTGCGCCCACATCTCGGTACCCGAATTTGATGCAATTGGCCATTTTGGATCGTTCCATTTTAAAAACGGATATCTTTCACGTATCGCCGCAAAACGCAACGGATCTTCAGCCGGCGAAGTGCGAACCAATACCGAAACTTCTTGTGTTAATTGCTTATTTTCAATAAACTGCGCCAAAACATCCAAGTAATGCGGATCGTTTCTACTACTCGAATCGTTACACGTAAAAACCACCAAAGGCAAATTCGGATTCAAATCGAATTTCTTGAAAAAATCTGCCCGTTCCTGACCAAACGAATCGGTTACAAAAGGAACAAACTGCGGCGTTCCCACCACATGCACATGCGTCTCTGAAACCGAATCGTAAAATTCCAACAAATCGGATTTCATCAAATTACTCCAAACCAAATACCGATCAAAACTACCCGCCATTCGTCCCTTAGACGCCAAATTATCCCACGAAAAAATAAATGTTGCCGTTTTGATTTTCAGATCTTTAGCACATTTTATGACCGGAGCAATAAACGGCGGACGTTGGTGCGTGAAAAACAGAACATCCACTTTATGACTCTCTAGAAGATCACAAGATCGTTTTAATGCCGGCTGACTATAGTAGCTCAGAAATTGCAAACGCTCTGCCATTTGAATTACACTTTCAGAATGTAAAAACCTAGAAATGAAGTGTATAATTGCATTCAAAACTCCGTGCACATTCCAAACAAAAGTTGTAGTTGCTTTCAAATTATCGTTAATTCCAAAATTTCGAGCAGCAAATTTTTGCATGTGCGCCACTTCCTTGAATTTTCTAAAAAACCAAGTAGAAGTGCGTTCAGGAATAAACTCCAGCGGAACTATAGTAACCGATTCCGAAAATTGCGGGTATATATGACTTGGTAAAAAACTAAAAATTACAACTTCATCAAAAGTTTTTAACGCCTCGGAAATAAAATCGTTGATGATAAAATTTCGGAAACCTACACCGTCTGTAATCACAATTCCGAGTCGCCTCTTCATATTCTAACTTTTTAATGCAAAGAAAAAGTAATTTTCGCAGGAGCGGATGTGATGGCAGAAAAATTTACTTGTTTTACCATTTACATTTTGGGCGTTCCGGTGGCAAAACGAACATCGCTTCGCAAAAAAGCGTTCCTGCCACCGTCAGGCCATCCGCTGTATCTTTTGCCTACGTACCTCCGGCAAAAGGATATCGCTACTGTCCTTAACGCAAAAAAATCGTTACCCAAAAAGCCGTCTCAAAATCGAACCTTTTTTCTTACGTAACTTCCATTTGAACAAACGATACTTCATAGCTGCATTCCACTCAGACTGCAAAACATAAACGTTATCGGTATCTAAAGTAAATACTTTCAGATAATTAAGTTCTTTCAAAAACTCCAAAACCCGATTATCTTGGTAGTTGTTCTCAATCACTAAAACACGGATATGCTGTTTCTCAAAAGCAATTCCTTTTAGTACTTCAAGTTCGTTTCCTTCCGTATCAATGCTCATAAAATCGACAGTTTTATGACTGTCTACTAAACTAGAAAGTGGCTTTACTGCAATTTCTAGTTCGATGACCGACCCGCCGCGTTTCTCTAATTCGCGCGCAATTCGTTGTTTGTGCTCTGCCGCATAAAAATCGGTGAAACCACTTAACATTTCTGCATAACCCGATATGGAGGTAAAACGCAAAACACCCTCGACAGCACCTAAACCGCAATTTTCGCAGCGAACTTGTCGTGCCGTCTTCAACTTGTCGAACACCTGCGGATTCGGTTCCACGCAAATACCGTCCCAACTCCTGTAAAACTCAAAAAAAGCGCTATTGCTGTAGGTTAAACCGTCGTGAGCTCCTACATCAACGAAAAAACCGCCTTTCTGTTTGGCAAAAACAACCTCATCTAAAAACCGATCTTGCTCAAATTGAGAATGATAGGTCATAACTTCCTACTTTTAGTTATTGCATACCATTTGTACTGCAAGCGTACCCAAATTTTCTGCAACCTGATGCTTAGCGGAATATTGTCGAAATACGCCGAGCCGCCGGGAATTTCTACACGCTGCGGAACATTCGGCTGCTTTTCCGACGCCAAAATAGCTTCCATTTTATCTACTAAAAACGGAAATAGTTGGTGCTTGTTTAAAACATCAGTGCGCGCCTCGATGATGTAAGGCAATCGCTTTTCCCAAGTTTGATCATCAACAATCGATTGCAAATCCGACAATAAAGTTTTCGATCGCGGATCCAAACGCACATACGATAACGGATGAAAATAGGTATCAATGTCCGTTGCGCCAAAGTATATGGGTAAACAGTAACTCAAAAAGGCATCGGCAATTTTCTCAGTCCAATAGCCGCTGTGTGCATAATTCTCGAAAGCAATCACATACTTAGCCGATTTAAAAACCGTGTACTTATCGTCGATCGGATTTATTCCCCGGCCGTAAATCTTCACAAAACTGTTTTGCAATTGCACCACGACTTTCATGCGCAAATAATGCCCACTCGACGTGTGTAAATTGCTTGTTACCCAAACCATCTCGTCGGTTTTATTTAAATCTTCCCACGAGGTACTGCGCAATGTATCGTAGTTAACATTAATATGCCACGGAAGTGCACCATGCGAAAACGAAATTTGTTTATTGCGTATTTGTCCGAAACGAACAGCTACTTTTTTATTTCCGAATTGCCGGTAGGACGCAACTTCATTGGGCGGTTCCAACGAAACATGAATAATCCGATTTGGTAGAACGCTGGTTTTAATGTTCTCGCGGGGCTGATCTAGTATTACTAAAAAATAGCACTCGGTTACCGCTTCCTCGGTAAATAAAAATCGGCCCCAAGAAAGTTATTCACCGGGCGTTTGTCTCTTTATATCAGGGTACGAGAAGTACCTCAAAATCCGAACCAACATTTTTACGAAGCTTTAGAAAGCACAATAAGCTGACTTCTAGCAAAAGTATCATTAATGTACTTTGGTAAGTAGCGTTCTAACCGAAATGCCAGACGTCGGAATTTTCGATCAAACGAACCGGAAGGTAAAAGCCTGTGAAATTTCTGAATGGCTCCAATACAATAGATATCAACTTTAGAAAAATACTGCAAGCCTACTTGTTGATAGTGTTCCGAGGAATTTGGACGGTCGGGATGCGGATCGGCTTCCTCCCATGCTTTAAAGGCTTTTCGCTGCAAACTCGACGGCCGTCCGGAAACAGGTATCATAAAACGTAACTTATCGAGCCACAAACTATTAATGGCCGGCTCGAAAAAGCGCGCTTGTCCACCTGGTTTTAACAACCGAGCCGTTTTTTCAAGAAATTGTCGTTCTAAATCTAATGTCAGATGGTGCAAAAACGCCTTTCCAACTACAAAATCAAACGAAGCTTCTTCTTTAGTGTCGTATTGTAAAAAATCGCCAAAAACGTAAGTTATCGGTTTTGGAAGCACTCCCGACGCATTGAGTTCGGCAATGATTCTTCCAGGTTCATCGGAAATATCGTTTGCAACCACTTCAGCGCCAAGCATGGTCATAATAGCGGCGTTTAAACAATCGCCACAACCCATTTCAAGCACGCGCTTTCCTTTCAATTGCTTTCTGAAATCGTTGAGATAGAAGCCTTTCCAACTGGTATCGGTTTGCGTAGTATCGTCTAAAAATGCTTCAAATCGCTGCAATACTTTAATCATTTTTGCGCCTGATGTACTGCTGTACAGCGCATCGTATTGCAATTTATTTTTTTCAAGCGTTTTTTCGCTGTTAGTCGAATCTTCAGATCTCATAAAATTAGCTGCTGATTGTAAGCAATAGTTAATTCTCCGTCGTCAAAATATGCGAAATTGTAATGATCTAAAACATTCAAAATGGTTTGTTTTTCAATCACATCTTCATGTATTTCGATAGCAAGTACTTTAGTTTTTTTAAGAAAGGTGAGATCTGATTTCTCAGTATTAAAAACCTCTGCTTCTGCACCTTCAATATCAATTTTAAGAATATCGATTATTGGCCATTCCAATCGGTTTTGAAGATCCGAAATACTGACACCGTGTAAACCTGTATCGGTTGTAGTTTCCTGAACACTCTTAGCCCAGTGATTTCCATCACCGTAGGAACTATTCACTTCCAAAAAAGTATCGCTGCTCCAAATACCGCTCTTAACCAATTGTGGGTCAAACAGATTGTTCATCCTAAAATACTGTTCGATAGACTTAAAATTTTCAGTATCTGGTTCAACGATACAGATTTTTATATTCGGAACAGCTGTATTGAAATAAAGCGATGTTAATCCAATATTTCCTCCGCAATCTAGAAAGTTGTCTGGCTCTTTCTTGAAATTTTTACGAAAAGCCTCTAATGTCGACCTATATTGCTCGTCTTTAAACACTTGAGTAAAAACTTTGTAATCGCTCGACGGAAAATGTCGTAAGCTAATAACGGCATTCTTCAATTGAAACTGAATGGTAATTCCTTCAGAATCAAATTTTAGAACCTTACCCGAATAGCGTTCTAAATCACAAAATAACGTATAAAGCTGATTCTGACTATTAGCTATCGCTGCACCAAAAAGTCGTCGAACGAAATATTTACAAATCTCAATCTGGAATGTAAACGGAATAAAAATAAATTGTGAAAATCTCTTCATCAGGGGAATAACAATTTTGCCGAGCTAATATACTGCCAAATATGAAAACTACTTTGATTATCACCTTTGAAAAATGCGTCTAATTCGTGTACTAGTGCTTTTCCGTCAAAAAATTCATGTGTTTTTAAGCATTCGGTCATTTCTAAAACCCATGTTTTTAACTCGATACTCAACCATTCGCGCTGTGGCGTTTGCAGTGGCCGTTTAGGAGCATATACGATGTTGTGATCTAAATATTTAGAGGCAATTTGGCGAAGTAACCACTTTTGGGTACCGCATTTAATTTTGAGATCGTAAGGTTGTGCAAAAACGTATTCAACAAGTCGATAGTCTAAGAAAGGCTCACGAAGCTCGGTTCCGTAGAGCATAGAAACACGGTCGTTGAAACGCAAAGCTCTGGGTAATTTGGTGTGAAATAAATCGCGGTATTGCAGGTTTTTCAAATCCGATTCAAAAGGCTTCTCAATTGCAGGTTTTTCGGCGCGCGAACGAAACTCGCTATCTAAAACATTTATTCTAAAGGGACTTTTTGACGTTCCCTGAATTACCGAATCACTCGCGTTTAAATAGTAATCGTATCCCGCCCAAGCCTCATCGGCTCCTTGTCCGTCGAGTAGTACCTTCACACCCAAATGACGTGCATTTTTAAAAATTTGTGAATACGCTAGTGTTGGTATTCCTCCGAAAGGTTCGAGCTGGTGTTTCGACAATTCGTCAAACAATTCAGGCACTTGGCGATATTCTAGAGGAACTACGTGCAAAGGGAATTTTGTGCCTGCTAACATACCCCTTACCCATTCTAATTCGTCATATCGTGGGTCATTACAAACGAAAGTGAATACATTAATCAGACTTTCATCGAAATTTTGCGCTTTTATTAAACCCAATAAAGTACTCGAATCAACTCCACCGCTTAAATTAAAACCAACTGGTACATCGGCACGAAAACGCAATTTTGTCGCATGCAACAGCAACTCTTCAATTTGAAGGCTACTTTCGATCTCCGACAAAAGCTTTACTTCGGCAACGCGCTGCGCAAAATCGTACCAGCGTTTTATTTCGACCGCATTATTTCGGAAAATTAGTTGTGATCCTCCGGGGAGTTGCCTTATGTTTTTCCAAAAAGTTTCATCAGTTGCACCATAGGAACCATAAACAAAATATGAGCTCCAGACGCTATAATTGATATTTTTTGAAACTCCAGCCATAAAAAGTGCTGCTATTTCCGAGCTAAAAATGAACTGATCATTAGCATAGTAGTAATAAAAAGGCTTTACACCAAATCGATCACGAGCAGCAAACAAGGTTTTTTCTACTGCATCGTAAACAGCAAACGAGAACATACCATTTAGATAGGATGTAACTTCTTTGCCGTACTTTATATACGCTGCTAATAGCACTTCTGTATCGCTTTGGGTTTTGAAAGTGTAATCTGTAGACAACTGAATTTGTAATTCGCGGTAGTTGTAAATTTCTCCGTTGAAGACGAGCGTGTATCGGCGACAAACACTTTCAAAAGGCTGATTTGCAGAGCCTGATAAATCAATGATACTTAAACGATTGTGTCCCAGGAATTCATTTTCACCGACCTGCCTCACAGCGTCGAAATCTGGCCCGCGGTGTGCTTGTGCAGCAACCATTTTCTCCGCAACTTCTCGAGTGGCGCCTGCTCCTAAAATGCCAATTATTCCGCACATTCGTAATTCAATATCTTTAGTAGTTTCTTCATTACAAAAAACTCTGTTTCAGCCATAGATTCAATCGTTGCGCCTGCGATATGCGGCGTTACTATTACATTATAACCTTCGTTTGCCAACTTCACCAATGGATTTTGATGAACTGATTTTTCTATAAACTCATCGACAATTACATCTGTGGCAACTCCAAACACCTTTTTATTTCGAATTAGCTCAGCAAGATACTCTTCATCCCAAACCGCGCCACGCGATGTATTAATTAAAACTGCGGTTTCCTTGCAGTAACGCAACAAGCTAGCGTCAACAAAATTGTGATTTCTGGAAGAATAATCGATATGAATGCTGATAATATCTGCCCATGAAAATAGTTCTTCGGCAGTAGGCATCTTTAAAAAGTCGGTTGAAACTTCCACCGGATCGTAAAAACCAACCTCCATTGAAAATGTTCTTGCGTAGTTTGCTACTTGTTTTCCTACTCTTCCCAACCCTAAAATACCAATTCTTTTATTTTTAAGATTTCTACCACGAAATTGATCGCGTTGCCAATTGCCTGCATTAACATCAGTACTCGCTTTGATGGTGTTTTTGTATATCGACAAAAGTAAACCCCACGTAAACTCTGCTGTCGAGGGTATGGAACTTAGAAATGCTGTTTCACCCCTCAAGGAGACAACTACTCCACCGATCGAATTGAAATAGTTGGTATCGATATGGTCTAATCCCGTCGTTGCAGTTACGATGTATTTGAGTTTGGGAAGTTGCTTTAAAATATCGCTTCTAAAATGAAATCGTAGCCTAATAAAGGCAATATCTGCATTTTCCAGCGCGAGCAACAAATCAGCTTCAGATTTTATATCAAAAAGCCGAACAGAAAAAAAATCCTTTAATTTTTCAACAACAGCGGGATTGAAATTATTTGATTCTGTTATCGCTAATGTGAGTTTTCCATTCATCGTAAATAATTTCGGCGATTTTTAAATCTCGCGGTGTGTCAATGTTTAGCAGAAAATTAGCATCCATTTCATACGGAACTTTGTTTTTAATCATTAGTGTTTTTTCTCTGAGGAAATTAGCTGATCTAATGACGTAAAAACAACCGTTTCTAATAAAAACTTTATCGAGATCTTGCCTTCGTTTTGTTTCATTTTCACTTTCCAATGAAACAAGTCTTAAGTTTTCCAACCTATACATTCGTGCAGGATGTAAATCTTCGATTGCGACCACGCTAACAACAGCATCCGTATTTCTGTCATTTTTTAAAATTTCAATCACTTCATCTAAATTCGCACCAGTGCGCAGAGGTGCGGTTGGTTGAAGAAGAACGATTGCATCAAATTCTTCCTCCACAACACTTAGAGTATGCAATATGGCATCAACAACTGAAGAGTCATCTTGAGCGAGGTTTTTCGGCCGATTGATTACCTGACAACCTGCTGCTTCTGCAACTTCTGCGATATTTTCGCAATCGGTAGTTAAAACCACCTTCGTAAGCAATTTAGCATTCTTTGCGCACCTAATCGTGTGCTCAATTAAGCTTAAGCCGCCAATTTTCGCTAGATTTTTACCTGGAATTCCTTTCGAGTTTCCTCTTGCTGGTATGATTGCTATCGTTTTCAATTACTCTCTATCATTTTGTAAAGACACCTTTTTTATTGCTTAAAGGAATTTTGATTAAACTATATTTTGTAACGATGTTTGACCAATAGGTTTTCGCTGCAATTTTTAGTGCCCATGGTACTCCTTTGATAACACTAAGGAAAAAGTTGCTCTTCGAAACTGTAGCAATTCCATCAATCTGAAATTTAGCTGTAGCATCGGTTATAAAACTATTTGAATGCTTTTTCTTAGTGTAGAGAAAATAACACGGAACATTCGACTTCACAACAAATCCTTGATCAAGAACTTTTAAACACCATTGTTTTTCCTCGTTTGCACTAATTTCTTCGTTGAAAAGAATTGCAGTTGCAACTGTTTTTCTAACAGCTGAGCAATTCGCTACTATCAAATTTTCCCAATCAATAGAATGGCTGTAATTTTCTTTGGTGAGCAAGAGTGGCTCTTTTGCACTTTGCATTACCTGACGAACATTTAAAATTGGAGTGCACCTAACCGCAGCAATGTTACGATCAGAAAATTGTTGAACAAGGTCCTCTAAAAATCGGGTAGTTAGCAACGTGATGTGCGAGCTTAAAAATAAAATGAGTTCAAAAGAACATTTTGAAATACCGAAATTTAATGCATATCCGTAAGAAAAATCGCGATCTAATAAAAAAACTTTACAGCCATACTTTTCTGCAATTTCGACGGAATTATCCGTGGAGTGATCGTCTATAAAAATAATTTCACAATCAAAATTTAGCTCCTGCTTTCTGATGCTGGAAAGTGTATTCTCAAGATAACCAGCTTCATTTTTATTGCGAATTAAAATCGAAAGCATCTTACCAACATTTAAAAATTATCGTATACAAAAATGTAAAAGTACTGCAACATACTTTAATAATTGCGATAAGTTTATTGTCAATTTTTTCTGTGTGCTAAATACCGAACTGTCATTTTTAAAATATGCGACTCTTGTTGCTTCAAGCATCTAGTGCGGTCAACAAATGTAAAACAACAATTGCGTTTCAAATTTTTAACAAATAAAATATCACTCCTTCTCTCAAAGCTTTTGTTTTACTAGTAGGAAATAGTTTTATGAAAATGAAGCGGTACTGTTGTTAGCAAATTGGCAATTCGTTTTCCGGCAGAACCATCACCATATAAATCCGACGATTGATAGCGTATGCGCTCTATTTGCCATTGAATGGCATCTTTAATTATTTGAGTTTCGTGAACCACGTCGACTACATTTTCGGCACGATCACGCCTATTTTGACGTGTACCTACATTTACAACGGGAACTCCTAAAAAGGCCGCTTCTCGAATACCAACGCTGGAATTTCCTACCAGCACTTTTGCGTTTGCAAGAATCCGAAGAAAGTCGATTCCGTCCATATTTTTAAAAAAATGAACGTTCTGTATATTATTATTTTCTCTAAAAGCACGAATGCCTGTTGACGTGCCGTCGGCTCCCGCATCAATATTTGGCCAAAACCACAAAGTAGGTAAATTAATCTCTATAACTGCTTTAAATGTTTCTTCAATATGTTGCCTCGATTGCGTGTACTCGTTTGTTACAGGATGCTGCATCACAACTAAATAGCCATTCGATAAATCCGGCTTTTCTCCTACCCCTCCGTACTTTTGATAGGGGTCAAAATCAAGTTCTGGATTTGCTAAAACTTCTACAGCTAAATCAATCGACGGACAACCCGTGTTAAATACAAAATCCGGATTTTCGCCCAATTTGATCACACGTTCCTTTGCACCTTCCGACGCAACAAAATGATAATCAGCTAATTTTGTTACGGCATGACGCACTTTCTCGTCGATGTTTCCTGTGACTTCTCCTCCTTGAATATGCGCCAAAGGAATATTCATATAGGATGCCGAAATAGCCGTAGCGATTGTTTCGAAACGATCGGCGATCGAAACCACGATATCGGGCTTCAGATTATCGAAAACTGTACTTAATTCTAAAATTCCGATTCCTGTAGTTTTTGCTGCTGCGGTAAGATTTTCGCCTTCCAACACATTAAAAACACGCGCTGTAACTTCAAAACCATCGGCTTCGATACGTTCAACGGCATTTCCGTAGCGATCGAGTAAAGCCGATGCAGCCACGATAAGCTGTAACTCGACATCGGGTGCGTTTTTAAGCGCTGTAAGTACGGTTTTTACACGACTGTAGGATGGACGGGCGGTTATAACAACAGCTATTTTACGTTTCATGAAAGATCATTCTCAGTTAAAAAATCCCATTGTTTTAATGGGCGAAGCAGTTTTTTGCCAATTACTTGTTTATAATCGGCGGCGGGAATACCGCAATTTGCTGGCTTTTTACTTTCTAAATCAGATTCTTGTATCAGAGCTCCCTGTTCTAAATTCCGATTTACAGCCAAGCTTTTGCCAAAGAGTGTTTTTAAACTCTTGAAATCAGCCGTATGGTTCTTGACAACCGGATTTTGCAAAGCTTCATACACATCATTTGCGCCAGCGATCAGCTGCTTTACTTCTGGAAAAGTTAACGAGGCTTTTGCATCTGGTCCGAAAAGATCTTTGTCGAAAACCACATGAAATTCAAGTATTTCGGCACCAAGAGCCACGGCAGCAATTCCAGTACTCGATTTTGCGGAATGATCCGAAAAGCCAATCGGAATTTGGTAACGCAACTTCATTTCGGCAAGCACATTGAAACCGTATTCGGTCGCTTTTGTTGGATAAGCTGTTGTACATTGCAATAAGGCAAGCGGGGTATTCCGACTTTTAAACAGCGAAACTGCGGTATCGAGCTCGGTAAAATCGCTCATCCCGGAAGAGAGAATCACAGGCGTTCCAGTTTTTGCAATCGCTTCGAGCATCAACAAATTACTCAATTCGCCGGAACCAATTTTGTAGGCTGTGAGTCCAATTTTTTCGAGCATTTTTACGGCAGCGACACTAAAAGGCGACACGATAAAATCGAGTCCGACGGCCTCCACATGTGCTTTAATGCCTTGCCATTGTTCGAAAGTAAACTCCATGCGCTTCCAGTAATCAAAACGCGTGGCATCTTCGTAAGAGAAATTCGTTCGAAAAGTTTCGGCTTTGCTACTTTCTGCTTCAGCAATATGCATTTGAAATTTAACCGCATGCGCGCCGGTTTTTGCAACGGCATCGATATAGGAATGTAAAATCCCAAGGCTGCCTTCGTGCGCTTGCGCAATTTCGGCGATATAGTAAGGAAATTGTCTCAAAAACATCTGCATAAAAGTAGCGTAAATTTAAAATACCTCAAAAAAACTAGCAGTAATTTGAGGGTAATTCCATGCAATTCTGCACAAATGTAAAAGACTGGGATTTTATGTCGCTAAAATGGTACTTATTTGGTGCCGTTGTTGGGTGATTTGATGGAAAAAAATGGACAAGAATACGTATTGCGAGTGTTGGCGCGCGTTAACGTTGGCTTTCTGATTGGTTTTATTTGGGCAGCATTTCCGGCTTTCGGCTGTATCTTTTTATT
>NZ_NOXX01000200.1 GCF_002251775.1 Flavobacterium aurantiibacter
TTATTGATTTTTAATCAATTATGTTTTTTGTCGTGTACTAAATAATTTGCAGTAGAATTAAAATTGGTTTATTCACATTCGATACCTTGCAAAATAGAACTAGAAGCTTTTCCGCTTGGGAGAATTGCCTAGTACAATGCATTAGAACTAAATACAAAAAGCAAAATGCTATTGAGTGGATTCAGTTCGCATTAAATCCAGGAGCTGATGTGTTATGGAAGGCAGCGGCGTGTGGTTGGGACTGTAGAAAAATTGGTTATTACGGTTTATAAAAATCAAGGAATATGAGCTTCATAATTAGAAAAAGTCTGAACTTAAAGTACTACTTTTTACCACTAGCATTGTTTCTTTTTTTCATAGCTCAAATACTAATTCAATCGAACATATTAGCTCTTTTTATATTTCTACTCTTTTTGGCAGTAGCATTTTATTTTGTACCCTATTCTTTAGTTAAAAGCAGTAGCAGTAAAATAAAAGGTTACTACCTTATCTCTAAATTAATTTTTGCGATTTCAAGTGCCTATTTTGCATTAGTTATATACACACAAATGGAAATATTGAAGTCACTGGGTCATATCTTAGTTATTTCAAGTACCTTGTTTTCATACTATTTGTGGTTAAAGAAAAATGATCAAGAATCGAACCTGTTTAAGGTTCATTTTTTAGTTGCTACGGTCTTAATAGGTGTAATTGAATTTCAATATTAGTCTAAGTATCAACGCTGAATATGATTATAGCTGTCTAAATTTTCTTTATTTAGGCAGCTTTTTTTAATTACCTGGTAGTTTAAGATTAACCAATAAAGTTTCAGAAAAATGTCAACTTAAAAAATATCGTTTTAAGCCCTTTTTTTCAAAAACACCTTCCGCTCGCTCCATACCACCACAGCCGTAAAGCTCACAAATGCCAAAATGGCAACGATTATATTTCCGCGAAAGCGATAAAAACTCACAAAACTTAAACCTATGGCTAATCCTAAATACAATCCAATTTTTCGATAATCGTACGGAATCGGGTAGTACTTTTGGCCTAAGGCATACGACACCAACATCATACTGCCGTATGCGCCCAAAGTTGCAATTGCCGAGCCCGTGTAGCTGTACAGCGGAATTAACCAAAAGTTAAGCGCCAGCGTCACTGCAGCGCCAATTAGCGAAATGTATGCGGCAAAGATGGTTTTGTCGGTAAGCTTATACCAAATCGATAGGTTGGTGTAAATCCCCAAACAAAAGTTAGCAAGTACAATCAGTGGAACAATCTTCATGGCTTCCCAATACTTCGCGTTTGGAATCATAACCAATTTCAAAACATCGGCAAAAACAATCACGCCAACTAAGATAATGGCTCCTGCCGCCACGAAAAAGCGGGTAATTTCGGCGTAAGTTTGTGGCGCATTTTCATTTTGCGCATGGTTAAAGAAAAACGGTTCAATACCTAAAGTATAAGCCGTCCGAAACAGCACCATAAACAGCCCTAGCTTGTAACAAGCCGAATACACGCCGAGCTCTCGATCGGCAATCGCCTCCGGAAGCATTTTACTGAGCAAAATCTTGTCGAACTGGTCGTTAATCGCAAACGCAATTCCCGAAATTAAAATCGGCCAACTATACTGCAGCATCTTTTTCCATAGCTGGGTATCAAATTGGTATTTCGTTTTCCAATAGTCGGATGATAGCACTACAAACGTAGCTGCGCTTGCAATTAAATTCGACACAAAAATGTAAAATACTTCGCTGTTTGGCATGTACAAACCAGCAAAGAAACTATGGTGCGCCAGTGCTGGTAACAGCAATAAAAAGAACAAATTAAGCAATAAATTTAGAACAACGTTTCCGATTTTCACCACGGCAAAAAAGCTCGGGCGTTGCGAAGCGCGTAAACTGCTAAAAGGAACTAACACTAAAGCATCGAATACCATAATGGCAATCGCTAAGTACACTTGCGTGAGCGACACCTCCATAAAACGCGATAAAAACGATGCTTGTAGGGCGGCGAAAACAGCGAATAAGGTAGTTGAGAAAAGTATTGAGTAAAGCGCCGTCGATTTTACTCGTTCCGGATCGGGTTCGCGGTTTATAAAACGAAAATACGCAGTTTCAAAGCCGTACGAGAGTACCACATTAAAGAAAATCATGTACGCAAAAAGCTTGGTAACCACGCCATATTCGGCTTCATCCAGCAAATCGATGTATAGCGGTACCAGAAAAAAGCTAAGCATACGCGGCACAACGGCGGTTAGGCCATAAATTGCCGTTTGCTTAAATAGTTTGCGGTATAAACTCACTTTTTTTGTTTTTGGGCAAATGCCGCTCCGTTCCTACGCGCCACCGCGCTTTCGGCTTTACTCCTCACGTACTGCGTTTCACTTCGTACGTTGCGGGGTACCGCCTCTATCGCTTTTGCGGCAATCGTTACCACACGAGCAAACCAGAACGTATCGACGCTTATTCTACCGTAACCGACTTCGCTAAATTTCGAGGCTGATCTACGTTACAACCGCGCAATACCGCAATGTGGTACGACAACAACTGCAACGGAATGGTAGTAATTAGCGGAGATAAAGCATCTGAGGTATCCGGAACTTCAATCACGTAATCGGCTAACTCGCGAACTTGAACATCGCCTTTGGTAACAACTGCAATAATTTTTCCGCTACGCGATTTAATTTCTTGAATGTTCGAAACCACTTTATCGTAATGTCCTTGTTTGGGCGCAATTACAATTACAGGCATGTGCTCGTCGATCAAAGCAATCGGACCGTGTTTCATTTCTGCAGCCGGATATCCTTCTGCGTGTATGTAACTGATTTCTTTTAATTTCAATGCTCCTTCTAGCGCTACTGGGAAGTTGTATCCGCGTCCTAAGTACAAACAATTCGACGACTTTTGGAAAACTTTTCCAATAGCTTCGGCGGCATCATTAGTTAATAGGGCATCTTGTACTTTTTCCGGAATAAGCTCCAACTCTTGTAAATAGCGGTGATAATCCGAGTTTGATAAGGTTCCTTTTGCTTTCGCTAAACGTAAAGCAATCATAGTAATAACCGTAATTTGGGTGGTAAATGCTTTTGTCGAAGCCACTCCAATTTCCGGTCCGGCATGCGTATAAGCGCCGGCGTGTGTTTCTCTCGAAATAGACGAACCAACCACATTACAAACACCAAACACAAATGCACCGCGTTCTTTAGCCAACTTTATAGCTGCTAAAGTATCGGCAGTTTCACCCGATTGCGAAATCGCAATAAGCACGTCATTTTTATTGATGATCGGGTTTCGATATCTAAATTCTGAAGCGTATTCAACCTCGACAGGAATTCGTGCAAACTCTTCAATGATATATTCGGCAACCAAACCGGCGTGCCAGCTGGTTCCGCAAGCTACAATTAAGATACGCTCGGCGTTAAGAAAACGCTCTAAGTTATCTTCAATTCCTGCCATTTTAATTAGCCCTTGATTGGCCAATAAACGCCCGCGGTACGTATCTTTAATTACCGATGGTTGCTCATAGATCTCTTTCAACATAAAGTGATCGTAACCTCCTTTTTCGATCTGCTCCAAATTCATTTGAAGTTCTTGTACGTAAGGATCTACCAACGCATCATCTTTAATTTTACGAATGCGCAAAGGTTTATGTAAACGCACAATGGCCATTTCTTCATCTTCCAAATAAATGGCATTCGAGGTATATTCAATAAACGGAGAAGCATCGGAAGCGATAAAAAATTCGTCGGTTCCAATACCAATAGCCAAAGGTGATCCTAAACGCGCGGCGACAATTTCATCCGGCTTTTTAGTGTCGAAAACGCAAATGGCATACGCTCCAACAACTTGGTTTAAAGCAATTTGAACTGCTTTTCCAAGCTTACATTTTTCGTTTTTCTGTACTTCTTCAATTAAATTTACCAATACTTCGGTATCGGTATCCGAAGAAAAAGTATATCCGCGTTTAATTAGCTCCTTTTTTAACGGCTCGTAATTTTCGATAATTCCGTTGTGGATGATTGCAAGTTCGCCACTATTTGATAAATGTGGGTGTGAGTTCACATCGTTTGGTACACCGTGTGTTGCCCAACGTGTATGCCCCATTCCTATGGTTCCGGTTTGCGACATTGATTTGGATTTTTCTTCCAAATCGCTCACTTTACCTTTTGTTTTGCTCACCTTTAAATCAAAGCCGTCGAAGAGCATTACCCCGGCACTGTCGTATCCGCGGTATTCTAGTCTTTTAAGTCCTTTAATTACAACAGAAAATGCTTCTCTTTGTCCGATATAACCTACAATTCCACACATAATTTATTCTTTTGGTTTGGTGTAATAGATTTCAAGTTTTAATCTCTTTGATGCATCAACTAATGGACTAGAACCAAACAATATAGTTCCAAAAGGATTTAATACAGAGGCTACAGGAACTTGTGAAAATACTTGATTATTTGGTTGTCCAGGCTTTAATCGAGCAAAGCGAGTGTCGTTAATAGATTCGGTTACTACAAGTCCAAGTCGAACGTTGGTACTTTCTCTATTTTTCAGTAGATTAGAAATGTGTCTAGTAATTCGAAATTTATATCGAAGACCGTTTCCATTAATTTTTTCGAGGAAACCACCGAAAGTTGGCTTGTTGAATTTTGGGAAGCCACTTGGCCCTGGATCTTGTGCGCTGTAATCGCCGATAACTCTTTGGTTCGTTAAATCGTAGAGAAAGATTCTTTGTGGTTCAACACTTTCACCCATCGCATCTTGATCGATATAAAAGGTTAGATTAGCTTCATTTATCAGCCAATTATTAGCTTCCGCCTCATTACGAAGCGCTTCGAGTTCAGCTGAATTTCCTCCATTTGCATTTGTTCTACCGAATAAATCGATCACGGCGACAGAGCCTTCTCCTCCTTTAACGTATAAGCGCTCGTCGCCAACTGAAGTGTTTATATTCGCTGGGTTTAATGCGGCGGCATAAGTAGGAGTGTAGGTTTGCTCAAATAAATTGGCTCGGTTACCTGTTAAATTCAAAACAAGTTCTTTTTGAACACGTGTTGTAGTAGCGGCGCCGTTTACGGTACTTATTTGATCTTCAGTATAATAAAGCGTTATTGTTCCAGTGGTGAAATTTAAATTACCCAAACAGTTCCCTGTTTGCTGTTCCACTTGAAAAAACAAACCTCTTAAATGGTTTTTAAAAGCAGTATTGTTTTCTAAGACAGATTCAGGAGCGTCAATTACTTTCTTTTTAAAGAAGTTTTTATTTAAGGAAACACGTAATCTAGGGGTTTTACGGGTAACAATTTCATCCCCGTCGGCATCCAATTTGGTTAAAATGACCTCGGCAGGATTAAAGAAAAACTGGTCGTTTTCTTGAGTGTTCGTAGAATTATTTAATCGAGGACCATTGAAAACAGATGTACCATCTTCGAGCGAACCTTTCTTGTAACTTTCAAAAGTTTGTTTTTGGTCGCTGTAAAGTCGTATTCGTTCTTCTAAATTTGATTCGGGAGAAGGGTCTAAATCTGGAATAAAGTAACCAGACTCAAAAATACTTAGTCTCATTCGCCCATTTTGCGAAGTAGTTATACTGTCGAGCTCGTAGGTTGAATCTCCGTCAACGATGTTTGTTCTTGTACTGAAATATGGAATTTCCATGTAAACACTATCCATGACAATATTTGTGGAAAACTCTGGAGAAATAGCCGCTAGCTCAACTTGAGAAACAAAGTGCGCAGTAGTTGCCCCAAATGCGGGGTTATTATAGTAACCTAACGAATTCACGCTTATATCGGTTGATATATTTGGTAAATTGTTACTTTGAACTATACCCGTACCTTGATTATAGGCTACTACAGTGAGTTGTCCGTCATAACGCGTGAAATCGAAATGACTATCACCTATTACATCGCTTTCCAAATCTATAAAGTCTTTGTCGCAGGCGTAAAGGCTCAAAAGTGCGATTATACCTATTAAAATCCCGCTGACGTTTCGTAAATTCATAAAAAAATTTTCTTTAGAGAACTTGATTTTTGTAGAAGTTCGTATACGCTTCTGCAAATTTTTCTTTGTCGGTGAAAGGTAGAAAGGGTTTTTTAGCAGCGTGTATATATTTTGTTAATTCGTCTGAAAGATTTTCTGAACCTATTACCACCGCGTCAGAATGGTCGATCGCTGCTAACATAATATTAGTAAATGACGGTGATTTTAAGACATTGATAGCTTCTTCGGGAATCTGATCGAATTGCATTTTTGAAGACAGGTCGGCAGCCAAAGTACCGTCAAAAGACTGACTGTAAATTGAAGTAACTACTTTAGTGTCGGCAAACAATGCATCATTTTTATAATAATGCTTCATGTAAACCGGTAGTAGCGACGCCATCCAGCCGTGTACATGAATAATGTCTGGAACCCAGTTGAGCTTTTTCACAGTTTCGATAACACCTTTGGCGAAGAAAATAGCGCGCTCATCATTGTCTGGGAATAAATTCCCTTCCTCGTCGGCAAACGTTGCTTTTCTTTTAAAATACTCGTCGTTATCAATAAAATATACTTGAATCCGCTCCTTGGGTATCGATGCTACTTTTATAATCAATGGCATGTCTAAATCATTGACAACCAAATTCATTCCCGACAATCGGATGACTTCGTGCAATTGATGCCTGCGCTCGTTAATATTTCCATACCGCGGCATGAAAATTCTAATCTGCCCGCCCTGGTCGTTGATCATTTTCGGAAGGTCATATGAAGTCGAAGACACCTCATTTTCTGCCAAATAAGGCACTACTTCTGACGACACAAATAAGATTCGTTTATCTTCCATAAAGGTCAAACTTCTGCTATTTAATATAAAAAACATGCAAAGGTACAAATAACCAATGAGATATTGCCTAAAATCTTAAGTTTGCACCCAATTTCAGAAACAGCGGCATGCAGGTTTTTACCATAAAATCGGACTTACAACCCGTACTTGATAAGCTTCGTGAGACTCAAAAATCAATTGGTTTTGTGCCTACAATGGGTGCTTTGCACGACGGGCATTTATCGTTGGTGCAGCAGAGCCTGAAGCAAACCGATTTTACCGTGGTGAGCATATTTGTTAATCCAACGCAATTCAATAATGCTGCCGATCTCACCAACTACCCACGTACACTCGAACGCGATCTGCTTAAGCTCTCAAGTTTAAATGCCAGTAACATTCTTGTTTACGCACCCGAGACCAATGATGTTTACGGCTCGGTCATCACTTCAGTTGATTTCGAATTCGGCGGTTTGGAACACCAAATGGAAGGAAAGTTTAGACCCGGTCACTTTAATGGTGTGGGAACTATCGTTAAATTTCTATTCGAATTAATTCAACCACAAATTGCTTTTTTTGGAGAGAAAGATTTTCAACAAGCTCTTATCGTATCAAAATTGGCTGAAATGCTTGAAAACGGCCCAACGATAGAAATTGTACCCATTTTTCGCGAAGCAAACGGATTAGCCATGAGCAGCCGAAACGAGCGACTAACCGCCGAGCAGCGCGAAAAAGCGAGTCTGATTTTTGAAAGTCTATCTCAAGCAAAAGTTCTTTTTAAAACCGAGTCGTTTGATCGAATTAAAGAAACCGTACAAAGCATTTTTTCTAATCATCCGCTTTTTCAACTCGAGTATTTTGAAATCGCCGATGCCCAAACTCTCGAATCAGCAGCAGTTCTTGAGCCAGATAGAAAATACCGCGCTTTTATTGCGGTCTTTGCCGATGATGTTCGACTTATTGATACTATTTCCTTAAATTAATTACCTTTGCGCCATGCAAATTCAAGTTGTAAAAAGTAAAATTCACCGCGTTTCTGTTACCGGTGCCGATTTGAACTACATTGGTAGTATAACCATAGACGAAGCGTTGATGGACGCCGCAAACATCATTGAGGGTGAGAAAGTTTCCATCGTAAACATCAATAATGGGGAACGTTTGGAAACTTATGCCATCAAAGGCATTCGAAATAGTGGCGAAATTACTCTGAACGGTCCTGCCGCTCGCAAGGTTCAAAAAGGAGATATTATCATTATTATTTCCTACGGAATCTTAACCATCGAAGAGGCAAAAGTATTTAAGCCAGCGCTCGTTTTCCCAGACGAAACAAACAATTCACTTCGTTGATATTTTGAAATTTCCGATTAAAAAATTCCTGTCAATCACGCTTCCAATAGCGCTTGGAGTTTTTTTAATCATCTACAAATACAATGAGTTTTCGGCAGCCCAAATAGCCGAAATGAAAGGGTATTTTCAACAAGCCGACTACCTTTATATTTACTTATCGTTGTTCATTGCTTTGTTTGGCTACATTTCGCGAGCTTATCGCTGGAAGTATCCACTACAACATTTAGGCTATAACCCCAGTTTTTGGAACAAGCTTTTTGCAGTTTGTATCGCTTATATGGTAAATTTAAGTGTTCCGCGAAGTGGTGAAATTTCACGTGCTGTAGTTCTAAAAAAGTACGAAAACATTCCGTTTGATCAAGGATTTGGAACTATAGTCGCAGAACGAATTGTCGACCTTTTCATCTTTGCAGCTTTTTTCTTTGTAGCCCTCATTTTTCAAATAAATGTAGTAAGTGATTTTCTTACCAAACACATTCCGGTTGATCAATTATTGATTTTAGCGGTAGTTGGAATAGTACTCGCGGCGATTTTTATGTTGGTATGGATGTACTCTAAACTCGGAATCATTTTAAAAGCCAAGGAGAAATTGGCTGGATTAACTGCCGGAATGAAAAGCATTTACACCATGCCTCATAAATGGGGGTTTTTAGCGCATTCTATTTTTATTTGGTTTACGTATTTGGCCATGTTTTACGTTACAATTTTTGCGCTACCCGAAACGGCAAATATTAGTTTTGGCGCAGTAGTAACGGCCTTCGTTGTTGGAAGTATTGCTATCGGATTTACCAACAGTGGTTTCGGTGCTTATCCGATTCTTATTGCAGAAATTCTGCTTCTATATAACGTTCCTGAAACTGCGGGATTAGCTTTTGGATGGATTGTGTGGATTTCTCAAACTGTTCTAATGATAGCTTTAGGTGGCATCTCATTTTTGCTATTACCTTTATTTAATCGACGTTAACGAACCTTTCGTCTGATTATTAACTTGTGAAGTCGCTTTATTTTCAACAGGCATTCCTTTTTTAGTATTTTAGTCGGATTATTGTGAACTTTAGGTAAAAAGTGTGCATATGAGGTCACTCGTTTTTTTAATAGCTCTTTTTTGTTGCCTTTCTGCGACAGCACAGCGTCCGCGTGACACCATTTTTTCAGCTAAACTAAATGCTGATCGAACGTTTACAGGATCGTTACCGCTTTCATACGGTCAGACAAAAGATAAAAAGTATCCTTTGTTATTGCTGCTCGACGGCGAATACTTATTTGATGTATTCGATGGAAATTTTGCGTTCGGGAATTATTGGGATGATCTTCCCGAAGTAATTATAGTAGGTATCGATCAGAATAAAGAGAATCAGCGTGAGGCCGATTGCATGATGAATCAAGAAGGTTTACCCGAAGAAACGGGTGCTGCATTTTTTGAATTTATAGGTGCCGAGCTCCTTCCTGCGCTCGAAAAACAATACCGCCTCTCGCCATTTAAAATCATCGCAGGGCACAACATTACTGCTGGTTTTATGAATCTTTTCCTTTATAAAGAAGATCCGTTGTTCAGTGGATATATTTCTATGGGAGCCGAGTTTGGCGAACAGATGATGGAGCGAATTCCGGTTATGCTAAAAACAGCTAAAAAACCCATATTCTACTACCACTCAAGCGCCGATGGTGACCTGAAACACAACCTGAAAGGCATTCAAACACTCGATGGCAACATAAAAACAATTCTAAATTCTAATATCAATTACCGATACGACGAATTCAAAGGCGCGTCGCATTACAGTTTGGTTGCCTATTCTGTACCAAATGCCATTTATCACATCTTTTCAAGTTATCAACCTATTAGCAAAACCGAGTTCGATGAAAAACTCGTAAAGCTCGAAAGCGGCTATGTAGATTACCTGGTGAAAAAATACGAAACCATCAATAAAGCATACGGCGCTAAAATGGCCATTCGAATTACCGATTTCAAAGCTGTAGAAGCTGCTATTTTAAAGAATAAAGCTTACGCAGAATTTGAAAAGCTGGCCGCCTTATCTCGAAAAGCTTACCCAAAATCGATGTTAAGCGCCTATCATATGGGTATGTTTTACGAAAAAACAGGCGATTTTAAAAAAGCACTTAAAGCCTACCAAGCTGGTTTTTCGCTCGATGCCATCGGTGACCTGACCAAAGATTTTATTGTTGAGAAGGTTGAGGAAATGAAGCAAGGGGCAAGTGCTAAAAAAGCTGCCGCTGCAGAACCAGAACCCGAACCAACACCAACCGAAACTACCGAACCAGCAAAAGAAGAGCAACCTGCAACCGAAAAACCCTAATGGCTAAGACAAAAACAGCTTTTTTTTGTCAGAATTGTGGTGCGCAATATGTAAAATGGCAAGGACAATGCACCGCTTGTAAGTCGTGGAATACCTTGGTTGAAGAGCGCATAGCCACGACCGAAGCACCTGCTTGGAAGCCCGCGGCAGATAAGAAAGTAACCGTTGATAAACCGGTACTCGTTTCCGAAGTAATTGCGCAAGATGTTTACCGCTTAAATACCGGCGATCAAGAGCTTAATCGGGTTTTAGGCGGAGGCTTAGTACCCGGATCATTAACTCTGTTAGGCGGTGAACCCGGAATTGGAAAAAGTACTTTACTACTACAAATAGCCTTGCGTTTACCATACAAAACGCTTTACGTTTCGGGCGAAGAAAGCAAACAACAAATAAAAATGCGCGCGGAACGTATTGGTACGGATTATCAAAATTGTTACCTGCTTTCGCAAACGCAAACGCAGGAAATCTTTGAGCAAATCAAAATACTGCAACCCGATATCGTCATCATCGACTCGATTCAAACGCTACAAACTGAAGTACTCGATTCGGCGCCAGGAAGTGTCGGACAAATTCGGGAAACTACCGCAGAACTGATTCGATTTGCCAAAGAATCGAACACACCAGTACTTTTAATCGGACATATCACCAAAGACGGAACCATAGCTGGGCCAAAAATCTTGGAACACATGGTTGATACGGTTTTGCAATTCGAAGGCGACAGGCATCATATTTACCGAATTCTACGCGCCTTGAAAAATCGTTTTGGCTCGACCGCAGAGTTGGGCATTTACGAAATGATTGGCAGTGGCATGCGCGAAGTTACCAACCCAAGCGAACTATTACTTTCGCACCGCGACGACGCATTGTCTGGTACGGCTGTTGCCTGTGCTTTAGAAGGCATGCGCCCAATAATGATCGAGGTACAAAGTTTAGTAAGTACCGCAGTTTACGGAACGCCTCAACGCAGCACAACGGGCTATAACGCTAAACGTTTGAACATGATTTTAGCGGTTTTGGAAAAACGATCGGGCTTTAAACTGGGTGCAAAAGATGTGTTCTTAAACATAACCGGCGGCTTAACGCTTGAAGATCCAGCGATCGATTTGGCGGTGGTTGCCGCTGTTTTATCATCTAACGACGACATTCCGCTGCCGAAAAACGTTTGTTTTGCTGGCGAAGTTGGCCTTTCAGGAGAAATCAGACCAGTGAGTAGGTTAGAACAACGCGTTCAGGAAGCTTCCAAACTTGGATTTAGTACAATATTTGTATCTTCACACAGCAAGATCAGCGCAACACACGCCGGAATAGAAATTGTTCGGGTCGGAAAAATTGAAGACCTGGCAACGGCATTATTTGGCTGATAGCGTTATTGTTATGAAAATCTCGAAAAAATTTATATACCGATCGCTGTTGGTGATTCTAATTGCATGTCTCGTTATCGTAGGCTGTATTTTCGCATTCCGCCAGCAAATTCTCGATAAAGTTATTGCGAAAGCCAAGCAAAAATGCAAGACCGAATACCAAGCCGAACTTCATTTAAAAGCGGCGACATTCACAGGATTGACAACAGTTGAAGTTTCCGAATTTTCGATTGTTCCGACGGGAAAAGACACCTTAATTTCGGTAGATCGTGTGGAGGCAAAAGCCGCACTATTTCCCATATTCTTAGGAAATTTACAACTCGATTTTTTGCATTTAAAGAAAGGAAAGCTGCAACTAATTACTACGGCAACGGGCAGCAATTTCGAAACGTTTTTAAAAAGCAAAAACGAGGTTTCCAGCGTTGAAACTAGCTCGGAAACCGATGTGAATTATGCGCGTAAGCTCGACAAACTCAGTTCGGTTTTTTTAAATCTCATTCCTACGCAATTAAACCTCTCCAATTTTCAAGTAATTGTAAACGATAAAGGAAAACAAGCCTTAATTAATGTACGCACTCTTGCGATCGACGATGAAGAATTGCAGTCGGAAATTGCCGTAAAAACCAATACGTTCGAGCAAATCTGGACGATTAATGGCGAAGCTGATCCGCGCGACCGAAAAGCCGATTTGGTTTTTACAACTTCTGATCCTGCCGGCGTGAAACTTCCGTATTTCGACGAGCGATTTCAGTTGCAGTCGTCGTTTAAAAGTGCACGACTACAAATCGAAGACATCGACACGGAAGACGGTAACTTTTACATTCAAGGCTATTCGGAATTGGTGGGTTTACGGGTAAATCAGCCAAAAATTGCAATCGATACGGTGTACATTCCGAAATTAAACAGTACGTACAAATTTGTGGTAGGACCTAAGTTTGTAGCGATCGACAGCAGTACAACAGCCAAGATAAACAACATTAGTTTTAAACCGTATGTGAAATTAGATTTTGAAACGGATACCATTTTCGACATGAAAGTTTCGATTCCGAAAATGCAGGCACAAGCGTTCTTGAATTCGCTACCTGTGGCACTGTTTCCAAATACGGTGGGTATGAAAGCCAGTGGAAGTTTCGCGTATAAACTCAATTTCCATTTCAATAAGAACAACTTAAAAGACGTGGTTTTTGAGAGCAATCTCGACCGCGAGAATCTTAAAATAATCAGTTACGGCAAAGCGGATATTCCGAAGATTAATAGCGTTTTTGCTTACAGTGCTATAGAAAACGGTAAACGCCAACGCGAGATTATTGTTGGTCCGGAAAATCCGAATTTTACACCTTTAGATGGAATTGCGCCGGAGTTGAAAAGCGCGGTTTTAACTTCGGAAGATCCTTCGTTTTTCTCGCACAAAGGATTTGTCACTGAAGCCTTTAAACAATCGATTGTAAAGAACTTTAAGACCAAGAAGTTTTCTCGAGGCGGCAGCACAATAAGTATGCAATTGGTGAAGAATGTGTTTCTGACGCGGCAGAAAACGCTTGCGCGGAAGTTGGAAGAGATTTTGCTGGTGTATATTTTAGAGAATAACCGCATTGTTTCGAAAAGCAGAATGTTGGAAGTGTATTTTAACATCATTGAATGGGGACCCAATGTGTACGGAATTGGCGAAGCGAGTAGGTTTTACTTTCAGAAATCGCCGGCGAATTTGACGGTCGATGAATGCATCTTTTTGGCGGGAATTATTCCGAGTCCGAAGAAGTTTAATTGGCAATTTAATAGCCAAGGTGAGTTGAAACCGTACGTTCGAAAACAACACGAGTTTATTAAATCGTTGATGATACGTCGCGGATTGTACCGCAGTGCCGACAGTTTAGGAGGTTACGGCGGCATTCGAATTAGCGGCCCGGCGTCGGGTTATATAAAAATTGCCAAAGAAGTTGATTCGACGGCGGTTGATAGTTTAGAAATAGAAGAATTTGAATTTTAAGTCAGTTTATTTGCAGCGATACGTCTAGCACGCTGCTGCGTTAGGTGATGCAGCGAAAAGCCCGTAAAAAACCAAAACCAAGCAAATAAAAAAAGCCGTAGCGACCTAAGAAGCTACGGCTTTTTTTGGATAGCTGTTTTAGATTTGAAACGTTAACTTAAACGCCTTTTGTTTAAAACAACTGGATTTGCTGGTTTTGGTTTTGCGGACTTGCAGCGAAAACACCGACCGCCGCTAATTATTCTCGTTTAGTGGCGAATGAAAGTTGCGGCGGGAACGCCCAAAAACCAAAAATATTAAAACTCGTTAAGCGCCTTGCTTATTTCGTCGAGTTTTGGCGTTAAAATAATCTCGATTCGGCGGTTTTTCGACTTACCTTCGGCCGTTTCGTTGCTGGCAATAGGCGCATATTCACCACGTCCGGCGGCGGTAAGATTTTGCTTGTTGATGTTCTTGTTTTCGCCGAGAATATTCACGATAGCCGTTGCGCGTTTGGTAGATAAATCCCAATTGTTTTCGATTTGTCCGACAGCGCCGGCAAATTTATCGGTATCGGTATGACCTTCGATAAGCACGCTGATATCCGGATTGGCGGCCAAAACTTTGCCAAGTTCGACAACAGCCTTTTTACCTTCGGCGTTTACGGTCCAGCTTCCGGTTTGGAAAAGCAGTTTATTTTCCATGGAAACGTACACTTTTCCGTCGCGTTGCTCCACAGTTAAACCCTTGCCTTCGAAGGCGTTTAAGGCTTTTGAAAGCGACTCGCGCAGGCGTTTCATGTTGTTTTCTTTAGCCGAGATCAGTTGTTCGAGTTCGGCCACGCGAGCCGAGCGTTCTTCGAAATCGGCTTTCAGTTTATTTAGTCGTTCTTGTTCGGCAGCTAGTGCTTTTTCTTTGGCTTCTAACTTAGCCAACAGAGCTCGGTTTTGCTCGAGATTCGACTTCAAAACCTCGTCGCTATTTTTTTCGAGAGCTGAATAGGAAGCCTGTAAGTTTTTGAGATTGGCGTTGGCCGCGCTTAAATCGGCCGCAAGTTTGTCGCGTTCGGCTTTCAATTTCTCCAATTCGGTTTGTTTTGAAGCTAAATCCTGATCGGCTTTATTTTTAGCTTCGGTAAGTTTTTCAAGATCGTCTTGAGTTTTGCGTTGTTCTTTTTTGAGTTCGGCGTACTTGTTTTCGAGGTCGGTGTACACTTTTTTAGACACGCAGCTCGTGCAGAGTGCAAGAATTAGAAATCCGGTTAAAATGGGTCTTTTCATAAATCGTGTTTGTGAAATAGTAGAATCGCTTTCGCGGAAATTAATTTAAGATTTGTAAAGATACGGGACAGTGGTCGCTGTGCACGGCGTCGGGATGAATTTGTGCTCCGAGCAGTTTGTTTTCGAGATTCTCGGTAGCCAACAGGTAATCAATACGCCAACCTTTGTTGTTTGTACGGGCGTTGGCGCGGTAGCTCCACCACGAGTAGTTGTGTGGTTCTTTAACGAAATGCCGGAAGGTGTCGATGAAGCCTGTTTTGAGAAATCCGTCGAGCCAGGCACGTTCTTCGGGCAAGAATCCAGAAACCGTTGCATTTCGAATAGGGTCGTGAATATCGATTGCTTGATGGCAAATGTTGTAATCGCCGCCAATAATTAAGTTCGGGATTTCGTTTCGCAAATTGCTAATGTAGTTTTGAAACAATCGCATGTATTCGAACTTATGATCGAGACGGTCGGTGTTGGTTCCCGAAGGTAAGTACAGGCTCATCACGGAAAAGCCATTGAAATCGGCACGAATATTTCGCCCTTCGTTGTCCATGTGTGCAATTCCAGTTCCTTTAACGACTTGTAAAGGTTCGTGTTTGCTGATAATTCCTACGCCGCTGTAGCCTTTTTTTTGAGCGGGAAAGAAATAGCAATATTTATAGCCAATTTGTTGGAAGGCTTCGATGGGAATTTGGTCTTCGGTGGCTTTTATTTCTTGGAAACACACAATATCGGCTTCAGACTGCTTTAACCAATCGAGCAAACCTTTGGTTATTGCGGCGCGAATGCCGTTTACATTGTAGGAAACTATTTTCATTTTATCGGGTTAACGTTTCAAATGTATTAAATTCGAATGAGTCGGCACGATACTCTTAAATGGGTTCTTGTTAAACTTCTCAAAAAAAGCTGCTTTAAAAAAATAGCGGTAATTACAGAGCTTGATCGTGAGTTTGTTGGCAGAATATGCGTTCGAAGTAGCTTATAAAAGTACCTGCCTAATCATTATTTTCTATATTTGTTCGGAACAAATGAAACTAAAATGGGGCTGGTTACTGCCAAAGAAGTTGCTAAAGCTATAAAGACGGATAAGTACGGTTTTTTGGGTACTTTTTCGGGCTGGTTGCTTATGAAAACACTGCAAATCAGCAGGCTTAATACTATTTACGACCGCAACAAACATTTAAAAGACGTTGCTTTTTTGAACGCCATTTTAGATCAGTTAGAAATAAAATTCGACATTCCCGACGAGGATTTGAAGCGCATACCTAAAGAAGGAGCGTACGTTACAATAAGTAATCATCCGCTTGGTGGTGTTGATGGTATTTTGTTGTTGAAGCTCATGTTAGAGCGCGAGCCGAATTTCAAAATTATAGCCAATTTTTTATTACACCGCATTGAGCCGCTGAAGCCCTTCATTATGCCGGTTAATCCGTTTGAAAATCATAAAGACGCGAAATCGAGTGTGGTTGGGTTGAAGGAAACGCTTCGTCATTTAAGCGATGGCAAACCTTTGGGAATGTTTCCAGCTGGAGAAGTATCGACGTACAGAGACGGCAAGTTAATGGTAGATAAAGCCTGGGAAGAAGGTGCTATTAAGGTAATTCGAAAAGCGCAAGTACCTGTGGTTCCTATTTATTTCCATGCGAAGAACAGTCGGTTTTTCTATATGTTATCGAAGTTAGGCGATACATTACGTACTGCGAAATTACCTTCGGAGCTGTTTTCGCAGAAAGATCGTGTGATTAAGGTTCGCATTGGCAAGCCCATTTCGGTTGCTGAGCAAAATGAGTACAAATCGTTAGAAGAATACTCCGAATTTTTACGTAAGAAGACGTATATGTTGGCAAATCCGTTTGAAAAAGAAAACAGCGGAATTGCGCCAGCACAATTAAAGATAGCGCCAAAACCCAAGCAAATTACAAATGCGGCTAGCAGTGAGAAAATGGCTGCTGAAGTAGAAATGCTGCGACAAACCAACTGCCGTTATCTGCAAAGCAAGAATTACGAAGTTTTTTTCACGAAAGCTGACAAGATTCCGAATTTGTTACATGAAATTGGTCGTTTGCGGGAAATAACTTTCCGTGAGGTTGGTGAAGGGACCAATCAATCGACAGATTTAGACAAGTACGATAAATATTACTACCACATGTTTTTGTGGGATGCCGATACACAGCAAATTGCTGGTGCATACCGTATGGGCTTGGGTTCGGAGATTTTTCCCAAGTACGGTTTCGAAGGTTTTTATTTGCACGAACTGTTCCGGTTTGAACCCGAGTTAAACGAAATGCTTGGAAAGTCGATCGAGATGGGACGCGCATTTATAGTTAAAGAGTACCAACAAAAACCGATGCCATTGTTTTTGCTTTGGAAAGGAATTATTCATACCACCTTGCATTATCCGGAGCACAATTATTTGATTGGTGGTGTGAGCATCAGCAATCAGTTTTCGAGTTTTTCGAAGTCGTTAATGATCGAGTTCATGAAATCGAATTACTACGATCCGTATGTAGCACAGTATGTTCGCGCGAAGAAAGAATATAAGGTAAAGCTTAAAGATGCGGATAAAGATTTTATTTTCGATGAAGCGGAGTCGGATTTAAACAAGTTTGATAAGATTATCGATGAGTTGGAGCCGGGCAATTTGCGCTTGCCGGTTTTGATTAAGAAGTACATAAAGCAAAATGCAAAAGTTGTTGCGTTTAATGTGGATCCACAATTTAATAACGCTATAGATGGATTGATGTATATTCGCATAGCCGATATTCCAGAAAGCACCATGCGCCCCGTTATTGAAGAATTTCAGGCTGAACTAGAACGAAAACTTCACGAGAAAGGCAATTACTAAAGGTGCGTTTACCTCAAAAATTGGTGAATCATCCATTTTTTAAATCAATTAATGTAATTACCTGTTTATTAGGCAATCAATCATTTCTGTGATAAACGAATATACTTCATTGTTTTATTGTTCAAAATACCGTTTTTACGACCTAATAATGTTAATTTTTTAAGAAAACTGCGATATATCACATCGAAACAAGTCTTTTAGTTGCAAAAAATAAATTTTCAAGTGAATTAAATTGTTGTATGTTTGTGGTGAAATTTAAAACTTAAACTTTTTATGAAAAAAAATCTACTAACCATAGCGCTAATTGCAGCAGTTTCTTCGGGATTTGCGCAAGAAGGTAAGGAAGATAAAGCTGAGGGGAGCAGTTTTAATCGTTGGTCTATCGAGGTTGCTGGTGGGGTTAACAAGCCTTCAAATCCGTTTACTCCTGGTGCATTTACTGCAACACCGAGCCCATGGAATGCAGATCTTGGTGTTCGATATATGCTGTCTAATAATTTTGGTTTAAAGTGGGATATTGGATACTATTCTTTTACAAATAGTGATAATTCTTCAATTGAATTCGATACTCATTATTATAGAACATCCGTACAAGGTGTTGTTAATGCGGGTAATATATTAGGATTCCCGACTTGGACAAAAAGAATCGGACTTTTGATGCACTTAGGTGGTGGATATTCCCAAATGAAATCTGATGATCAAAGATATACGGACCGTATGGGCCACTTTATTGTTGGTTTAACAGGTCAAGTAAAATTGTCAAATCGAATAGCTTTAACTGGAGATTTTACTAGCCTAACAGGTGTTGGGCAAAACAGAACTTTCGACGGTACTAATAGTCCAGAATTGTTAAATGACAAGTTCCGTGGTTTTGGAGGAGGAATCTTCTCTGGGTCAATTGGTCTTACTTTCTACTTAGGCAGCAATGATACACATGCTGATTGGTACTTAGAAGGTGATAAAACAAAAGATGAAGTTGCTGAATTGCAAAAGAGAATTGGCGACCTTGAAACAATGTTGAGCGATGCTGATAAAGATGGTGTGCCGGATTATCTAGATGCAGAGCCAAATTCTACTGCGGGTATGGCTGTTGACACTAAAGGACGCGCTATCGATAAAAATGGAAACGGTGTTCCGGATGAATTAGAAAGCTATATGTCTAAAACATACGGTGACAACGTGAAGAGCAGCGCTATCACTAACAACAGCATGACAAACAACGAAATGATTCGTTCGTTAATCAACGGCGGTTACATGTGTGCATACTTCCCTTACAACAAATCAGTTCCAACTAATGAATCTACTGAAGGTATTGGTTTTGTATTGACTTACTTAAGAAATAATCCTACAGCACAAATCGAAATCACTGGTCATGCGGATGAAATCGGAAATACAGAATACAACAACAAACTTTCTGCAGCGCGTGCTAACGCAGTTAAAGATGTTCTTGTAAAAGCTAAAATTGACCCAGCTAGATTGACAGTTGTTCCTGCTGGTGAAGATAAGTCGGTAGACAAATCTTCTGAAGGAGCTCGTAAACTAGTTCGCAGAGTTACTTTCCGCGTGAAATAGGACTTAAAAAAATACATAAAAGCCGGATTGTTTAAAGCAGTCCGGCTTTTTTATTTTACATCTTTGGGATATATGTAGGGTTTAATAGTCCTAGTTTTTTGATGGATTAAAATAGTTTAAGCCTTGAATCTCGAAAGCTCCCCAAAATCAAAGTAACAGCTAAAGATTTTATCTCGTATTCATGTTAAATACTGCTATTAGCTTATTTTTGCATTCCAATTTATATCCCATGCAAAATCCAGCCAGATATACCATTACAGCGGCACTTCCCTATACTAACGGTCCCATTCATATTGGCCATTTAGCAGGTGTTTACGTTCCCGCAGATATTTATGCTCGCTTCCTTCGCTTACAGAATAAAGATGTCGTTTATATCTGCGGAAGCGACGAACACGGTGTTGCTATCTCTATGAAAGCACGTAAAGAAGGCATCACACCGCAGCAAGTAATCGATAAATATCACCACATCATCAAGAAATCTTTTGAAGATTTTGGTATTTCATTCGATCATTATTCACGAACATCAGCAAATATTCACCACCAAACAGCATCCGACTTTTTTAAGAAATTGTATGAGGCGGGAAAGTTCGAAGAAGAAACAACCGAACAATTATTCGATCCTGAGGCAAATCAGTTTTTAGCCGATCGTTTCGTAATCGGAACCTGTCCGAAATGCGGAAATGAAGAAGCGTACGGCGACCAATGCGAAAAATGTGGTTCTACACTAAGTCCGACGGATTTAATAAACCCAAAATCGACGATCAGCGGTGCTACACCTGTGCTCAAGCAAACGAAACACTGGTTTTTGCCTTTGAACGAATACAGCGATTTTCTAAAGGAATGGATCTTAAAAGGACATGCCAAAGATTGGAAAACTAACGTACTCGGTCAGGTAAAATCATGGATTGACGACGGACTAAAACCAAGAGCAGTAACTCGAGATCTAGACTGGGGAATAGACGTGCCAGTTGAAGGAGCAACTGGAAAAAAACTCTACGTTTGGTTTGATGCACCTATCGGTTACATTTCGGCAACCAAAGAATGGGCACAACTGAACGGCAAAAATTGGGAACCGTATTGGAAAGATCAAGATACGAAGTTGGTTCATTTCATCGGAAAAGACAACATTGTTTTCCACTGCGTTATATTTCCAGCCATGCTCAAGGCAGAAGGAAGCTATATTTTACCCGATAACGTACCTGCGAATGAGTTTTTGAATTTAGAAGGCCAGAAGCTATCTACCTCGAAAAACTGGGCCGTATGGTTGCATGAATATTTAGAAGATTTTCCGGGAAAGCAAGACTCGTTGCGTTACGCACTTACCGCTGCGGCTCCAGAAACGAAAGATAACGACTTTACGTGGAAGGATTTTCAAGCGCGAAACAACAACGAATTGGCAGCTATTTTTGGCAATTTCATAAATCGTGTGGTGGTTTTAACCCATAAATACTACAACGGGCTGGTTCCAACGCCAAACGCTTTCACAACCGAAGATCTCGCGGTATTGGAGGAACTGAAAGCATATCCGGATGTAATTGCCAGCACAATTGAACGCTACAGGTTTCGCGAGGCCTCGCAAGAAATGATGAATGTTGCGCGATTAGGAAATAAATATCTCGCCGACCAAGAACCGTGGAAAGCCGTAAAAACAGACGCAGAGCGCGTCAAAACGCAGCTATTTGTGGCATTACAAGTGGCCAGTGCGCTTGCAGTTCTAGCTGAGCCGTTCTTGCCGCATGCTGCACAAAAATTAAATGACATGCTGCAACTCGGTCGGAAAGATTGGAATTTCTTGAAGAGTGATGTGCTTTTAAAACCCGGTCACCAAATCAATGCGGCGGCGATTTTGTTCGAGCAAATAGACGACGCACAAATCGAAAAACAAATGGAAAAATTGGCTGCGAGCAACGCTTCAGAAGCAGCGGCAGAACTAGCGGAATTGAAACCCGAAACTACTTTCGAGAAATTCTCAGAAATGGATTTACGAGTAGGGACCATCTTAGCCGCTGAGAAAATGCCGAAAGCTAAGAAACTACTTGTACTACAAGTTGATACAGGATTAGACGTACGGACAATCGTATCTGGAATAGCAGAACACTTCGAACCTGAAGCAATCGTAGGTAAACAAGTTATGGTTTTAGCCAATTTAGCACCAAGAGCTATTCGCGGGGTTGAAAGCCAGGGAATGTTGTTACTTACCTCCGACGCCGAAGGGAAATTACATTTTATGGTTCCAGAAAACACTGTACAAAACGGCAGTACTATATCGTAATTATGAAAATTCCAAGTAATATTAAGGTTATAGCATTTGATGCCGACGACACCTTGTGGGTAAACGAGCCCTATTTCCAAGAAGTGGAAACACATTTCTGCGAACTCATGGCACCGTATTTATCGCGTCATCAGCTTTCTGCCGAACTTTTCAAGACAGAGATTGACAATCTAAAATACTACGGGTACGGAATTAAAGGCTATATCTTGTCGATGATCGAAGCCGCTTTGCTGATTTCCAACAACACGATCAGTAATGAAGTTACCGCACGGATCCTTGCTTTGGGTAAAGAATTAATTGAGAAGCCTATCGAAATACTCGACGGAGTACCCGATGTTTTAAAATCATTTTCGGGCAGATACAAACTCGTTGTTGCCACTAAAGGCGACTTATTAGACCAGCATCGGAAGTTACATAAGAGCGGTCTTGGACATTATTTCCACCATATTGAAGTCATGTCTGACAAACAAGCGAGCGATTACAGAAAACTATTAAATCGTCTTGAAATTAGTGCAGATGATTTTCTGATGATCGGAAATTCGTTAAAATCAGATGTACTTCCTGTACTCGAAGTTGGCGGATATGCCGTACATATTCCGTTTCATACTACCTGGGCGCATGAGAAAATCGACCACCAAGTGGTTCATGAACGTTTTACCACTTGCGAGAATATCCATGAAGTAACCGCCTTATTCAGCGATGAAACAACAAATTGATCTCGAAAATTGGAATCGTAAAGCGCATTTTCACTTTTTTAAAACGTTTGAAGAGCCATTTTTTGGAGTCACCGCTGTAGTTGATATTCAGAATGCTCTTCGATTCGCGAAAGAACAAAATCAGAGTTTGTTTTGCACCTATTTGTATTGCTGTTTGAAAGCGATTTCTGAAGTTTCGGCGCTTAACCTGCGCATCGAAGATTCCGAGGTATATCAATATCCTTACAGCCACGCATCCGCAACTATTTTGCGACCCGACGGCACGTTCGGATTTAGTTATATTCCCTTTTATTCCGATTTTTTAACATTTACAGTCGCTGCAAAGCAGGAAATCGTTCGTGTACAAAACACTTCAGGATTGTTCACACGCACGTTTGACGAAGCAAATTTGATACATATTTCAACGTTTCCAAACTTGCACTTTTTGGCGCTGTCGCATGCCCGAAAATTTAGCATTTCGGATAGTTGTCCGAAGATTACGTTTGGTAAATTTGAGAAGACAGACAATAAAATTGCGATGCCCGTTGCTGTTCACGTTCATCACGCACTCGCCGACGGCCGCGATGTTGAACATTTTTTTGTTGCATTTCAAAAAAATCTAAATGAACTATGAATTTTTTTATTCGATTATTCCTGTTGTTAGTTTTTACTTCCGCGACAGCGCAACAAATAGACGCTACAAAAATCAATTGGAAAAAGCGCACGGATAACGCAAAAATTGCACTGTTTGCCGATGGCGATGAGCGCAACTTGTACGTTTTAGCATACAAGCCTGGAAATTTGAAAGTTCTGCGATACAATTCAGCCTTGTTTTTGCGGGATTCGGTGTCGTATAACGTCAATGAAAGTTTACAGAAAAACATTCAAATGACGTTTAAGACCGATAGTGTATTTATTCATTTTATTGACGAAGCCGAGAGTCGCCTAATTACCTTGAAAACGAATCAAAATTTTGATTCATATGCGATGCATTCCCAAGCAATTTTCGAAACTGGTGAAGTGTGCACCGCGCAATTTCAAGACGGGAATCAGCGTCATTTCCTTACGGTAAACAAAAACACTAAAGCTTGTTTTGCCTACAGTTTGCAAGGTACATCCGTAATAAAAAAGGCAATCGATACTACGCCGTTCGATAATTTTAACGGCAACGAGCTTTTTGCAGATTTCCTAAGAAAACAAGATTTTGCGGAAATCAACGATAACTATACGCCCGTTTTAGAAACGTTGAATGCCGACAAATGCTTTTTTAAAAATGGTAAAGCAATTTTTCTGCGTGCTCGAAAAGGAAGCACAACTATGCAAGAGATTGATTTTAGATCGTATACAACGAAAAGTAGTGTTTTCAATTCCAATGTTCATAATCCAGATAATTATACCTCTTCTTTAGGGAAAAAGGAGCTTTTCGAAATTTCAACAAGTAAAGACAGTCTTGTGGTTGTTGTTACCGATCTTCAATCAAAAAAGATTTTAAAACGCTGGCAAGTTGGAGCAAAAACCGATGCGAGATCATCAGACTTTCAATTTTACGAGCAACGAAACGGTGGAGTTCCAAGGTCCGAACTGCAAACGAAGCGCTTTTTAAAACGAATCTCGCAACCTAAAATGGGTTTGAGTGTTTATGAATCTGAAAACGGTAAATTAATTACGATAGGCTCCCTTGACGGAGGTGTATCTGCGGGCGGATTTTTACTATATGCCGTCGCTGCTGTTGCGGATTATGATCCAGACGACGATCTCTATGAAAACAGTATACTTTTTTACGCAGAACTCGCAACCGATGCTTTCCTCCAGCCTAAAAAATACTTGCGCTGTGTTCCAGCAATTGACGAAATCTTGCAGTTTAACGACGAGAAGAAAATAGAAGTTAACGCAATTACCAAATTTAAGAACGCCTACATTCAAGCTGCATTTGTACCGGAAGATCAAACGTTGAATGTGTCTAAATTTCTAGATCGCGATTAAGCAAAGAAGTATTCTTGCTAACTTTACTAAAAAAATTTTACTATGTTATCAAAATCGGTTGAACAGGCACTCAATAACCAAATCCGTATCGAGGCTGAAAGCTCACAAATTTATTTGTCGATGGCTTGCTGGGCCGAAATTCAAGGTTTAGAAGGTGTTGCACGCTTTATGTATGCGCAGTCGGATGAAGAGCGCGTGCACATGTTAAAACTTATCAAATTTGTAAACGAACGCGGTGGTCACGCGCACATTACCGAGCTCAATGCCCCAAAAACTACCTTCAATACCTTTCAGCAACTTTTTAGCGAATTATACAAGCATGAACTTTTCGTGTCGCAATCTATAAACGAACTCGTGCACATTACATTAAGTGAGAAAGATTACGCGACACATAATTTCTTGCAATGGTACGTTGCTGAACAAATTGAAGAAGAGGCTCAAGCAAAAACGATACTCGATAAAATCAATTTGATCGGAGATGATAAAGGCGGATTGTACTTATTTGATCGCGACATCCAGCAAATTACCGTAACAAGCCAAATTCTGCCTGGGGCGAATTAATTCTTCGCTTAAATTTATTTAGAATGTATTAAAATAAGTTTTATTTTTGCTCAAATCTTTGTAGATGAGCAAGAAGGAAGCAGAAAAGAAAGCCGACAAAAAGAAGAAGCAAAAAGAGCTGGTTAAAAAACTAAAGATCGCCTCGAATTGCAAAGCTTCTTGTTGCGAGAAATACAAAAAAGGTAAAGACAAGCGTTGTAAACGTTGTCCAATGTTCGATTTACTGAAGAAAATTGCTTAAATCTGTCTTTCGAGGCAGATTTTTTTTTGGGCGTTCCGGCGGCTAAAGCTGTACACACGTTTTGAAATCTACAAACTTCAAAAACTATGCTTTCAATTCCCCGAGTTTCTTCTTCGTAAACTCCGACAACACCAAACGACCCGAAATGGCAGCGCGCTCGTACAACAGCGTATCCCAATGTTCGGTATTTTGCCAAAGCACTCTTTTTATATCTTGTAGGGCTTCGGGGCTGTAATTCGATAAGCTTGAAGCAAATTCTTGTACTGCCAAATCTAGCTCGTTGGTGTCGGCAAATATCGCCTGGTACAAACCAGCATGCAAGGCCCATGGTGCATCGAACCACCGATTGGGTTGCAAAGTCATTGCGCTAAAGCCGTTTAAACCTATTTTTCGGGAAACGGCGGGTTCAATTACAAACGGACCAATACCAATTGCCAATTCAGAAAGCTTAATGGAAGCTTTTTCGCTGGCAAAAACGTAATCGCAAGCGGCAAGTAAACCCACTCCGCCACCAACGGCCTTGCCTTGCGCGCGACCTACAATGGGGTGCTTACATTTGCGCATGGCGTTTATCACATTGGCAAAGCCGCTAAAAAACGCTTTTCCGGTTGTTTCATCGTGTACTTGCAAAAGCTCGTCGAACGAAGCGCCGCCACAAAACGCCGAGTTTCCGTGGCTTTGCAGCACAACAACCGCAACGTCTGATCGGTTCGAAAGTTCGTTGAGCGCTTGCGTTAAATCGGTAAGCTGTGTGCTTGGAAATGAATTTCCTTGCGGATGGTAAAAGGTAATCGTTGCAACACGGCTATCGACATTCGTTTTTACAAAAGCAGAGTCTATATTCATACAAAAACATTCAGGTTGTAAAGTTCAGACAAATTCTGTTATATTTGCCAACCAATAGGGGGATTAGCTCATTTGGCTAGAGCGCTTGCCTGGCAGGCAAGAGGTGACCGGTTCGAATCCGGTATTCTCCACTCAACCACTCAACAACGAGTGGTTTTTTTATTTAACGTGAGTTCGATGTGAAAATCAAAGTTAGAAATCACTTAAATAGTTGATTACGAGGCGTATCTTCTTTGGGATACCGAGATATCTTAAAAAAGCACAACGCAATATGCGACTGTTTACTTGGCTAGCTTAAAAAATAGTTTAGCAAAAATTTCCGCAAACTATTTAAATGCCGCAATTCAAGCGTTCTAACAAAGATCTTTATGTTGAACTCAGATTATTTACTTTTTCCAACTTCTTGCTTCCCGATAACCGAGAAGTTCAGAGAAACATCGTCTTGAGAGCGCCAGTTTCCTTGGCTCACAGCTCGAGTTAAAATGGGCTTTCCTTTGTAATCTGCAACAAAATGCAATCTGCCTTCGCCCATATCTTCAATAATTTCAAGACTAATAAAAAAGGTTCCGGTGACACGTAAATCGTATGGAGTTAAATCCACACTTAAAATTCCTTTTTTGATTTCGGTTTCTACAAAGATGTTTTCCGAAAGAATGTTTTTAGCAGGAACGCCGTTGGCAGCTTCGTAAACATTAACACGCAGCTTTATTTTTCCGTACGTGTTGGTACTGATAACTGCTTCAAAGCGCTCTGGGAAAAAGGCAGTTTTTCCCGCATTAAATTCCATGGCGAGCTCATTTCCCAGTTTATTGTTCGCAAAGCCAGCGCTGAGTCGAGTGCGGCCGAAACTCCGACCCAAATTAACCGTTCGAAATGCTCCGGGTTTTACGACTACTTCATTTAGTTCATAAATTTCGCGCTCTAAACGCACATTTTCTAGGGTTTTACTGTCTGTTCGAAGGTTCGAAACACGAACAGATTTACTTTTATATCCAATCGTTGAAAAAACAAGTACATCAGTATCGTTGGCTTGCGTAAGATCTATCGAAAAGCTTCCTTGATTGTTCGATACGGTTCCGATGTTTTTTTCCAGGAATTCCAATATTTACATAAGAGAGCGCTGAATTGTCCTTTTCATCGAAAACGGTGCCCGATACGCGCTGTCCATAAAAACTAAGGCTCATCAGAAAACATCCGATGAGCCCAATAATATTCAAAAATTGCTTGTAACTATTCACCTTCTTTTTTCTCTGGAGTTGCAGCAGGCGCTTCCGTAGGCGTTGATGCAGGCTGCGGTGCCGCAACGGGCTGTGGAACAACAACCGACTGTTGTGGCGTCATTTGAGTTACCGTTGCTGGTGCTGGTGTTGCTGCTGGCTTTGGCTTGCTGTTAAGCGGCGCACCGACGGGTAAGTCGCAACGATGTCCCGGTTGTCCGTGCGGTGGATTCATACCTTTTGGAGTTTTTGCAACCGGTTGGTTAACTACAATTTGCTGTGGCTGTGCGGAAGTTGACTGCACGGCCGCAGGTTGAACTCCTGTAACAGGTGTTCCTACGGGCACAGGCGTAACAGTGCCCGGAGCAGCCGTAGCTACTTTTGTTGTATCGGTTGTCGATGAGCTTTCTTGCGGTTGCAATTCTTTCTTACATGAAATAAAAGCGGCACCAAAAAGAAATATGTAAAAGTACTTTCGCATGTTGTATGTTTTAATTTTCGAAAATACACAATTAGCCGCTCATTTGAAATGAACGAATTAAAAATCGTGAATTCCATGCAAAATCTAGGATTCTATGTGACATCAATGCATGCCGACTTTGCATCGGAGTATCGAAATTTCAAATTTGATGCTCGTGATAGGATTCTCAAGAAGTAATTTCCTTCGAGTAGTATTTCTTCCTAAAGAAAAACGCTACGTTAACCAATGCAATTAAGGCGGGTACTTCAACCAGCGGACCAATAACGCCGGCAAACGCTTGTTTACTTCCGATGCCAAAAACAGCCACCGCTACTGCTATCGCTAATTCAAAATTATTTCCCGTTGCGGTAAAGGCTATAGCTGTATTGCGCGAATAATCAACTTTCATCAGCAAACCAACAATAAAGCTCAGCAAGAACATCAGCGCGAAGTATACAACTAACGGAACGGCAATTTTCAGCACATCAAACGGAATAGCAACTATCGTTTCGCCTTTAAGGCTAAACATTAAAACGATGGTAAAAAGTAAAGCAATTAACGTGATTGGAGAAACTGCCGGAATGAATTTTCCAAAAAACCAGTCGCGACCTTTAACTTGTTGCAACACTTTTTGCGAAACAACGCCAAGTACAAACGGAATTCCCAAATAAATACCAATACTTTCGGCAATTTCGGCAACCGAGATCTTCACAGAAACTGTGGGCAGTCCGAGCCAACTCGGAAAAATGGTCAAGAAAAAGTATGCGTAAAAGCTGTACGTAAATATTTGGAACAAACTGTTTAAGGCAATTAGTCCGGCGCCGTACTCCCGATTTCCTTCTGCCAAATCATTCCAAACCACAACCATCGCAATACAACGCGCTAAACCAATAAGTATCAGTCCGGTCATGTATTCGGGTTCGTCCTGTAAAAAAAAGTAGGCGAGTGTAAACATCAATAACGGACCCACGATCCAGTTCAGAAATAGCGAAATACTCAGCACCTTAACATTACTGAAAACGCTCTTCATTTTCGCGTATTCAACCTTGGCCAGCGGCGGATACATCATTAAAATCAGACCGATTGCCAACGGAATGTTTGTAGTTCCCACACTATACGATTCGACGAGTTGCGGGATTTCTGGCGCAAATTTTCCGAGTACAACACCAATAAGCATTGCCAGGAAAATCCAAAGAGTTAGATAGCGATCCAAGAAGCTTAAACGCTTACGTGCTGCCGCGGGAGTGAAATTAGTGGCTGACATGTGCGGTAACAAAATTCCGACAGTAGTCTTTTATCTGATCGCGAACGCTGCGAAATTCCTGCATGATTTCTTCTTCGGTGCCTGTAGCTTTCGCCGGATCGGGGAAGTTGTGGTGAAATTTTTGTGCACGCGACGGGAAAAACGGACAACGTTCCTTGGCGCTGTCGCAAACGGTAATAACCAAGTCAAAATCAATTTGTGCGTATTCGTCGATGTGATTCGAGGTATGTTGCGAAATATCGATACCGTCTTCGGCCATTATGGCAATAGCTTTCGGATTTACGCCGTGCGTTTCAACACCAGCGCTGTAAACTTCTGCAGTTCCGTGAGCAAAATGATTTAAATAGCCGTGAGCAATCTGACTCCGACAGCTGTTTCCCGTACAAAGAACTAGGATTTTTTTCATGGTAAAATAGTTAAATACAACAGTTGCCGTCTGGCGTGCAACAAGGTTCGTTAGCCGTTATCGTGTTTAAAGCGCGCTTTTGTTTCGGAATGCCACAGTTGTCGAGCGCTAAGCAGTTCGTTTGTTTTGGAATTAGGGTAAACGCGCTACCGGTGAAATCGATGCCGTATTTCCCGATTGTTTCACCTTGGTACTCTACCTCAATGTCGAGCGCATCAAGTGCGAAATGTTTCTCCGAGTGCGTAATAATTTGCAATAGTTTTTCGGGCGTGAGCCGGTGCTCGGTATCGTTTGCAACCCAAAGTTGAAAGTTGGCGTGCGACTCGGTGCGAACCGTTCCGCCGCAGTCGATAAAATGTTTTGTAGTTATGCCGAGTTCTGTGATGTGTAAGTGCTCGGGAATGGCGTTGCCGTTTGGGGTTTTAAAACCAAGTTCGGGTAACTGGGTTAAGATTTCTTTGAAATTTTGAATAGTCATAGCAACAATTTTTAATTACGGACAGCAGGTATTTGCGTTGTCGTTTGCGTTAGAAAAGATGTTTAGGTAGGCCTTAAATTTGTTGAAAACCTCGTGATTTATGCAGTAGCAAACGGCATTTCCGTCGATGTTTCCTTTAATGAGTTTGGCGTTTTTAAGTTCTTTCAGATGTTGAGAAATGGTGGCTTGAGCCAGGGGTAGTTCGGTAACAAGATCGCCACAAATGCAGCTATTAACTTTGGCAAGATGGTCTAGAATGGCAATTCTAGCGGGGTTTCCGAGTGCTTTTGCGATATCGGCGAGTTCGTTTTGTGCGTCTGTGAAGTACGCTGCTTTGGTAATTCCCATCGTTATATTTATATATCGCAATATTACGATATGCTTTTCAAAGTATAGTTTCGCAGGGGTTAAATTTTTTAGATTTCGAGATTGAAAGATTTGAAAATTATCTTGTCGGAATTAAGTAATAAACGACAGTGCGACATAGAAATGTTTGCTAGGACGCTTCAGGTAAGGCTTTTAGATCGTTTGAGAGATATTTTTCTATACAGTTCTTAAAGCGGACCATTTAAACGGTTACCTTCGTTGTTGTTGTTTTGAGATTCCTTTGCATTTTGAAGGAAATAAGCCTATCATAATTATTAGATTTGAAAATTAGTTCAGTAGAAAAATGTTCCGTAACTGTGCTGTGCTAAATTCTTTTGCCTTTTTCTGACTCAAAAACAGCCTTTTATCTTTTGTATGTTTTTGCAGATACAATCGCTGTTATTTTACTGATTAACTGACTTCTTATTCCAATTTTTATATCGAGCTTACGTTGAACAAAGCCGAGTTGGTACTAACTTGGTGGAGCAGGAACTGTACGGTCAGATTTGTTTGCGCAAATTTCGAATCGACGCAATTACCTTTTAGGTTTAGATCGAATTTTTATACCATAAATAGCATAAAAGTAAGTTGAGAATCTATATTTACACTATAAAAGGTATAAAAAATATGATTTGTATAAAAATTATACCTTTTGTGGTATTTTTAAACGATAAAATGATATTTTTGTAGTTGAAAAGGTATAAAAATGAAAGAAAATCTGACGCCTTTGAGTAAGCATATCAAAATAAAGCGAAAGCAAAACAGGTTGACGCAGCCCGAACTAGCGTTAAAAGCGGGAGTAGGCTTGCGTTTTGTGCGCGATTTAGAACAAGGAAAAACAACCTTACGAATAGATAAAGTGAACGACGTGTTGCGATTGTTCGGCGAAACCTTGGGTCCAGTTGCACTTGATCGCGATTTATTGTTGAAACAAGATGCATAGAAAAGCAAACATCTTTGTAAAAGGAGTTTATTGTGGCTACTTGCTTGAAAACGAGCGCGGCTACACGTTTGCTTATGATGCTTCTTACTTGACGAATCCGGCAGCAACGGCAGTAAGCGTGACTTTACCTTTACAAAAAGAACCATACAACAGCAAAACCTTATTCGCATTTTTTGACGGATTGATACCCGAAGGTTGGTTGCTTGATTTGGCAGAAAGAAACTGGAAAATAAATTACCGCGATCGGATGGGATTGCTTTTAGCGTGTTGCAAAGACAGCATTGGTGCAGTTAGCGTTTTAGAACATGAAGAACTATAAAAAGAAATATTTAGAGCGAAGTTCGGCAGCAGTAAATCTGGTGCAAGAACCGCCTGCTTTTTATGGAACGCGCTGTTTGCATTGTTACGAACCGCTAAACGAAGGCAACGCAACAGTACATCAAGCGTGCAATAAACGCTTTTACGGACAGTTAAAAACACCCGAATTGCACTATGGTTTAGCCGATTTACAAGAACTTGCCACACAAGTAATCCAAAGTCAGATGGCTGTTACCGGAGTTCAAGCTAAAGTATCGTTGAGTTTGTATCGAAAAGCCTCGAAAAATCTAACTAAAAAGTTAACAATCGTTGGTTTGTACGGTGATTATATACTTAAACCACCGTCGGAGTTTTACCCGCAACTGCCCGAGTTGGAAAGCGTAAGTATGCACATGGCGCAGGTTTGTGGTTTGCAAGTGGTTCCGCACAGCTTGTTGTATTTGCAAGATGGCACGTTGTGTTACATCACGAAACGCGTTGATCGATCCCGAAACGAAAAGTTGCATATGGAAGATATGTGCCAGCTTAGCGAGCGACTTACCGAGGACAAGTACAAAGGGAGTCATGAACAAGTTGCAAAGTTAATCTTGAAGCACTCGAGTTCGCCGCTGTTGGATGTAGGTAATTTCTTTGAGCTGGTTTTGTTTAGTTTTTTTACCGGGAACGCCGATATGCATTTGAAAAACTTTTCGCTGCTCGAGAAGCCTGGGCATGGTTTAGTGCTTGCTCCGGCCTACGATTTAGTTCCAACGGCTTTGGTAAATCCGGTTGATACCGAAGAGTTGGCACTGACCTTAAACGCGAAAAAGCGAAAATTAGCCTACAAAGATTTTTGTGCCGCGTTTGAAAATTGCGGATTGAGTAAACGATACTTAGACAATACCTTAGACTTGTTTGTGTACGCAAAACCCGAAATGCTCGACGTATTGAAAAAGAGTTTTGTATCAGCCGAATACCAGCAACGTTATCGGGCGTTGATCGATAGTAGATACAAGCAATTGGGTTTGGTTTAAAAAAAGATTTGCAAGTGGTGAAAAAACCCAAAAAATTTGCCGAAATATCACAATAAGTTGTGAATAGTTCAAGCAAAAAGCCCGTAATTAATGAATATATTTGCACGATTTTCGGTAACGATTTTTCGCGTTAAGGATTACCTTGCGGTCAATTCGGCTGTAGCCTCGGGTGAAGCGGCAGCCCCCGATGAAAGAGGGGCTATAGCGGAAAGCCTGACGGCGCGGACGCACAAACATCTTCCGACGCACTAATTTCGCGCCGGAACGCCCAAAAAAGAAAGAAAAAGCAAATGAAGAACATCAGAAATTTTTGCATTATCGCGCATATCGATCACGGTAAAAGTACTTTAGCCGACCGGCTGCTGAGTGCTACGCAAACAGTTTCGGCACGAGAAGAGAAAGCGCAGTTGTTAGACAATATGGATTTGGAGCGCGAGCGCGGGATTACCATTAAGAGTCACGCGATTCAAATGGAATATACCTACAAGGGCGAGAAATACATCTTGAATTTAATTGATACACCGGGACACGTAGATTTTTCCTACGAAGTATCGCGTTCGATTGCCGCTTGCGAAGGCGCTTTACTTATTGTAGATGCCGCGCAAAGCATTCAGGCACAAACCATTTCGAACCTGTATCTCGCCTTGGAAAACGACTTGGAAATTATTCCGGTTTTGAACAAAATTGATTTACCGAGTGCGAATCCCGAAGAAGTTAGCGATGATATTGTTGACTTGCTAGGTTGTAAGCACGACGAAATTATTCCTGCCTCCGGAAAAACCGGTTTGGGCGTAGAACAAATTTTAGCAGCCATCATCGAGCGCATTCCGCCGCCGAAAGGAGCTGAAGATGAGCCATTACAGGCGTTAATTTTCGATTCGCACTACAATCCGTTTCGCGGTATTGAAGTTATTTTCCGCGTGAATAACGGCGTTATCAAGAAAGGCCAGAAGATTAAATTCATGGCCACGGGCAAGGAATATTTTGCCGATGAGGTTGGAACGCTTAAACTCAACCAAGTTCCGAAACAGCAAATTGGCGCCGGCGATGTGGGCTATTTGATTTCGGGAATTAAGGAAGCGAAAGAAGTAAAAGTAGGTGATACAATTACCGATGCTTTGAACCCAACTCAGGAAATGATTACCGGTTTTGAAGATGTAAAGCCGATGGTTTTCGCCGGAATTTATCCGGTTGAAACTGAAGATTACGAAGATTTGCGCGCCAGTATGGAAAAGCTGCAACTAAACGATGCTTCGCTGGTATTTCAGGCGGAGAGTTCGGCTGCACTTGGCTTCGGATTCCGTTGCGGGTTTTTGGGTATGTTGCACATGGAAATCATCCAAGAACGTTTAGAGCGCGAGTTTAACCAAACGGTTATTACTACAGTACCTAACGTAAGTTATTACGCATACACCAAGAAAGATCCGGATGCGGCATTTATCGTAAATAATCCGAGTGATTTGCCCGAGCCGTCGCGCTTGGATCGAGTTGAAGAGCCATACATTAAAGCAACGGTGATTACCAAAAGCGATTTCGTAGGCCAGGTAATGAGTTTGTGTATTGAAAAACGCGGACAAATTACCAACCAAACCTATTTGACTCCGGAGCGTGTTGAATTAAATTTCGATATGCCCTTGGCGGAGATTGTTTTCGATTTTTACGATCGTTTAAAGACCGTTTCAAAAGGGTACGCTTCGTTTGATTACCATCCGATTGGTATGCGACAGTCGCGTTTAGTGCGATTAGACGTATTGCTAAACGGACAAAATGTCGATGCACTTTCGGCCTTAATTCACGAAGACAACGCGTACAACATAGGTAAAAAAATGTGTGAGAAGTTGCGCGAATTGATTCCGCGTCAGCAGTTTGATATTCCGATTCAGGCGGCTATTGGGGCGAAGATTATTGCACGCGAAACTATTAAAGCACTGAGAAAAGACGTAACGGCAAAATGTTACGGTGGCGATATTTCGCGTAAACGTAAACTGTTAGAGAAGCAAAAAGCAGGTAAAAAACGCATGAGACAAGTTGGTAATGTAGAGATTCCGCAATCGGCGTTTATGGCAGTTTTGAAACTGAACGATTAGATTTTAACTGTGTTAGAAAATAAAAACCGCCTCAATATTGAGGCGGTTTTTTAGTTTCGAAGATTTTATTTTACAAGCCTTTTCGGTTGTCGGTTGAATTGACATCGATAAGTTTATTGTACGGATCGATACCCACCTCTGTTGGTTTTTCATTGACGATAATCGACACGGTATTTGAAATTTTATCGACCTTCACTTTTTTCAAGTATAACGCCTTTTCTTTCTGTGTTTTATCCTTTCCGAAAATTCCGAGTTCGATGTAATCGGCGAGAGGTGCCGAAGTTACTTTCTTGCCTCTAACTGTACCTGTAATACTCTTGCCGGCTTTGTTGGTAAAACGCTCTTTACCGTTCCCATCGGCATATTGCTTAGTTACCGAGAAGTTAATAGTAACGCGGTATTTGCCATTTTTCAAGTCTTCAACTTTTGCGTTTTCCAAACTGTTCGAATACGTTGTAATTTCTCGGAACATATCGTTGATTAGATATTTCAACGAATCGGGTGTAATGGAATCGATTTCTTCTACAAACTCAACGGCTGTGGTGTAGGGCGCTTCTTGATACGCTTTCTTTTGTATGAAGCTTTTAAGTGCGGCATTAAATTTTGCTTCGCCGATGTAATCGCTTAAAGCATAAAGGACTAACGAGCCTTTGTTGTAATGAATGTATTGTTGGTTTTCATTGAACATAAGTGGTTGTTCCTTTTTAGATTCAAACGCGCGTCCTTGCAAATAGCTGTCAAGTGCTTCTTTTAGGAATTTACGCATTTGTCCTTTACCGTATTGGTGTTCGAGAACTTTTAGCGAGCTGTATTCTGAAAGCGATTCAGAAAGTACCGTTGCACCTTGCACATTTGCACCAATTACCTGATGTGCCCACCATTGGTGCGCAACCTCGTGAGCCGTAATGGCAAACGGATAATCTACCGCATTTTCGTCGGTATCATCTACATCGGCAACAAAGCCTAGGCCTTCGGAAAACGGAATGGTATTCGCAAACGATTGTGCAAATCCGCCTGAAGTTTCAGGAAATTCGATGATGCGTACTTGTTTGTGTTGGTACGGAGAAAAGTTTGCTGAGTAGTAATCGAGCCCCTTTTTGATTCCTTTTACCATGCGATCTAGATTGTACGTATGGTCTTTGTGGTAGTAAATTTCGATGTTTACGTTGTTCCATTTGTCGCGAAGCACTTCGTATCTGCCGGAATTAAATGCGTAGAAATTCAGCATTTTTTGATCCATTTTATAATGGAAGTAATTGCGTCCTTTTTCTTTCCATTGCTTTTGAAGGTAACCGGGTGCGATCGCAATTTGGTCGCCGGCGGTACCTATAGTTGCTTGGAATCGAATCCAGTCGCTATCCGATGAAATGTAGGTATTTTGCCGTGCTTTCATGTCGTAGGGCGAAGGCATACGGTCTTTCGGCGGCAAGTTGTATTTTTTACGCAGATCGTTGTCGGTGATTTCGCCACCGTCGTTGTAGCCAAAGCTTGGGAACATGCCGTTGTTGATGAACGTTCCGTTGTACAAAATCGGCGAGTCGGAATTGAATAGGGTATTCGGCTTGTTTTTCATCGTAAATTCAAACAGCAGTGAATCGCCTGGAGCTAGTGCTTTTTCCAGTTTCAGAATATCGAAATTCAGTACGGTATCGATAGAAATTTTCTGCCATTTTTCCGCGGAAGTGTACGTGGTTCCCTTTTGATAGTTAATTATAAGTGTATCGATAGGCTGACCCGATTTATTTTTCAGGTAATATTTCCCTTTCGCTACGAAATCGCGAGTTTCTGGATAAATTTCCAAGTTTACATTCACTTCAACGATTCGGGGTTGTTGGGTGTTTTCGTATTTCTTGTACTTTTTTTCCCATAATACTGCTTCTTTTTCGAATTCGAGGGCTGTTTTTCGCTTCTCTCGGATGTTGTTTTCATAGTATATTTTACCTCCTAGGCCAATAAAACTAAAGAATAACAGCGAACAAGCAACGGCAATCGGTTTGGTAAACGTTCGTTTAAAGTTTTGCAAACGCTCTTTTGCATTTGAAGATATACCGCGGCGGTACAAACCAAATCCGATAAGTAGCAAAACGCTGCCGAGCAGTAGCCAGTACACTTTATATAAAAAGTAGGGAGGTAAGGTGGCGCCGTAGCCATCGAGATTGGAGTATGCGTAGCCAGGATCTTCGTTAAAGAGGAAAATGATTTGTTCGACACCCATACTCGGCAGAAAAGTAAGTACGATCGAAGTTGCGAGTAAGATAAAGAACCCGATCAAGTAGTTTCGAACCCAACTTTGAACGAAAAGTGCAAGGCAAGCCCAAATAATTAGGTTGATCCAAACGATTCCATACAGGTGAAAAAAGTACTTGTCGAGTTCGAAATCGGTAAAGCCGTTTATGGCTTGATAGCCTACTCCTGCAATAATTACTGAAAATAGCACAGCAGCTTGCATAAGAATTAAGGCCAAGAATTTTGGAGCAACCAAGGCAAAGTTCGACGTTGGAGTACTGTCAACCAATAAATTCATGCGCGAAATAGTACCTCGGTGAATCAACAAGCCAGCGAATAAAAACGTTAATGCGTTGATAAATAAATTAACGACGTTTGCGCCCGACAATAAAGTTGAGGTTAACGGCAGCGTTTTGGTACCGAAAATAACACCTAGTGTAAAGAACACCAAGAATAGAAATAAAACGGCTACGAAGAAGATCACGATAAACAACCAGTTTTTTAAGATGTAACGCAGCTCGAATCCGGTGAAGTGCAGGATGTTGTTCAATGTGGTTTTTGCTGAGAAATCGAGTGTAACTTCGGGTAAGTTTACGCGTAATATTGCACTGAAATTCTCTTTGGTGAAACGCTCACTCTTTTTAGATTTGAAAAGCGTAATGCCGTTTTGGGAGAATGAAAAAGCGCGGTAAATTAAACCTAGAATTAGCAAACTAATTCCCAACCACAGCAAACGATTGTAGATGATGTATCCCTCGAAAGGAAGTGCAAGGTTGTTTCGTTCATAAACGGTCCAATATTGTGTGTAATACGAAAGCGCTTCGTAACCAAACGGATCCAGATATGCGGCAATAGCTCGGTTTTCGGCATCGCTGGCGTACGATTGTACCACACTTTGCCCAATAATTAGAATAAGTACCGTTAGAAATCCGACTGAGGCATTACGAGTAATGGTTACAACTACAAATACGATAACTCCGTAAAAAAACATGTTGGGAAGCACAAAATACAAGTAAGCTTGCCAATACGCATCGAAGCGTTGTGGACCGAGTAAATCGGGGTTCGCAAAAGGAAGAATTGTTGCTAAGTAGATGCCAATTCCAATAAATAAGGTAATGATTATAGAAATGGTAAAGCCCGACAAGAACTTTCCGAAGAAGTATGCCGGTTTTTCAAACGGGTAGCTGTACATAACGGGGTGTACGTTGTAGCGGTAATCGCGGTAAATAACGGTACCGATAATTCCCGGAAGTAAGAAGTAAATAAACGTTGAGAGTCCGTTTATAGCGCTATTGATTGCCAAAGGGGAATTAGCAAATTGGTTGCTGGTAGTAGTGCTGCTAAGCGCATCGAAATACCCTAACGAATCGGCCATTAAGAAAAAGGCGAAAAGAAAGAATATGGCGCTGTACACATAAACTTCAAAGCTGCGAAAGAAGCGTTTGAGTTCGAACGTATAAATAGTTTTAAACATCATGCTTTGTCGTTTTTAAGAGCAGTGAAATACACGTCTTCGAGTTGTGCTTTCGCAGTTTCAAATCCGTTACCCGGATTTTCGTCGGCGTAAATTCGAATGAAAAATTCGTTGTCTTCGTTAAAACTAGACGACAAAACCTGGTACTGTTTATCGTATTCTTCGAATTTCTCACGGTCAATTTTCTTGTTCCAAATTTTGCCTTGAAGGTCGGTCGTTGCTTGTTTTGGTGTTTTGTGTTGTAAAATTCGTCCGCCGTTAAGAATAGCCATGTCGGTACAGAGTTCTTTTACATCATCGACGATGTGCGTTGAAAAAATTACCGTATTGTTGGTTCCGATTTCGCGAAGTACGTTTAAGAAGCGGTTGCGTTCGGCGGGATCGAGTCCGGCTGTGGGCTCGTCGACGATAATTAGCCGCGGCTTATTAAGCAACAATTGTGCAATTCCGAAGCGCTGTTTCATACCGCCCGAATAACCGCTAACACTTTTGTTGCGCACTTCGTACAAATTAGTAACACGCAGCACTTCGGTTACAATATCTTCTCGTTCTTTAGTATTGGAAACGCCTTTGAGACGCGCAAAGTAGTCGAGTAAATTTTTGGCAGAGATGTTTGGATACACACCAAATTCTTGCGGTAAATAACCCAGAACGCGGCGCAAGCCCATTTTGTCTTGTAAAACATTGATGTCGCCAAAAGTGATTTCGCCTTCGTCGGGATGTTGCAGCGTAGCGATGGTACGCATAAGCGATGATTTTCCGGCACCATTTGGGCCGAGCAAGCCAAACATGCCCGTTCCGATGGTAAGATCAAGATGGTCGAGTGCTTTCACCCCATTGGGATATGTTTTTGTGAGGTTTTTGATGGTTAATGTCATGTTTTGTGATTTTTTGAATTGGACGAACTTTGCGTCGAGTTGTTACGTTGCCAAATGTTTAAAGTTGTGCTTAATAATACTAGTTGGTCTAAATGTAGAATTCTTTTTTGGTTTTCACCAACGTTATTTTGTTTTGGGCGTTCCGGCGGCTAAAATCGCAACGCTTCGCAAATGCACAATCCGTACGGTCGCCGTCAGGCTGTTCGTTCCCTCGATAGCTATCGGGTTTTTTTGCGGCTTAAATGCCACCACAAAAAAGGCTTTCCGCTGCCATCCTTTCCGCGAAAAATTAGTGCTAATGAACGTGCTTGGAATACGATTGTTGCCGAAGTTAGCAGATTTGAAAGCGGCTACTCGTATCCGAATTTTTTAAAACACAAATTTGTTCCAGCGACCAACGCTTGTTTGCACTTTTTTTGTGCACATTTTTGCACAAGGGGTTGCAGCGGAAAGCCGTGCCGAGCGAAAACCTGTGCAGCCTGCTGCGGTGCGGCGACCAACGGAAGCCGTGCCGCAGTTTGGCGGAACGGTTTTGGAACGGTGCGCCTTGCAGCGAAAAACCCGACCTGCCGCGTTATTGTATTTCCACGAAATTTTTGCGGCGGGATGTGCCCAAAAAACAGGAATCGACACTTTTACTAGGCAAATAACGCTGTTGGTTTGTGTACCTTTGCTGAAAATTTTAGCGCATGTTAGAAGATAAGAATCAGCCGCGAACACCGTTGGCGCAGCTGTGCGAATTTGGATTGATAGCACGTATTTCGGAAGGATTTCCGTTAAAAAATGGCAGTTCGAAATTGGGTATTGGCGACGATGCTGCCGTGTTGCAACAATCGGAAGAAAATACGCTCATAACGAAAGAGTTGCTTATAGAAGGCGTGCATTTTGACCTTAGTTTTATGCCGTTAAAACACTTGGGTTATAAAACGGTTGTGGTAGGCATTTCGGACTTATGCGCCATGAACGTAAAGCCCGAACAAATTTTGATTTCGATAGCGGTAAGCAATCGCTTTACACTAGAGGCTATTGATGAATTTTACAGCGGAGTTCAGTTGGCTTGTGCGCGTTTTGGCGTTGATTTAGTGGGAGGCGATACTTCGAGTTCGGTAACGGGATTAATTATCGCGGTAACGGCTGTGGCGCAGGCAAAAGAGTCGGAAGTAGTTTTGCGAAGTACAGCAAAAGAAACTGATTTACTCGTAGTTACGGGCGATATTGGTGCGGCGTATATGGGCTTGCAAGTTTTGGAACGCGAAAAGCAAGTTTTTTTAGCAAACCCGAACAATCAGCCTGATTTAACACCGTACACGTATTTAATTGAGCGGCAGTTAAAACCGGAAGCGCGCACCGATATAAAAACTTTGTTGGAGCAGTTAGAGGTAAAGCCTACGGCTATGATTGATGTTTCAGACGGTTTGGTTTCGGAAGTTTTGCATTTGTGCCGTGCGGCCGATTTAGGTTGCCGAGTTTACGAAGAGAAATTGCCTTTAGATCCGCAGTTGATTTCGTGCTGCGAGGAGTTTAATATAGATTCGACCACTGTGGCATTGAACGGAGGAGAAGATTACGAGTTGTTGTTTACGATTTCGTTGAGTGATTTTGATAAGATTAAGGGCAATCCGAATTTAACGCTAATCGGACACATGGTTTCGGCTGCATCGGGAAAAGAGTTGATTACGCGAGCGGGAACCAGTGTAGCGTTGACGGCACGGGGATTTACGGCTTCGTAGTGTCGTTTTCTTCAATAATTTTTATGACGCTTTCGCTGTAGTAGTTATTGTTTTGCAGAATTTGTTCGAAAGCGTTGAGCAATTCTTCGAAGGTGAGGTCGTTTTTAATGATGAGACCGGCGGGATTTACCTGATCGATTACTTCTTGAAAACGCACTTTTTCGGTGTGCATGGTTAGCAAAACGACTTTGCAGGCGGGCATTTTTTCTTTGAGGATATTGGCGAGGTCGAGTCCGGAATAGACGTGATGTTCGGGGCTTGGAGGTATGCTGATATCGAGAAAAGCAACGTCGAAATTGCTGTTGTTTTTGATGGCGAGGTAGGCTTCTCGGGCATCGGCGGCTTCGGTGTGGGTCACGGAATATTCGTCGGGGCGAAAACGATCGACGGTATTTTTATACGCACTGAGTATAAAAGGGTGATCGTCAACCATAAAAAGACGAATATGTTTTTTCATTTGTAGGTTTATTTTAGGCGTATGAAGTTAAGGGAAATTTGAATAAAAAGGTAGTCCCCCTGTTTTTTTCTGAATAAATTTCCATTGAGGCTTTACTTTGTTTTACGCGAAGGTCGATGTTTTTAAGGCCGATACCTTTTTTTTCTTTGTTGGCGTTAAACCCGATTCCGTTATCAATTACTTGTAGGTGCAGTTGGTTTTCGAGTTGAGTGATATTGAAATGGGCTTCTGTTGCTTGTGCGTGTTTGTTGATGTTTTGCAAGCATTCTTGTACGATGCGGTACAGGTTGATTTTAGTCAGGTTATCGATTTCTTGCCATTTGATGTTATCGGTTATATCGAGCGTAATGCTTGCGCTTGCGATAAGTTTTTGTTTTTCGAAGTAATCGTTTAGTACGAGTACGAAGTTATTAACGACGGCCGCTTTTTCTTGGCTTAGGTCGTGAGAGATTTCGCGGATTTCTTGTTCGATTTTCTTGAGTTCTTCGATGAATTGTACGCGTTCTTCGGCTGCTTTTTCGGTATTTTTTTCGTTGAGTAGTCCGAGATTGAGTCGGGTTCCGAAGAGTTTTCCGAGTACGCCGTCGTGGAGTTCCCGGGCGATGTTTCGTTTTTCAGTTTGTCGAACGGCTTCCATTTTGCTTTGTTGGGAGAGCATGAGTTCGTAAATTTCTTCGTTGGCTTTTTGTTGTTGTTGAATGAGAATAAGTTCTCGGTTTTTAGCCATTTGTATCCGAATGATGAACACGAAAGCTCCAATGGTTAAGAGTGCCAGAGTAATGTAAATAATGGATTTTCGTTGTTCTATCAGGCTGTTTTTTTCTACGATAAGTTCGTCGGTTTCGTATTCGATACGGGCAAGTTTGTTTCGAATTCGGCGCTCGGCAACCTGAAGGGAGTCGCTTATTCTAATATATTCTTCTGCGTATTTTGATGCGTTGGCGCGATCGACTTTGATGAGTTGTTTGAGGGCTTTAACGTTAAATTGTGGAGATTTAATGGAGTTGGCTAGACTTTTGGAATCTGAAGCATACTTTTTTGCTAATGATACATTCTTCATGATATCATAGATCTCACTTAGGGCTAGTGAAGCAGCCAGCATACCTAATTTGTCATCAGATGACTTGTGTTCATTTAAATTTTTAAGGAGTAATTTCTCGCTATTTATATAGTTGCCGAGTTCACTATCAGTATTCGCCAAATTAAATATTACTGATAAATAAAGTTCTCTAGCATCAATTTCGAGATTTGGGAATGCTAGAATTTTCAAAAAAAATTTTTTCGCTTCGGTATTTCTTTTATTCTTTTGAAGAACAAATCCAATGTTGTTAAGCGACGTAAATTTGAGAAATGGTGATTCTTCTGACAGTTGTTTTTTGGCAATATTTAGTGCTGAATTGTGTGAAGATAGTGAAGTTTCGGTTTCGCCTAAGTTCTGATTGATTATTCCAAGTAAGTTAAAAGCATTATACTTAAGTTCTGAATTATTACTTCCACGAAGAAATTTGAGAGCATTTATGGTAGCTTTTTCGGCGCCAACATAGTCACTTTCATTTAAATGTAAAACGGCTCTGTTTAATAATAGTGCGCTAGTGTTCTCTGAGTCTTTAAGTTTTCTGTAGATTTGTTCGCTTTTAAAATAGTAGTTGTAAGCTTTGTCTATTATTAGACCTTTTGAATAGTAGTCTCCAATAAATAAATATGACTTAGCTAAATTTAAACTGTCTTTAAGTTCAATGCTTTTTTTTACTGCTCTTTCCGAGGATTTAAGAAAATCCTCCATTAAGTTTGTGTTGTAAAATCTCGAAGCAACTTTAAACTCTAGCTTTAAAGACAAACTGTCGGTTGGCAAAATTTTGATTATAGAATCAGCCTTCAATAAATACTTCCGGTGTGTTTTTGAAGTATCTGAAATTTGGTCTGCTGCTTCGATTAGTTCCAGGGACATTTCAGCTCTGTTGTTTTCTGTATCTGATTTATCGCAAGAGTAAATCAAAAAAACAAATATGGAACTTAGCTGTAAGAGAATTCGTGGCATAAAAAAACCGCTTAGAAGCGGTTTAAAGATATATATTATGGAGAATTTTACTCTAATTTTCTTTTCCCCGTAGGATTAATTACTTCCCCACCTCCTGTTTTAGTCTTCAACTCCGCCAAAATCTGTCCATTATTCTTTGGCTCGCTTACATTTGCCTTTCCGTTATATGATACTAAACCTACTAATGCTACTACTGCTACTACTACTAAGATGGCTAACTTTTTCATAATGTCTTAAATTGGGGTTATTTTTGTAATTTTGTTTGCTTTATTATGTACCAAAAAGTACATCTGCATTAGAATTACAAAAACTTTTACAACCTTTAGGTTGTAAGTAGAAAAACAAATTTTCTAATCGGCAGTTTTTGATTAGCCAATTAAAAATTTTAACATTTCTGCCGCGATTTTTAACGATTTTCGCCTTTTTTATTGCGTTTTACAAGGACAAAATGATCTCAACTAGTCGGTCGAGATTGTTTTTATAAGACTTTGATACGGGTAGTTGCAACTTACTTCCCTTTAAATAACAAATGTTGTTTGCTACATGAATTCGGGTGATGTACTGTGCGTTTACTATATAGCTGTTATGAATCCGCACAAATTGAGGCGGTAAGGTTCTTTCGAAATGTTTTAGAGTTTTAAAAGCAGCAATCTTCTCCCCGCTAGTCAGATATAAATCGGTCGAGTTGTTATCAGCTTTAGCATATAATAAGTCAGCTATTTTGATAAATCGGTAATCGCCGTACGATTTCAGAAAGAGGGTATTCGAAGTAAACTCTGCCTTTAACTGTAGTTTCGAAATGAATTTCAACAGCTCTGTAGTGTCTACGGGCTTTAGTAGATAATCGACAACTCCTTCTTTAATTGCTCGATAAGCAAATTCTTGAGTTTCACTAAGCACAACAATTTTCGGAATCGGGATTTGGTTGCGTCGTAGTTCTGCTGTCAGAAACCACTCCGTCTGATTGCTATCCAAAGCGGCGGGCAACCCCAAGAATATAATGTCTGGCTTATTTTCTAAAAGTATAGGAATCGCTTTTTCTACCTCAACAAAAGAGCCAAGAAATAAGAAGTCGCCCTGCTCATCAAGGATATCGTGTATCCGAATAGCAGTTTTAACATCATTCTCTATGATTACATAGCTTATCCGCATTAGGCAGTTCTTCCCGATTCTAAGGGATAAAGGTCAGAAATTTTTGAACTTTGGTATATTTTTTTAGAGCTTATTTCAAGTGCACTTAAGTAGTTTCCAAAACCGGCTCCTGTGTCTATATTCCAAACATTGGCAAAGTTCATTGGCTTGTTAGCGCCAATTTGCGTAACTGGAGTATGGCCGATGTAAATTTCTTGATATAGCTTTAGTCGTTTGGGATATCTGTTTGATTCAATCGCTAAAGTAGTATCCATACTAAGAGCAAGCTCCCATAATGTGCGATCCCAGGCAAATGGTCTCGAATCTATTTCGTACTGTACTCCTTTTAAATTAGTAAAACCGGCGTGAACAAATAATTTATTGTTTTCTAGGTAATAGGGTTTTAGACGCTCCAAGAAATCGCGGTGTCTCAGTTTGGTACTAGCATTTGTATTTTGATATGCTTGTACTGTACTCAATCCGCCGTGTTGCAACCAAAGAGGATTTTCAGCGCCTTTATTAAGCCAATTTAACAAGAGTTCGTCGTGATTACCTTTAAGAAAAACACAGGGTTGCTCGCGTTCAAGTTGAATTAAATAATCGAGTACAGCAGGCGAATCGCTATATCCATCGACGTAGTCTCCTAGAAAAATCAAAGTGTCTTGTTCCTGAAGATTTAGCTGTTGTAGCAGTTCTTCAAGTGCTCTTAACGCGCCATGAATATCGCCTATGACAAATGTTTGCAATGATTTTTGATGATTTTTGTAAAAATATGAAGATTTACGGAAAAACCGTAATCGAGAAATTCTGCAGTTGCTTAATTTCGAGCTGAAATGAGAAGATTATACCATTATATAGCCGTTTTAGTAATTGTTACAGTAATTGCAGCTTCATGGATTTACTTTTTTACTGAAGACAAGGATCAAGCGTTGTCTTTAGAGGATTGCCAACCTAGAAGCTACGATATGTTTTTAGACGGTTTAATAGCCTGTGATCCGAGAGATAGAGTAAAGGCTTTTGAACTGAGTACAGTATTAAAGAACCTGAACTACAGCGATACTTGTAATTTAAGGCGACACAAGAAAATATCGAATTATTTTCGTAATCAAAATGACATGCGATCGTTTAACATCATTTTGAACGATGTAAAAGACGCAGTACATAGATCAAATGACGGTACTTTTCTAGGTAAATGGTATTCAGATAAATGTGAATATTTTTTAATGATAGGAAGAGCTGACATTGCCTACAAATATCTTGAAAAAGCTAAGCAGTATAGAGGATTTTTAGTAAAAACCTCTTATGAATATGATATTTTAAATCAAGAAATTTCGATATTAGAGTATTTTTCTCAAAATGTACTAGCGGAGAAAAAAACAATTGATCTCTTAAAGAAAACTATTAACGAGGGCGATCCAATGGTGGCGCAATTGAGTTTGCGATTAGCTAATATTTACAGTAGCACCAAAAGATATGAATTATCAGAGGAATACTATAAAAATGCAATTAAGGCTGCAGGGGATAGAACGGATTATTCGAAAGATCTATTAATCTTAACAGCTAAAAACAACTATGCAATAAGTCACTATGCGCAAAGTAGATTTACTGAAGCTTATAATCTTCTAAAGGATGTAAGGAAGGACTATATTGATTTAAGTTTAGCTGATTCAGAAATCCAATTTAAAAAAATTTTAGCGAACTACTTTTTAGCCAAATCACACGTTTCACCGAACGCAAAAGATTTAAAGTCGCTCGACTCTATTTGTATTATTTCAAAAAGAACTAGAGATTTTAATACATTAATGCAAGCAGAATTCGCTTATGCGATGTATTTACATAACTTAAGACGAGACACAGTAAAAGTCAAAGATCTGTTTTGCAGCACGATTGAGTTGTCAAGAAAATACTCAACTCCAAGTGTAGAACTAGATTATCTTCAAAAATTCCTAAAATTATTTCCAAACGAAGACCTCAAGTATTATCAAAGAGTTTTATCCTTAAAAGATAGTATTTATTTAAAGCAACAAAATTCCTTTGATAAGTTTGCGCGGCTCGAGTATGAAGTAGATCGATATCAGAAAGAAGCAGAGGAGGCAAATTTATTGTCCAGGCGTATTTTGATTTATAGCGGTCTCTTTACAGTTTTTTTAATTGTATTATTTTTTAGAAATCAAATTTTATTCTTTGTAAAGTACAGGGTTTTAAAGTTACCCCTCCCCAAATTCGACCCACGAAAAAACCGACCCAAAGGAACTCACGTGCACATTGGTGTACATTCAGGAGTGACTATTGAACGGAGCAGAATCGCGCGGGAGCTGCATGATAATGTTTTAGGAAAAATGACGGGTCTCAAACTTGCGTTACTGAAATTTAGTCCCTCAGTTCCCGAAGATAAACGAGCCAAATATGTCAAGAAAGTAAAAAGTCTCGATGTACTCAACTCCGAAATTAGAAGATCAACCTCCGATCAATTCCGAGAATTATCGGAAGCGTATGGAGAAATATCTACAGTGTTGCACCGCTTTATTGAGGAATTTTCAGAAGATGTCGATTTCAACATCAAACTGCACATCGACGATGAGGTTAATCTCGACGCACTTAACCCATTAGTTAAAGTGCATACCTACAGAATCGTGCAAGAACTGCTCACGAATACGTTAAAATACGCTGAAGCCTCCTGCGTGCGACTCTCGCTAGAAGCGACCGAAGATCAAAAATTTATTTTTTCTTATGGCGACGACGGCAAAGGCTTCGATTTTCCCAAAATACCAAAACCCAATAAAGGCTTATCAAATGTCCTTGTACGGGGTAACGAAATTTCTGCTACATTTGAGATCAATACCGGAATGGGTAAAGGTTTTCATTTGAGAATGGTGGTACCTGATGCATTTATTAACCAAAACCAAACAACAATCAACCATGAACATCAAGATTTTATTTATTGACGATCATCCTTTGCAAGTTGAAGGATGTAAAGTTGCTTTGCAATCCAATCCGTATGGTTACGAAGTGACTTTTGATGCTGCTTACGATTTGACATCAGCTTACAAAATTGTAAATGATGAAAAACGAATTTCCGACTATGGTATCGTTTTTGTAGATAAACGAATGCCCGCCGCACCTAATCTGGGTCTTGAAGACGGAACCGACCTCATCGAAATCATTCAGAAAAAAGCTATTTCAACCAAAATAGCTGTGTTAACTACACATACCGAATATCTGATTTTGTTTCAACTAACAAAAAAATACGATCTCAATGGATTGTTGGTTAAAAGCGACGTAAACTCAACAACGCTCGCCTTAGCCGTTCACGAAATGATGCAAGACAAGCAGTTCTTTACACGTACAGCAATCGAATGCATGAAGGATATGGCCGAGAGAGAACACGTGCTCGACTTTTACAACCGAAGAATTATCTTTTATCTAAGCCAAGGTATACGTACTAAAAACTTAGCTGAACTCATGAACGTTTCTCAATCGACTATCGAAAAACGAAAAGCGCAAATTCGCGATTACCTCTGCATTAAAAAAGGTGGCGACCCGGAATTAGTAGCCGAGTCAAGACGACTAGGTTTGGTATAAATGAAAATCCCCGTTAGCACTTACTAACGGGGATTTTTTATAAAAACTTGAAAAGAAAACAAATTTTAGCTGCCGCACATTTCGCAATCATCCGGTTCGGCATTTCTAGCACGTTCAATCATTGCTTTAAATTCATCGGCGGCAATACTTTCAGATGCACCTCCTGATGCTATTTCGGCCGTAACAGCAATTGGTTCTGCTTTTTTGTCGTTGTTAAGCGTAAATTTAATAGCATCTACAGCCGCCTTGGTACGTAAATAATACATTCCCGTTTTCAAGCCCGATTGCCAAGCGTAAAAATGCATAGACGTTAATTTAGCATACGTAGCATCTTGCATAAATAAATTCAAGGATTGCGACTGATCGATAAAATATCCGCGGTGTCTCGACATATCGATTATGTCTTTCATAGACATTTCCCAAACCGTTTTATACAGATCTTTTAAGTCTTGCGGGAGACGATCGATGTGTTGCACCGAACCGTTGTGACGCATAATTTCCTGCTTCAATTCTTCGTTCCAAAGACCGCGTTTTACTAAATCTTCCAACAAGTGCTTGTTAACAACAATAAACTCGCCAGACAACACGCGACGTGTATAAATATTCGATGTGTAAGGTTCAAACGCTTCGTTATTTCCAAGAATTTGCGAAGTAGACGCCGTTGGCATTGGTGCAACTAATAAGGAATTGCGCACGCCATGTTCAATAACTTCCTTACGCAGCGATTCCCAATCCCAGCGACCCGATAAGTCGGTATCTTTCAAGCCCCACAGATTGTACTGAAATTCACCTTGAGAAATCGGAGAACCCGCAAACGTTTCGTACGGACCTTCTTCTTTCGCCAATTCCATAGAAGCCGTAACCGCAGCAAAATAGAGCGTTTCGAAAATTTCTTGGTTGAGTTTCTTCGCCTCGTCGCTGGTAAACGGCAAACGCAATAAAATAAAAGCGTCGGCCAAACCTTGTACTCCTAGACCAACAGGTCGGTGGCGCATGTTTGAATTTTCTGCTTCCGGAACCGGGTAGTAATTTCTATCAATTACTTTGTTGAGGTTTCGCGTTACTCGTTTCGTTACTTTATAGAGCAATTCATGATTAAAAGTACCGTTCTCAACAAACATCGGTAATGAAATCGAAGCTAAATTACACACCGCAATCTCGTCTTCTGCAGTGTATTCCATGATTTCCGTGCACAAATTCGATGAACGAATGGTACCGAGATTTTTCTGGTTCGACTTTCTATTGGCCGCATCCTTGTACAACATGTAAGGCGTTCCCGTTTCTATCTGCGACTCAAGGATTTTCTCCCACAACTCACGGGCTTTTATTGTTTTGCGGCCTTTGCCTTCTGCTTCGTATTTGGTATACAAGGCGTCAAACTCTTCGCCGAATATGTCGTATAATCCTGGGCATTCGTTCGGACACATTAACGTCCAAGTGCTGTCTTCTTGCACGCGTTTCATAAACAAGTCGGGCGTCCACATCGCAAAAAATAAGTCGCGCGCACGCATTTCTTCTTTACCGGTATTTTTCTTTAAGTCTAAGAAATCGAACACATCCGCATGCCAAGGTTCTAAGTAAATTGCAAAACTACCTTTGCGTTTTCCTCCGCCTTGATCTACGTAACGCGCTGTGTCATTGAAAACGCGTAACATCGGTACAATTCCGTTTGACGTACCGTTTGTGCCTCGAATGTAAGAGCCTGTTGCACGCACATTGTGAATAGATAAACCAATTCCTCCTGCCGATTGAGAAATCTTAGCGGTTTGTTTCAATGTGTCGTAAATGCCGTCAATACTGTCGTCTTTCATAGTTAATAGAAAGCACGACGACATTTGAGGTTTGGGTGTTCCTGCGTTGAATAAAGTAGGCGTTGCGTGAGTGAAGAATTTCTTCGACATCAAATCGTAAGTTTCAATCACCGATTGTAAGTCGTCGAGGTGAATTCCGACAGCAACTCGCATGAGCATGTGCTGCGGGCGTTCAACGATTTTTCCATTGATTTTTAGCAAGTACGAACGCTCCAAAGTTTTAAAACCGAAGTAGTCGTAATTAAAATCGCGGGTATAAATCACGTGAGAATTCAGAAATTCTGCATTTTCCATGATCACACGATGTACATCATCAGCAATCAGCGGCGACGGTTTTCCCGTGCGCGGATTTACGTAATGATACATTTCGTTCATGGTTTCTGAGAACGATTTTTTAGTGTTGGAATGAAGGTTTGATATCGCTACACGAGCCGCAAGTTGTGCGTAATCCGGATGTGATACCGTCATTGATGCGGCAGTTTCTGCAGCTAAATTATCGAGTTCCGAGGTGCTTACGCCATCGTACAAACCTTCGATAACGCGCATAGCAACTTTAACAGGATCAACTAATTCGTTTAAACCGTAACAAAGTTTTTTAATTCTTTCGGTGATTTTATCGAACATCACCGGTTCACGATGACCGTCTCGCTTTATTACATACATAGGATAACAGTTTTTTAGACCGGTTTTTGCCGACCTAGGGTTGTATTGGTTTGAGCTATTGAGTAGTTGCGCTTAGGCAACAGTTTTTAAAAATCGGCGTCGAATGAAATTTTTTGTGCTTCGGTTTCTTTCGACATAACTCCGGCTTTTTGATACTCGGCCACTTTCTTTTCGAAGAAGTTGGTTTTTCCTTGTAGGGAAATCATATCCATAAAGTCGAACGGATTTGAAGTGTTGTAAACACGTTCGCACCCTAAATCTACCAGCAAACGGTCGGCAACAAATTCCAAATATTGCGTCATCAATCCGGCATTCATGCCAATTAAGCTAACCGGCAACGATTCAGTAACAAATTCTCTTTCGATATCTAATGCTTCAACAATAATTTCTTTGATTCGAGATTTAGAAACCTTGTTAATTAAGTGATGATTGTGAAGATGAACGGCAAAATTACAGTGAACACCTTCGTCGCGAGAAATCAATTCGTTTGAAAAAGTAAGCCCCGGCATGAGTCCGCGTTTTTTGAGCCAGTAAATAGAACAAAACGCGCCAGAAAAGAAAATACCTTCCACAGCAGCAAATGCAATTAGGCGCTCCGCAAAAGAGTCTGATTTAATCCAGCGCAAAGCCCACTGCGCTTTTTTGCGAATAGCGGGAAATACCTCGATGGCGTTGAAAAGCTGGTTTTTCTCGTACTCATCTTTAACATAGGTATCAATCAACAACGAATACGTTTCACTGTGAATGTTCTCCATCATGATCTGAAATCCGTAGAAAAATTTCGCTTCTGGATATTGCACTTCATTCACAAAATTCTCAGCTAGATTTTCATTCACAATACCGTCGGAAGCAGCAAAAAAAGCAAGAATGTGCTTAATAAAGTACTTCTCATCTTCGTTCAGTTTATTGTTCCAATCGTTGAGGTCTTGAGACAAATCAATTTCTTCGGCAGTCCAAAAGCTTGCCTCCATTTTCTTATACCAGTCCCAAATATCGTGGTGTTTGATTGGAAAAATAACAAATCGATTCTTGTTTTCTTGCAAAATAGGCTCCATATCTTTTAGCTTTCTATACCTTTTTCGGGCAAAATTTTGAGTTGAATGATTCAAAAGTTGAGTTACAAAGATTGTCATTTACAGCGTCTGAAAAAAGCCAAACTTATCCACAAACAGCTGTAGTTTTTAACAAGAGGCTTTCGCCGAAAGGGAGGAAGTGGCAAAAATTAACAACCTGTTTGTTAGGGGTTTGCGCGTTAAAAATCTGACTTCAGCGAGTTGCTTTCAGAAAATCCAGACTCTTTTTTCAATAGCAAAGCAAAAGCTGATTACTTATTTTTTCAAGTATTCTTCGGCAATTTTTTCCAGCTCCAAATACCAGTTTTCGCCAAATCTGCGAATCAAGGCTTCTTTTACAAATTTGTATACCGGAACTTTTAATTCAGCACCTAGTTCGCAAGCCGGATCGCAAATTTCCCATTCGTCGTAGTTTACAGCCGAGAATTCGGAAAAATCTTTAACACGAATAGGGTAGAGGTGACAAGAAACGGGTTTTTTCCACGAAATTAAACCTTGATTGTAAGCTTGTTCGATGCCACAAAGCGCCGTTTCCCCATCGAAAATCACGTAAGCGCAGTCTTTTTCATCGATTAGTGGAGTTTCTAAAGTTCCGTCGGTTCCCAGAGTTGATGTCCCCAACGATTCAATTGCCACAATTCCTTCCGGACGCAAAAGATTTTTGACTTTTGGATAGACGTTTTTCAAAATTTCAACTTCTTCCGCCAAAAGCGGCGCACCAGCATCGCCATCAACACAGCAAGCACCTTTGCATGCCGATAAGTTGCAAACAAAATCTCTTTCTAAAATGCGTTCGCTAACAATTGTTTTTCCGAGTTGGAACATCAGATTTTTATTTCACTGCAACTATTCTTATGTATTTGTTGCCCGTTCTTCGTTTGCAAAAGTAGTACTTACCTAGTGCTTAACAAGCTTGTTGCAAAAAATCTGTTTTGTTTGAACTTGATTTCTAAAATGTCGGAATCCTTTTTTTAAAGAAATTTATTGTGAATTTCTGTAAATGAATAAATCGCAGAGTTTGTCTCTTTTGCTTCGTTTCGATTTTATTTTTTATACGTATAAGCGCTTTTTTCTGCCTATTTTTTAACAAATGCTTAATTTTTAACAGTTGTATACGTCGTAACTTTGCGCAAAAAATAGGGCTATGTTGGATATTAGAGAGATTTTAACGGTCGGAATGGTACTTTTCGCCGTCATTGATGTGGTGGGTACTGTACCCGTTATTGTCGATTTACGGGCTAAACACGGACATATCGAGTCCGAAAAAGCGTCGATTGTCGCATGCTTGATTATGATTACCTTTTTATTTGTCGGAGAAGAGTTGCTCAATTTCATAGGAATTGACGTGAATTCCTTTGCTGTAGCTGGTTCTTTTGTGTTGTTTTTCTTGGCTTTGGAAATGATTTTAGGAATCCGTATCTACCGCGACGAAGAGTCGTCATCGGCATCCATAGTTCCGATTGCGTTTCCGCTGATTGCAGGGGCAGGAACCATGACAACCTTACTTTCATTGCGTGCACAATACGCAACACTTAATATTATCATTGCCATTTTACTTAATATCGTTGTTGTTTATATCGTTCTGAAATCTAGTAGTAAAATCGAGCGCTTACTCGGAAAAAACGGCTTAGGTGTGGTTCGCAAAACTTTTGGAGTGGTGCTACTTGCAATTGCTGTTAAATTATTCGCCGCTAATGTTAAAGGACTATTTCTGTAACAAATGGATTTGGTATTTTCGCCCTCTGAAATTGATTAATGATGAAAGTTTTTATCAACGTTTTGATTGTAATAGCTGTAGCTTTAATTGCAGTTAATATTTCATTACTTGACTTGAAAAATCCCTTTTCGGGAGACAGCGCTATCGGCATTATTGGTATAGCTGCTTCCATATGCGCGGTCTTAATTTTGGTGATTTTTAGAATGTCTAAAAACATCGAAGAAAGATCAAAAGAATAGAAATGATTTACGACGTAGCAATTATTGGCGGTGGAGTAGCTGGTGTTTCCTGTGCACTCGTACTCGGTTCAGCTCTTGAAAAACCCTTTGCACAAGATAAAAAAGTGGCCATTTTTACGCACCAAAAGGCCTCGTCTTTGCAAAATGGCTTGTACAACAACGCCTACGGAATCCCTCCTGGAACAACTGGGCAAGAATTGATGCGCTCCTCGCTCGAACACCTTTCAACACAATATCCAAAAGTGACGCAAATTGCCGATCAAAAGATATTGGCACTTTCTAAATCTAGCGATGGATATTTTGTAATCCAATCGGCCGATGAGATTTTTGAAGCCCGCCAAGTGGTGGTTGCTGTTGGTTCGGCCTCCGCTTTTATTATTGCGGGTTTGGAAGATTATGTGATACCGCACCCGAAAGCCAAAGCAGAAAAGCGAAGAATTGCCCTTAAGAATCAAGATCACTGGGTCGCCGAAGGCCTTTACGTAGCCGGTACTTTAGCTGGTCACCGAAGCCAGCTGAGCATTGCTGCAGGAAGTGGTGCCTCAGTAGCAACCGACATTGCTAGTATCTGGAATGACAATCAGCCCACGCAAATACACGACAGTGTTCCACAGAGTGTTTAGTTTTTTAGCCCAGGGTCGTAACGAGTTTTGTCTTCGAGCGAATGTTGAGGCTAATTAGTTTTTAGGGAAGCTAGCCCCGATAGCTATAGGGATAGTTCCGATAGCTATCGGAATTGTGATTTTCACCACTTAACGATTCATTTTCCCAACCGAACCGACCATCGTCGGTGCCTGAGCTTTTCGAAGGCTGAGCGAAGAGATTTTTTAGTATCAAGATTTGAGTATTAAAACTTCGTGACGTTCAACATTTTAAGTATCATGTTTCCACCCGAACCCACGTTTCGTTGGTGCCTGAGCCTATAGAAGGTAGCGTGTCAACGGCTGCGCCGAGTACTTTGTGAAGAACTTTGTGGAACTTTGCGCTCCTCAAATCTTTTCATCTCGAAATTTCGAAATCTCAAAATTTTATCAAAAATGCGGTTTTTCCGTAAAATTTATTTCCGGGAATTTTGTACGTGGGAATCGCTCCCCATCCCACCCGCCCCCA
>NZ_NOXX01000126.1 GCF_002251775.1 Flavobacterium aurantiibacter
AAATCAAATTTATGTTTTCCGTTTTAAAATGAATTGGCTTTCTCTACGGTTTTTTCGTTAAAAGCCAATTTATTTTAAAATGAGCCCAGCGGCAGCGACACGTTGTCTTTCGGCATATTGTACCGGAGACATATTATTTAGCGAATCATGTGGACGGGTGTTGTTGTAATCATGCATCCACACCTGGGTTTGCTCTCNCTATTAATTTTACCCCTTGTTTCAATTGCCCAAAAAACGTTCAAAGATGAACTAGGCAACATTTACTCAGGTGAATTCATTGAAAATGATTTTACTGGCAAAGGAGCCTGTACCTATTCTAATGGCGAAACCTATGAAGGGGAATGGAAAGACGGAGTTTTTTCAGGAAAGGGAATATTAAAATTTCCAAATGGCGAACGTTATGAAGGAAATTGGTCGAATGGATTACAAGAAGGCAAAGGAATATATTATTATCAAAATGGGGAAAAGTACGAGGGCAATTGGAAAGAAGGAAATATAAGTGGTTTTGGGGACTTATTAAAAGCGAATAATGTTGTCATATATACTGGTTATTGGAAAAATAATTTGTATGATGGAGAGGGTAAACTTTTTACAGCTGCTGCTGAAATATATGAAGGAGAATTTAGTGAAGGAGAGTTTAAAAAAGGAAAATTAACAGTAAGTTATAACAATGGATATAAAATTACCTTTGAAGGTAATTTCAGAAATGAGGATATTTATCAAGGTAAAATATATTTCCCAGATGGAAGTATTTATTCGGGTGCTATTGCAAAGAGAGCACCAAATGAATCAGGTACTTATGAAATTAACTTTGAAGACGGAAAATATGTTGGTGAATTAGGAAATTCATTACAAGACGGCAAAGGCAAAATGACCTATAAAAATGGTGATGCATATGATGGAGAATGGCGTAAAGGTTATAAAAGTGGTAATGGTTCCATGAAATATGCCAATGGCGATTATTATTGGGGTTCATGGTATGCCGATTTGCGTATGTCTGGAGAACTAACAAAACCAAATGGAGATTACTTTAAAGGAAGTTTTAAAGGCAATGAATTTAATACTGGGGAAATTAAAACTATCTTAAATGATAGCAGTAAATATGAAGGGGATTATGAAGAAGGTTTTTTTACAGGAAATGCCAAAATTGAATACACCAATGGTGATCGCTACGAAGGTTTTGTATTGAATGGTAAAAGAAATGGCGAAGGAACTTTGTATTTATACAATGGCAATTGGATACAAGGTACTTGGGAAGCAGATAAAAAGATAAAAGGCAGAAAACGCTACAAACAAAGCATCGCTTTAGGTGCAAATTATTTTTCCGTAAATTACTCTGGTTTGCCTCTCTCTATTTCAAATGATGAAGAACATGTACAAGAAAATCATCCCATAAGCGGCACTTTTAACTACGGGTATTTAGGAAGATGGTTTAATGTTGGGGTTGGAGTAGGTTATTTCCAACAAAAAGAATTATTCCAACTTATCGATATTTCAACATCTGAAGTTACTCTTCATGATTATAGCAACTTATATTTAGCCGTAAACGCTGGGCCAACGATCGCTTTGTTCAAAGATCACATCATTTTCAAACTAAATTATGAATTAGGTTATTTGATTGGAAAAAAAGAGCAATATGACACTTCTGATTTGTCGGATGTTATCGTGGATACCAAACCAATTTTAGCTCATAATATTCAACCAGAAATCATGTTTAGATGGGGACAAATTGGCATAGGAGCCTACTACAAAGTATCTTCTTTTTCTGATCCAAATAAAGAGGAACCTGATGATAAGATTTCGAGATATTTTGGTTTTCCAAAGCAATCTACTCAAATAGGATTTAGATTTAGTGCTTTATTTTAAATTAATAAAACATGAAAAAAGTACTTGCTTTTTTAGTTTGTTTCATAGGTTTTTTTAGTATTGCCCAAACCACCACCATTACCCATCTCCTGCAAAAAACTTTGCAACAAGAAAACAAAGCTCGGCAAATGCTTCGTGCAGAAGCGGACGGTGTAAATAATGAAATAAGTTATATTCAACAAGACCTCGACAGTTTGGAAGTAGCAGAACTTACTATTAAAAATGATACCTTGTTTTATACCACAAAGCAAAAATTTGCCTATGAAAATGGCTATTACTTAGAGCAACAAATTGTTGCGTTAAAAGACATCACAGCCGTAACCAAAGACATCGGAATCTTCTTTGAATCCCGACCCGATAAAGTGCGTATCGTACGACAAGAATATTTTGAAGATGGTAACTACATCAAAACCAATAGAAAAGTAGATTTGTTTAGGACGTATTTTGTATCACTACGAAAAAATGAATACTTTGCTAAGGATTTGGTAAAAGCCTTTAAAAAAGCAGGATATACAATCGAGAAAGGGTACTGGTTTGAATAACAACATAATAAATAGTATTAGATTACTTTTCCACCTTAAAGCTTCGGCATTATTTCTCTTTTTTCTTTCGACTAGTAACTTGTTTGGTCAAGTTTTCCTCGAAGAAAAGTTCGATATTGTTGAGATGTACCATGCTATGCAAAATCAGCAGTTTGAAAAAGAAAAGCTACCCAACGGCGACATGTTGTTAACTCATTTCGTTTTTGATGAAAACAAACAAGTACAGGCTTTTAAAGAGATTCTTTTTTCAAAAAAAAATAAGGTCGATTACACTTGTTTTAAAGAAAGTGCCTACGTGCGTTACAACGAGAAAATTGCAAACGACCTATTATTGGATTTTGATGCGCAAGGCTATGAGAGCACTAATTTTATGTCAAAAGATGGAAATCAAATTTTCAAGTCTTCGGCTAAAGATACAGATTCAAAAAGGCACTACGTCTGTATGTCGACAGTAGAAATTGAATCACAAGGGAAATGGATTCTTTTCGAGTATTTTTCAAAAGAAACCGAATTTGTAGAGAAATAATAAAACTTTTCCAATCAAAGAATGCTCTAAAGTTTTATTTGCAATTTGCTACTAAAAAAAACTAGTGCCCATGTATTTTATGCAAAACCGCTTCCAAGACCAAAATTACCGTCTCGCTCATTTCCACGAGGAAGTAGCTGTGGCGTGCCCAAAATGTAGTAAAAAAGCACTCACAACCGTAAACTATGAAGAAAAAAAAGCCAAACTAACCTGCACGCACTGTGGTTTCCATGATACAAAAGACACTTTGTTAACCCATTTAGGCTATAACGCTAACTACAAGGCTGATGCTAGCGCTTATTTTGATGTGGAAACTTGGTATTGTGCCCCTTTTAAAAACGACTTCTTTTTTGCTTACAACGAAGCGCATTTGTTGTATTTAGAACAATACATTGGTGCCAAATTGCGCGAGCACAAAGACCGCACGCATTTTACCCTTTTAGAAAAACTACCCAAGTTTTACCACGATGCCAAAAACCGGGAAACGCTACTAAAATTAATTCAAAAATTGAAGAACAAGTAATTATAAATTGTAATTGCACCTATCTTTCGCTAAACAGGCGCACATAAAAAAGCATGTTTTTGTCAGTGTTTTCTGTGGAAATTACATCGCAACGATTGTTAAAAGGTTGCCAATTTTAACAGTATTTTTTTTAGAGATAACAACTTCTTTGGCTACGAATATCTCTATAGCATTGTAAATAAATGTTTTAACTAATTCGTTTACTTAAAAGAATCAATGCAATTTGGTTTTGTATTAGACTGTATTTCGATGAAGATCTTTTTTTTACGATTTTTTAGCTGCAAAACAGCTTGTAAAACGAAACCTAAATCGCTGCGTTTCGATTTCCTTTTCAAATACCCTTTTTTCTTCAAAAGGCCCAAATTAATAAATCAAATTCATCTTGTTTGCTTCCGCGCATTGGCTATCTTTGCACGTTAAATTTTAAAAAATTATGATTCACATTACACTTCCCGACGGCTCGGTTAGAGATTACGAGTCCGGAGTTAGCGCGCTTGATGTGGCGAAAAGCATCAGCGAAGGTTTGGCACGCAACGTTATTTCAGCATCTTTTGATGGAACGACGATTGAAACGACCACGCCGCTAACCACCGATGGGAAGCTGGTACTTTACACTTGGAACGATGCCGAAGGAAAAAAAGCTTTTTGGCATTCGACCTCGCACGTGATGGCGCAAGCAATACTCGAATTTTATCCAGATGCTAAATTAACGATTGGTCCGGCGATTGAAAACGGATTTTACTATGATGTCGATTTTGGCGAATCGCGTATTACCGATGCCGACTTTAAAAAAGTTGAGGATCGCGTACTGGAAATTGCTCGCGAAAAGCACGAATTCAAAATGCGTTCGGCAACTAAAGCCGATGCGTTGGCCTTTTATAAAGCAGAGAACAATCCGTATAAAGTAGAATTGATCGAGAATTTGGAAGACGGAACCATTACATTTTGCGATCACAGCTCGTTTACCGATTTGTGTCGCGGTGGTCATATTCCAAATACAGGCTTGATCAAAGCGATGAAAATCATGAGCGTGGCAGGTGCCTATTGGCGCGGCGACGAGAAAAACAAGCAGTTAACGCGTGTGTACGGTATTTCGTTTCCAAAACAAAAAGATCTCACCGATTACTTAGAGCTGTTGGAAGAAGCGAAACGTCGCGACCACCGAAAGCTTGGTAAGGAATTGGATTTGTTTACGTTTTCGCCGCGTGTTGGACAAGGCTTGCCTTTGTGGTTGCCTAAAGGTGCTGCTTTACGCGAACGTTTAGAGCAGTTTTTGAAGAAAGCACAAAAGAAAGCGGGTTACGAGCAAGTAGTGTCGCCACATATCGGGCAGAAAGAACTTTACGTAACTTCCGGACATTACGCGAAATACGGAGCCGACAGTTTTCAACCGATTCATACGCCTGCAGAAGGCGAGGAGTTTTTATTGAAGCCAATGAACTGTCCGCATCACTGCGAAATGTACAACGTAAAACCTTGGTCGTACAAAGATTTACCGAAACGTTACGCCGAATTTGGAACGGTATACCGCTACGAACAAAGCGGCGAATTGCACGGTTTAACTCGTGTACGTGGATTTACCCAAGACGATGCACACATTTTTTGTACGCCAGACCAATTAGATGCGGAGTTCAAAAACGTAATTGATTTGGTACTGTATGTTTTCGGATCCCTTGGATTTGAGAATTTTACAGCACAAATTTCATTGCGCGATCCGGATAAACCAGAGAAGTACATAGGTAGCAACGAAAACTGGGAGAAAGCAGAAGCGGCCATCATCAAAGCAACTGCAGATAAGCAACTAAATACCGTTGTAGCTTATGGCGAGGCGGCGTTCTACGGTCCGAAGCTCGATTTCATGGTAAAAGATGCGCTGGGCAGACATTGGCAATTAGGTACCATTCAAGTAGATTACAACTTGCCAGAGCGTTTCGATCTAACGTACAAAGGAGCGGATAACGAGTTGCATCGCCCGGTAATGATTCACCGTGCGCCGTTTGGCTCTATGGAGCGTTTTATCGCAATCTTGTTAGAACATACGGCTGGAAACTTGCCGCTGTGGTTAATTCCGGAGCAGGCTATCATCTTGTGTCTTAGCGAGAAATATGAAAATTATGCGAAAAAAGTTTTACAGTTGCTCGAAAATCACGAAATTCGCGCCCTAATTGACAATCGCAACGAAACGATTGGCAAGAAGATTCGCGAAGCCGAGTTACAAAAATTTCCGTTCATGCTTATCGTTGGCGAGGAAGAAGCACAAACAAATACCGTATCGGTACGCAGTAGAGTGCAGCAATCTCGCGAGAATATCAAGATGAGTATTGATGAGTTTGCAGCGGTTGTACAAGAGGAAGTCGCAAAAACATTAAAGACATTCAACGTTTAATTTAAAATATTTAAGTCATAGCAATTAGAAACAACAGAGGGTATCAACCCAGGGTCGAAAAGAAAGATGCACACCGCATCAATAACAATATCCGTGGCATTCAGGAAGTTCGTCTAGTAGGCGAAAACATCGAAACGGGTGTTTACAAATTATCCGACGCGCTTCGCATGGCCGACGAGCAAGAGCTTGATTTGGTAGAGATTTCACCCAACGCGGTTCCGCCGGTTTGTAAAATAATGGACTATAAAAAGTTCATCTACGAACAGAAGAAACGCGAAAAAGCTTTGAAGGCAAAGTCGACTCAAGTAGTGGTTAAAGAAATTCGTTTCGGACCACAAACCGACGAGCACGACTACGAATTTAAGCGCAAGAATGCTGAAAAATTCCTGAAAGAAGGTGCAAAGCTTAAAGCATTTGTATTTTTTAAAGGAAGATCGATTATCTACAAGGATCAAGGACAAATTTTGTTGCTTCGTTTAGCGCAAGATTTGGAAGAATACGGAAAGGTGGAAGCCATGCCGGTTCTTGAAGGTAAAAGAATGATTTTATTTATTGCTCCCAAGAAAAAGAAGCAATAACACAATAATAGTAAGTCAATTTAATCCTTAGGAAATTATGCCTAAAATGAAAACCAAATCCTCGGCTAAGAAACGATTCAAAGTTACTGGCTCAGGTAAAATCAAAAGGAAACACGCTTTCAAAAGCCACATCCTGACTAAAAAGTCGAAGAAACGTAAGTTAGCGCTTACGCATTCCGCTTTGGTTCACACGAGTGATCTTCGAAGCGTGAAAGAGCAATTGAGAATTGTATAATTCGAGAATTGCGAGGTTAAATTATTTTTAAACCATGGAGTATGGCCAATAAGTCTCGAAAGTCGAGCGCCTGCTACAAAAAAACATTAAATTATGCCAAGATCAGTAAATTCGGTTGCTAAAAGAGCACGAAGAAAAAAAATGATGAAGCAGGCCAAAGGTTTCTTTGGTCGCAGAAAGAACGTTTGGACAGTTGCTAAGAATGCTGTCGAGAAAGCGATGTTGTATTCGTACAGAGATCGTAAACAAAAGAAGAGAAATTTCCGCTCTCTATGGATCATGCGTATCAACGCGGGTGCACGATTGGAGGGAATGAGCTATTCGCAATTTATCGGAAAGGTAAAAGCAGCCGGAATCGAACTTAACCGTAAAGTTCTAGCTGATTTAGCGATGAATCATCCTGAAGCTTTCAAAGCTATTCTGAACAAAGTAAAATAAACGTTTAATATATTGACTTACCGGAAAAGACTTGCAACTGCAAGTCTTTTTTCGTTTCAAGTGTTTTGAAATCGAAGCACGCATTGTTCAACATTCATATTTCTGCCTCAAACGATTGTTAATTTTGGAATTACTAATTGTATTTATCAATCTAGAATGTAACTTAGTATTGATGCGAAGCGAGTAGGCGCTTGGCTTAAAGCGGTATCAGATTCATATTTATTATTTGCCAAGAACCCGCGTAATACTTAGTGTTTTGTTGCTTTTAAAGTATTTATCTTAATCAAATTTTAAAAAAGATATGAGTTTAGAAGATATTTTGATTGTCCTGTTCTCAGGAATAGTAGGAGGTACTATTGGCCGATATTTAGCGCTAAAGTACTTTTACAAGAAGAAAGACTAGAGTAAATGATTTTAAAAAATCGGAAGGCAATTTTGTTTTCCGATTTTTTTTTTGGGCAGCCCCTCGCCCGTTTAGTGGAAGTATGTTTGGGGCTTCGGGCCGGGCCTTTCACTGCAAGCGCATTTGTTTCAAACCGTTCGGGGTTCGCTGCGGCGGGGCTTCTTGGGTCGCCGCGCCGCAGCGGCCCTCACAGGTTTTCAACTGCCGCGGCTTTTCGTTGCAGTCCCTGCTGCGCAAAATCGTGCCACAAATACGTTGGCTGAGTTGCGTTCAAGAACGAAAAAGCTTGGTCAAGCCGGACTCAAGCGCCAAAAACCAATTTTAATCGCTTTTCTGTCTCTTTGTTTATCAGCGAGTTAAAAAATAATTGCAAAATAGTTGCCAAAAAGTTTGGAAAAGGGNACAAATACGTTGGCTGAGTTGCGTTCAAGAACGAAAAAGCTTGGTCAAGCCGGACTCAAGCGCCAAAAACCAATTTTAATCGCTTTTCTGTCTCTTTGTTTATCAGCGAGTTAAAAAATAATTGCA
>NZ_NOXX01000144.1 GCF_002251775.1 Flavobacterium aurantiibacter
TATTTTTCTACTTTTAAACAGTTCGATTTAATGGGAAGCTTACACAGGGAACTTTAATTTTAAAAGCGATAAACAGTAATCTAGACGTGATAAACTATTCAGAAGATCCTGAATTTTTAGAATTCTCAAAATTAAATGGAACAAAAGTTAATTTACAGTTAGCCAGAAATGCTTTTCATATTCACAAAAGACTAATTGAATTGAAAAAAATACAACCTGCTAATTTTTTAAACTGCTATCCTTTCGAATATTGTATCTCTAGAAATCCCAAATACCTATTACCAAAAATCTTGAAAGAGAAAGTTAAATACTCTTACTATTGTAAAATATCAAAAATTTACTACCACTTCTTTACAAGCCAGTATAAAAATTAAGAAATGAAAAATCAAAATTATGTTTAGATTTTAAGTCAAACTATACTTTTGACGGAAGGTTGAAAATAGATTTTTGCTTTTGGTAATTTCATATAAGCAGTAAACTCACTTTTCAACAAGGTATTTCTTCCTTTAATTAATAATCGGAGATCTAACACGAAATAAAAAAGCGCCTTACCCATTGTAAAGACTGCTTCTGGTTCGGTTTTGAAAACTCGAGACTTAAGTTGCCAAAATATCGAATAAGAAAACATTTTTATAAACATAGGAAATGGATAAAATGTAAACATAAGATTCCAGCCAGATTGCCAGCCCCGTTGTAAACGTAAACTGTAATCGTCCTGTAGCTTTCGAGAACGCACATCAACACGATGCTGTACATAAACTTCTGGCGTATAAAGCACTTTCATGCCTTTTTTAAACAAGGAATATGAAGCAAAATCTTCTTCCCCATAGAATTTCCAATACTCCGGATAATCAGGTACTTGCCGCCAAGCATCAATTCTCCAAGCGTGACCGCAACCTACAAAAGACTGTACCTGGTGAGCTGTTTCATCGCTGCGTTCAAATTTTCGAATTTCTTTACCCCAGAATATTCGAAATGCTAAAACTGCTGCTAACGGATCGCTTTCGAAGTTTTGTACGACGTATTTTAAAGCATCGCCATTTATGAAATGGGCGTCGTCATCGAGCGAAACGGCATAAAGAGCTTTACTTTGATTCAACATCTGGTTCCGACAATACATATATCCTCGCGATTGCCCGTTTCGAAGTAGTTGCACTTGTGGAAACTGGTTTCGGATAAAATCACTCGTACGATCGGTTGAACCATCATCGAAAACAATCACTTTTGCTGTTTCAAAAATGTTTTGTGCTTGAAGTTGCTGCAAAGTAAATTGCAGTTCATTCCAACGGTTTTTTGTAGTGATGTGGATTTCTATTTCCGATGCAAACATTTGTCAAAGATAAGTTGTTTGAAATGCGGCGCTCCGAAATAATGGTTCAGACGATCAGATTGATAATCGGCTTTTAAGCCGCCGTTTAAAAACTGATTGAAAAGGGATTGCAATATGCTGGAAATTCGTTGACTGTCATGAATTTCGGCGTGCCAAGGATACGTGTCGCCCAGCAAACGCATGGTTTCTGAACGAGCTGGTCCCAGATGTAAGATTGGCTTTTCTGCCGCGGTACAATTCACCATTTTAGCGGGAAGAAACGGGCTGTCGGGCGCATCGGCTTCCAGAATGATGTTTACCGCTGCGTTATTTTGAATACCCATAACAGCATAATACGGCTCGCCATTGGGTAGAAATACGATTTGAGGAACGTTTGCCATTGCGGCTTCTATGGCTTTTTGATGGTAGGATGCAGGTCCGATTAGATACAAGCGAGCGTGGTTTTGCGCCTGCGGATTTTCGTTTAAAAAATCTTTAAACCCTTGAATTAAACCTGCCGGATCGCGTTGTTTCATCAAATTACCGGCATGTAACAGGTTGAATAATTTCGGATCGAAATACTCAGGAACTTCGGTTAACGAAATTTGTGCGCTTTCGTTTTGATGAGGAATGACAAAAGATTTATGCTTGCAATCGGGAAAAAACGCAGACATGTGCTCGAGCAATAGTTGCGACGGAAATGCTATAAATTGAGCTTTTTGCGTAATTCGTCGCATAAACGCCTCCTTAAACTGGTGGCCACTTTCGGTCCACGTGTACGGCTCCGGATAAAAGTGCATCGGATACGGATCGTGGATGTACGCCAGCCATTTCGAATGCCAGCCGATATTTCGCAAAACAGCTCCGTGCGGTCGAAAACTGCCTCCTTTACTGAGCGTAATAATTAGATCGAAATCGGCCGGTTCGAATGTAATGAGTTCTTTTTCAAAGCGATTTACATCGTTGAAAAAAGTGAACGAAAAACCGAATCGCGCTTCTTGAAATCGGTGCAAAGGCCAGCTGAACCATCGTTGTGCTACACGTTGCGTTCGACTAAGCCAATAATTTATATCTGATTTTAGTTCACCGATATTTCGCGTTTCGACACCAGGGATTTCGATTTCACGGTAACTGCTATGAATTACGGTGACCTGAAATCCGGTATCTCGTAAATTTTGAATGATAGCTACATTAGCTCGAGATCCACTACTGTCGTTTACGTTGATAGAATCTACAGCGATAAGAATTCTTGGCGCACTCATTTTTTTCTGCGTAAGCGTTTAACAGTCTTTGCAAGTGCTTTTCCAGCAGCTAAAATCGCGGGCTTGTCGAACAGGTGTAGGTCTCGAAGCCGTTTAAAATCACTAATTAGATGCGGCAACCACATTTGGTCTATTCGTTCGTGTTCTTCGCCCCAAGTACCTTGTTGGGAAATGCCGTCGAGTTCAAAAATGGCTATTACCTGGTTTACGCCTTGAAAACGTACTTGCGGATTTATGCCTATTCGAATCCAGAATTCGTAATCGCCTGCAATTCGAAAAGATTCGTCGTAACTGCCGTATTTTTCGAATAAACTACGCTTAATAAACGTGCTTTGGTGTTTGAGTCCGCTCATCCATAATTGAAACAAGGTTGGACTTGCCGCGTGTGTACGAATACCTTGAAAATTGCCGTTTTTTCTCAATTGGCACGAAAACGAAACAACGTCTTTTTGCAGATATGGTAAGCATTTTTCGAGAATGTACGGATCGTCGACGAGTTCGTCTCCACTATTCATAAACAACAGATAATCGCCTGTAGCTTGTGCAATTCCTTTGTTCATTGCGTTGTAAATTCCGCGGTCTTTTTCTGAACAGGTATAATGAAAACGACTGGCATTTTCGGCAATGAATTCGGCACTACCGTCGGTTGAACCTCCGTCGATAACAATATACTCTAAGCGAATATTCTTCTGGCTTACAACGGATTGTACGGTTCTTTTCAAACCCGACAGATTGTTGTAATTGATTGTAATGACCGAGAGGAGCTTCATAGGAATTTAGATTGATACACGTTTCGAATTCCTTCTTCTAGCTCAATTTTAGGAAACCAACCTAAACCATTCAATTTTGAGGTATCGGTAAGTTTTCGCGGAGTTCCGTCGGGTTTAGAAGCGTCGAAAATGAGTTCGCCGGAATATCCAACAATCTTTTTTATGAGTTCGGCGAGTTCTTTGATAGAAATTTCGCTGCCGGTTCCGATGTTTACAAATCCGCCTTCGTTGTAATTTTCCATTAGGAATACGCAGGCATCAGCCATATCGGTTGCGTGCATAAACTCTCGAAGCGGCGTTCCTGTGCCCCAAATTTCGACACTTGCGGCTTGATTTTGCTTTGCTTCGTGCATTTTTCGCAATAGCGCTGGCAATACATGCGAGTTTTGCAGGTCGTAATTATCGTTTAGGCCGTACAAATTGGTGGGCATGGCCGAGATAAAGTTCCTACCGTATTGCGCGCGATAGGCGTCGCACATTTTAATTCCGGCGATTTTTGCGATGGCATAGGGTTCGTTTGTAGGCTCTAAAGTGCCTGTTAACAAGGCATCTTCGACCAGCGGTTGTGGTGCGAATTTGGGATAGATGCACGTTGAACCTAAAAACAACAGTTTTTTCACTCCATGTAAATGACTTTGGTGAATGACGTTGTTTTGAATCATTAGGTTTTCGTAAAGGAAATCGGCGCGATACGTATTATTCGCAACGATACCTCCTACTTTAGCTGCAGCCAGAAAAACATATTCCGGTTTTTCGGTTTCAAAAAAGTGTGCCACCGCCAACTGATCACGCAAATCGAGTTCTGAAGAGGTTCGCAGCACAAAATTGGTATAAGCTTTATGCCGCAAATTTTCCAGAATGGCACTTCCTACCATTCCGCGATGGCCTGCTACAAATATTTTGGCGTCTTTATTCATTTGTCCAGTTGATTCATTTGCGCTTGTTTTCGCATTAATTCCAAATCAGCCGCCATCATTTCGTCGATTAATGCATCGAGATCATATTTGGGTTTCCAGCCGAGTAGTGTTCTCGCTTTGGTGGCATCGCCTATGAGTAAGTCGACTTCCGTAGGGCGGAAATACTCCGGATCGATACGAACCACCACGGATCCTTCTTGCAGTTTTGGACTCGTTCCGTTGTACTGACTAACAATTCCGATTTCATCGACTCCGCTTCCCTTCCACGTAAGTGTAACACCTACTTTTTGAAAACATTTTTCGACAAAGGTTCTAATTCGAGTGGTTACGCCGGTTGCGATTACAAAATCGGTTGGTTCGTCGTGTTGCAACATGAGCCACATAGCTTCGACGTAGTCTTTTGCGTGTCCCCAATCGCGTTGTGCATCGAGGTTTCCTAAATACAAACACGATTCTAAGTTATGTGCCATTTGCGACACGGCTCGTGTAATTTTTCGAGTGACGAAGGTTTCGCCGCGAAGTGGACTTTCGTGGTTGAACAATATACCGTTGCAGGCAAACATATTGTAGGCCTCGCGGTAATTTACGGTAATCCAATAGCCGTATAATTTGGCTACTCCGTAGGGCGATCTTGGATAGAAAGGCGTTTTTTCGGATTGTGGAACTTCTTGCACCAAGCCGTAGAGTTCGGATGTAGACGCTTGGTAAACCTTGGTTTTGTGCGTTAGATTAAGTAAACGAACGGCCTCGAGCAGTCGAAGTGATCCTAAAGCATCGGTATTTGCGGTATATTCAGGTATATCGAAACTCACTCGTACGTGACTCATGGCGCCGAGGTTGTAAATCTCATCGGGTTGCACTTGCTGAATAATTCGAATGAGATTGGTGGCGTCGGTTAAATCGCCGTAATGAAGAATAAAGTTTTGATTTTCAATATGTGGATCTTCGTAGATGTGATCTATACGTTGGGTATTGAACAGAGATGATCGTCGTTTCAAGCCATGAACTTTGTAGCCTTTCGCTAACAAAAATTCGGCTAAGTAGGCGCCATCTTGACCTGTAATTCCAGTAATTAGGGCTGTTTTCATTTTATACTGCTAATGTCTCAAAGATAAGTTAATACCTAAAATGCTCAAGCGATTTATTTTCTGCGATTGTTTTGATATTTAAGAAGTCGTATTTGCGCGGTAGTAAAATACCACGCACGAAAAAGTGATAACAAAAAACCGGTTAAACCGTCTTTGACACCTCGGGCTTTTACAAATGATTTAAAAAAAATTGTAAAAGGTGTTTTTACTATTTTTAAAAGATTAGTTCTTTCTCCAGCGCTGAATCTCGCTTCACCTTCCTTTTCGAGATATCGACAATGCTTTTCCAGCAGTTGGTTCCATGACTGCATCCAGTAATGGTGAATGTGATTGTTGCCTCGGTACGGAATATACAATGCGGTCCAATCGCCTAAAGCAGCACCTCCTAAATGTACTTTCCCTGAAAAGGTGTACCGATTTCGATTCACCAAAAACGTACGATATTTTAAACCACCCCAAGAAGTGCCTTTTAACATTCGGTTTTTAAAGTAGTAACGGATTGGAGCCATGACATGACTTTTGCTATCAGCTATGTCTCTTTCAAAAAGTTCGCAAATCTCAGCAGCTAGTGCTTCGGAAACAACTTCGTCGGGATCGTAAGTAAGGAGCCAATCGTTAGAAGCTGCTGTGCAATATTTAACGTGCAGTTCCTCAACCAAAGCGGGATTTGTTTCGCGTATTATTCGGGCATCGAAACTTTGGGCAATTTCTTGAGTATTATCTGTCGAATTCAAATCTATTATGATGATTTCCGAGCAAAACTGTATGGAGTTCAGACATTCTTCTAGAAGATGTCCTTCGTTTCGTGAGGCAATAATTGCAGAAATAGGCAGTTTCTTCACAGCTTTTTCGCTTTAAAAGCAGTTTTTCGGACAATTAAGTGGCTGGGATAGCGATGACTTCTCGCACGCAATTGCAAATTTAGGGCTTTCCACGCTTTTTTTAATTGAATGGAAAACAGATATTTTACAAGGGTTTCGAAATTGTTCGCGGCAAGCTGCTGCTTACTAATCTTTGGTTTTCCTTTTAGGTGAAACAGCGAATATTTGAATGCTTGTATATTTTTATGCTTAGCACGAATATATGCGCGTACTTTTTCTAGCCCATTTTCTGTAACGCCTCCGCGATAAATACTGTCGGACTCGTATGCTTGGGCAGCTTCGGCATTCCAAACATGGCCCACATTAGCTACTCGCATTTGATTGAATTGCGCCAAGTGTCCGACATTTTCCATAAAAAGCAGGTACGAATTGATTTCACAAGCGTACCACCAACTTTCGGAATCAAAATCGGTTACCAAAGGCATTGTGATTGAATTACTGAATGCTGATGCGCTATAGGCTTGAAATTGCTGATCAATCACTTGGATGTGTTGAACTTCTGCGCGCTTATCGTACAATCCTCGATTGTAGGCTACATCCATCAGCGGAAAACCTACTGCTGGTTTGTACTTCAACAATAATTCTTGAAATTCAGGAAAAGAACCCGATTCGAAAACCACATCATCATCCAAAAAAATATAATACTCGTAAGAATTTGAAATAGACTTTGCAAACTCGTATTGGATATTTCTTCCTTCAGCCCAAGTAGTTTTTGGAATAAAAAACGACTTAAACAAGGCCATTTCGTCCATTGAAACTTCTTCGTCAAACGTTGCAACCACTAAATCGCTTTCCTCATTTTGCAAGGAATGATATTTAAGTACATTTACCTTCCTGCCTTGAACCAGATATAGGAATTTTTTCGACATTACTTCTTGGCAATCAGGTTATTATAAGGATAATGCAACTGCTTTTTATGTGGAATTAACTGCTGATTTTTAAGTTCGTACCAACGATAACCGTAGGTTTCCATAATATCATACAACTCCTGGACCATATAACCTACTTCAAAGCAGGTTGATTCGGTAAACTCCATCATTACAATAGGTTGCTGCGTTTTAAAAAAATGCTCGCCGCCTTGTAGCACAAATTTTTCCCAGCCTTCAACATCGATTTTCACCAACTTAATTTTCGAAATATCGGTTTCTTGCAAAAGACTGTCGAGCGGCTTTACTTCAACCTCAGTTGATATGGTTTGGCTTTTATTGGTGAGTTTTCCGAAGCTATTCCATGCATCATACCCATTTTGCGAAACAAAAAAAGGAATTTTTGCAACTTGATCGGATACCCCTAAGTTGTGTAACTCTACATTTGTAAAGTTGTTGATTTGTATATTCTCAGTAAGTTTTTGGAATGTATCTGGCGCAGGCTCAAAGGCAATAACTTTTCCACTTGACCCAACTTTCTCGGCGGCGAATAAACTAAAGAGCCCGATATTGGCTCCGATGTCTAAGAAATAGTCGCCTTCTGTGAGCGTTTCTTTCAAAAATTGAATTTCCGACTCTTCAAAACCTCTGTAAATGAGTTCTGAGATAGCCGACTGTTTAAACAATTTGATCTTTATTGTAGGCGATAAGGGGAAAATGACCGAGTCGGTCGATTTAAAAAGTATATTCCATTCCTTTATTTGATTCTTTTTTTGAATGGCAACCAATTTAGCTTCGGCCACTTGAAAAACGGCTTTAAACTTCCGTACCCAAAAAAGTAGTGTTTTTATCATCTTCAGGAATTAAAATTAGAGCGAATGGAATTCCATAAAAGACGGGGCATGATACTTCCCGGACGTGTATCTGCGTAAGCGCGATTCAAACCGTTTATGTTAATGATTTCAATCGGTATGGCTACATCAGCGTCGTGAAGCACCCATCGATTGTTATGAATTCCGATAGCGGGCTGAATTTTGTACGCACCAGGTGCTAGCAACTTCTCGGGAATTCGCGCTGAGAAACGGTAATTGCCTTCTGGAAAGTACGATAGTTCGGTGGCATCGTCGTCGTGAAAACCTCGAAATAAAACGGTAGCCGACTTTTCCTCTAACAAATCGAAACCAATTCGCAAACCGGAACACGCTTGTTTAACGGTTACATCAAATAAAATTTCCACCTGTTCAATGGTATCAAAAGCTAAATTTCCCTGTTCGGAAACTTGCACTAGTATTTGATTGATGGAAACTGTTTCGTCGTTTAATGAAGCTAGGCGATCCTGTAGATTAATACTTCCCAGTTGCTCAGCATCGGCACTCAAATACTTGCTGATAACATCGGCGGTCGCTCCGCTATATATTAATTCGCCATTTTTTAGTAGGAATGAGCGCGAACACAAGGTTTGCACCGCAGTTAAATTGTGGCTCACAAAGAGTACAGTTCTTCCTTCGCCACGAGATATATCTTGCATTTTTCCCAGTGCTTTCTTTTGGAACTCGGCATCGCCAACAGCTAAGACTTCATCAACGATCAGAATATCAGGTTCCAAAAAAGCTGCTACGGCAAAGGCTAAACGCACAGTCATCCCTGAACTGTACCGCTTAACGGGTGTATCAATATAGCGCTCGCAACCCGAAAACGAGATGATGTCGTTGAGCTTGGAGGCGATTTCTTTTTTTGTCATACCCAGAATTGCGCCGTTGAGAAATATGTTTTCACGTCCGGTCAACTCGGGATGAAATCCGGTTCCCACTTCTAATAAAGACGCGATTCTGCCTGTATACTTTACTGTTCCAGCGGTAGGTGCGGTAACTTTAGATAAAATTTTAAGCAAAGTCGATTTCCCTGCGCCGTTCTTACCAATAATTCCTACAACTTCGCCTCGTTGCACTTCAAAATTTATGTCTTTTAACGCCCAAACGTAAGCACTGTTACCTTTAGCACTGCGGTCGTTAGCTTCGCCTACTTTTAAGTACGGATCGGGTAAACCTCGAACTCGATGCCACCAGCGATTTAAATCGTGACTTAACGTACCCGTTCCTACTTCACCCAAACGATATTGCTTGGATAGGTTTTCTACTTTCAAAATTACTTCGCTTGCTATCATACTGTATCAATAAAGCTGCGTTCTGTAGCATTAAAAATTATACTTCCGAAGATAAAAACCAGCAAAGAACAAAGTGTACATCCTAAAAAGCTAATCCAGGAAAAAGTTCCGGTACTCAGCAACATAAAACGGGCGTGCTCGATGATATACGCCAGCGGATTGTAATCAACAATCCACGCATAATTCGGGAGTTTTTCGCGTATCATCGCTAGCGGGAAGGTAACGGCGGAAACATACATTAAAAGCTGAACACCAAAACTGATTAAAAAACTTAAATCGCGGTATTTGGTAACAAGAGCCGAAATAAACATTCCCAATCCAAGCGAAAGCAAGGCCATGTTCAACAAAACAACAGGTAAAAGAATCGCGTAAACACTAACACTTACTGAACTTCCTTGCGCGATGTAATACAGGTAAAACCCTACAAAAATTGCGAATTGAAGCAAGAACTTAAATAAATTCGATACCACAATCGACAACGGCATTATGATTCTCGGAAAATAAACTTTGCCAAACAATGAGGCATTCGTCTTGAAAACATCCGAAGTAGTTGTTAAACAAGTGGAAAAGTAGTTCCAAACGGTAATGCTTGCCAGGTTAAATAAAAATGGAGGCACCGAACCCGTTTCAATTCCCGCTAAATTATTGAACAACAAAGTGAATATTAGCGATGTAAACAAGGGCTGTATGAAATACCACAGCGGCCCCAAAATGGTTTGTTTATAAACAGTTACCACATCTCTGCGTACCAACAAAACTAACAAATCCCGATAGCGCCATATTTCGGCTAACGGAAAATACAGTAGCTTGCTTTGTGGCCCTATCTGATTCTCAAATCGCATTAAACTTTTCTGTGCTTATTTTCGAACCAAAGATAAAAGAATCGAGCGATTGCCCAACTAAAAAATAGATTCTTGCCTTTATTTGGGTGTGCCGGCGCAGTGGTGGCTTCGCCGAAGTGTTGTGGCGCCGTCGCGTGCTCCACTGTATCTTTTTGCCAATACAGTACTGGAAATTCCGTAGGGCAAAAAGGATGTCGTTGCGCCCGCTCACACAGAAAATCGTTCCCACATTTCAACGTCATCTAAAAACTTTTCCAGAAAAATGTGCATAAAAAAAGCGCGGCCTTTCGACCGCGCTTCTTTGCTTTATCAGAAACTTGTCTTAGTAACCAAATTTCTTGGTCACAACCGACTTGTCTGTAGTGGTGATCTGAATCAACAACACTTGTTGCTCAGCACGTAGCGTATTCAATACAGTAGTGCTTGCGTTGATGTCGTTTACTTCTAGAATCAATCGACCACGGATATCGAATACTTTTACGTTATCCATTACCGCTGAACCTGCATTGATGTGTACCATCTCATCTTTCTTGTACACCACAACATTGTTGGCATCAAGCGATGGGTTGTCTACACCAAGTGGGTTAGCCACGTAAACAATCTCGAAACGGTTGGTGAAATCACCTACTTCAGNTGCTAATTTTTAAATCTTTAAAATATGAAACTACATAGTAACAAATACCAAACACGCAAGTTACAAGTTAGTGAAGTGCTATTGCTACTTTTGCTAACTTTTTTTATGCTTAGCAGTTGCAACAAAGACGATAACAACTGCCAAGGAATAGAATGCCTACCGCCAGCAACCCAGACAGGAGCAGGTACTTTTGGCTGCTTGGTTAACGGCGTGCCTTATGTAGACAACAGCGGTTTTTTTAACTGCTTTTATCAATTGGTGGATGGGGAGTATTATTTTAATATATCGCCAAATTTCAGTAATAAAATTTTTCGGGAATTAGACTTAGGATGCAATGGTGTAAACTTTGCAGAAATGTCGTCTTTCAATTTGGAAATTAGTAATGACGGAAGTGGCTCTGCTACTTTTTCAGTTACAAATGAATTAAGAGACATTTCAACAAATTTAAATTATAATGGTATTTGCCAGATTACATATTTTAATGATGCAACTAATGTTATTTCGGGAACATTTGAATTTGAAGTTTTTGACGAAGTTACTCAAACCTTATATGTGATTACTGAAGGTCGTTTCGACACCTATTTTACGCAATAACAAAACACCAAATAAATCATGAATAAAATTATTTACTTTTTGTTNCTAAATGGCAACGCACGTGCTTGGATGCTGTACTTAGATCCTGGCTCAATAATTGTTGAAATCGAATTACCTGTGTGTAACATCGTACCTTCAAATCCGGCATCGTTACCTAAAGTAGCGTTCTCAACGTATCCAACCATCATCTGACAC
>NZ_NOXX01000092.1 GCF_002251775.1 Flavobacterium aurantiibacter
CTATCGGAATTCCCTTTTTGTTAATCTTTCAATCTCGAAATCTTTGCGAAGCTCCTTCCCGCTGTACGCTGTAGTCCTCGTAAAATACGGCAGGTTCACGCGCGCAGCATCCGGCTTCTGAGGTCGCCGTTTGCTTCGCGGTTCACCTAGCCGTCTTTTCTTGCGGGCTGCCGCTGCCATCGGGGCTAGGGCAAACGTTACCAAAAATTCGTGAAAAAATACCTATAAGTAGGTAGTTTTGGGAGGAAGGAATCCTTTAAATTAGCGAGGAGTAAAAGAGCAATATTTTTTAATTGCTAACACAAAAGGCGAAACAAGTGTCCAATTTAACATATCAAAAATACGCTTAATTTTTTTGACGCAAGGTGCTGTTATTATATAATTTAAGGGTGTTTATGAAAATTGGGAAAAGGGAGGGGACTTCGCCAATTGTTGAGTTGGCAGTGATTTTACCAAACGACACCGCAATGACAGAACAGACATTAGAAATTGAAATTGAGAACGCATCAAGACGAATTGAAACCCGACAAGGGGAAATTGATATTGAGCTTGGACAACTCATAACTCAAATTGACAGATACACAACTTGGGCTTGGCGATTTGTTTGGTTTGGTGCAGCAATTGGTGTTCTTTCAACGCTGTTTTTCTTATGCAAAAATAATGACAGCGGTTTTGGACTTAACTTACTAGGCGACTTTATGGCTGGGACAGTTGCTTCGATTTGGTCTCTTGCCGGACTATTTTTTATTTACGTTGCCTTCTTGGGACAAAAGCAACAGCTGTTAAATCAGCAATTAGAAATAATGTATAGTCAGCTTGAAGTAAAATATACAAGACTTGAACTATCTGGTCAGAAAGAAGAAATGATGCTGCAAAACAAAACTTTGCGACAACAAAAATTTGAGAACACCTTCTTTCAACTGCTGACACTTTTTAGCTCCATTGTAAACTCATTAGACTTAAGAAAATCACGTTCAAGCACGGAAGTAATTTCAACAGGTAGAGATTGCTTTGAAATATTTTACAAAAGACTTGTCATATTTCTAACAAATAGAAACCAACACACGGCAGGTTATAAAAAAGAGAACGCAACGCTTGACGAAGTTATCCTTGCATACGAAGACTTGTATAACAATGACAAATCAGATATGAGCCATTACTTTCGGACGATATACCACATCGTGAAGTTTGTGGACACTTCTGACATTGAGAACAAGAAACAATACATTGCAATTGCAAGAGCACAACTTTCAAGTTACGAGCAAATACTCATTTTTTACAACTGCTTACACGAAAATGGTAGTGAAAAATTCAAACCATTAATTGAAAAGTATTCGCTTTTCAAAAACATTGACGGTTCACTATTAATAAACAAAGACCATTTGACAGAATATGAAAACGGAGCTTATGGACGATAGAATAAAAACTACTGCTAACAGCACCTACCCAAAAGGCGGGGTTTCGTGTTCCAAAGACAGTTTTGTGGTTAATCAAACATTAGTTTTTCAAATCAAGTTTTGTGGTAAAAGTCACGCCCTTCGGGTAGCTGCAAAACGTTAGTAGCAAGGCCAAAACGACACACCAATAATAGACAATGGCAGACGACAAAATAACAACCATAATTAAGTGCCAAAACATTGCACCAATTGAAAACTTGACAAGAGAAATCAAATCAAGCTCTTTGAAAATGGGTGTGTTTGCTAACAACGGTAGCGGTAAGACATTTTTAAGCAGACTTTTTAGATTAACAGAAAAGCAGGACAAACTAATTTTAGACGAAAATGGCAAAAGCCCAACAGACAAGCTTTTGACTTTTGGTAAAAACAATGGAACATTTTCTTTTAAAATAACAGACAAAGACGGCAATGTAAAAGACGATTTCAGTGTTTCTGTTACTAAAGGACAAATCCCGACTATTCCCGACACAAAATATCTTTATCACACCTTTAACCAGGACTATGTTGAACAAAACATTAGAGTTTTAGGTTACGAGAAAGACAGCGACATTCAAGGTTTCATTTTAGGCAAAGTAAACATTGACTTAAAAGATGATGAGGATAATCTTCTTAAAATAGAAAAAGAAGGCAAAATATTATCTGAACAAGTTGAAAAGGAGATAAATACTTATGTAGAAGAAAACATAAGTAACATTCAAAACATCAAAAGACTTAGTGAATACTCTTATTTGAAACCAAACGAAATTTTCCAAGGCGTTGACAAAGATTTATACGAAGTTTCTAAAAGTATTGAAGACCTTTTTGCAGACTACAATAAAATCAAATCTGTTCCTGAAAATTTGGCAGACATTGAAAATATTAATAGAGTAGACATTGACTTCAGATCATTGAACGAAATCAAGGAAAATTTAAGCAAAGAATTTTCTTTGAGTTCATTAGCAGAAGAGTTTAAACAGAAAATCAAAAGCAAGCTAGTATTTGTTGAAACAGGAATGGAATTGCTTTCTGAAACAAAAGACAATACTTGTCCTTTCTGCGAACAAGAGTTACAAGAAAATGCTCTTAGTTTAATTGATAACTACACCAAATATATAAACGACACTGAAGCAAAAACAATAAAGCAATTCAAAGGAAACATAGAATTGTTGTCAAAAATTATTGACTTTTTCAAATCAATTGAAAATTCAAATTCAAAACGAATAAACCTATTTAATGAATATAAAACCAAGTATATTCCATCAAGCGAAGATGTTGAATTGGGATCAATAAACATTGAAGAAGCAAAAAATTCAATTCAAGTTTTTATTGACATTATTGAAGAAAAAGTTAAAGATATAAGCAAACCAATTCCGTTAGAAAATTCAATAATTGAAAACATTGAGAAACACCAAACTTTGTTAAACAGTATTATTGACTCAAACAATGAACAAATTGACATAATTAACATAAAGAAAAATCGAATAGGCGAAGAAAATAAAACAGTTAGAAAGGAAATTTGTAAATGTGCATATAATCATCTAGTTGAAACGCACAAAACAAACATTAAAAGCATTTTTCAATTACGAGAAAAATGGAAAACACTTGATACAGAAATTAAAAAAAAGAAAGAGCAACAAAAAGTCAGTAAGAAAGATAAAGTTGCTTCAACAATTAAATCGGTTTTAAATTATTTTTTCTCATACAAATACACACTTGACGAGGAAACGTTCAGACTTGTTTTTTATGAAAACGCACTAGAAAAAGACCAAGCGAAAGATGTTTTAAGTGAAGGAGAAAAGAACATTGTAGCATTTGCATACTATATTGGCGACACGCACTTGAAAGTAGAAAGCGAAGACGACTACGAAAAATTATTTTTTATAATTGATGACCCAATTTCAAGTATGGACTTTACTCACGTTTACACTCTTTGCGGTGTAATTCGTGACATTTCAAAAATCATTGACAAACTTAAACGTGAAAGACTAATAATCTTTACGCACAACAATGATTTTATGAGAGTTTTGACAGCAAACAAGATAGTTGACAAGAAATTGCTTTTGAAAAAAGGTGAATTGAAAGACTTCAACAATAATTTGACAGTTCCTTATATAAATCACTTAATGGACGTCTACAACATTGCAAGAAAAGGCGAAGTTGCAAATCACACTACAGCAAATTCCATAAGACATATAATTGAAACTTTGACGAAGTTTCAAAACGTTGACATCTCAAAAGATGGAATTGCTGAATACATAAAAAAGAACATTCCTAACGACACAAAATCATATACATTAATCAATGACCTTTCACACGGAGGTTGGAGAAGCGAACAATCTCCGATAACAGAAGACGACTACAAAGACGTATGCGAAATAATTATTAAGCACATCGAAAATGACTTTAAAGGACAAATTGAATACTGTGAAAAATTTAATGCTAACTAAAAGCCCAGCCACTAACAGCACCTACCCAAAAGTGGCGGTTCAGTGGTTAAATCAAGCATTGTGCTTCTATCAAAGTTTGTGCTTGGTTGACAGTGAAGAGCAATGAAATCGCCACCTTCGGGTAGCTGCAAACCGTTATGTGTAATGTTAAAACCAAACAACTATGATATTTGACAATGAACCAAACAATTGGAAGGAATTACAAAATTTTGTTGGACAAATGTTTAATGAATGTGGTTTTGATACAGAAGTTTCAAAAGTTGTTGATTTAGTTCGCGGAAAAAAAGAAATAGACGTCTATACTCAGGATAACTCAAGTGAATACAAACCTATTATTTTAGTAGAATGTAAATTCTGGGCAAGTCCAATTAGCCAAGAAACTATTCACTCTTTTAGGACAGTAGTTGCAGACTTTGGAGCGAATTTAGGATTTATAGTTTCTAAAAACGGATTTCAATCTGGTAGTTATGAAGCGGTTAAAAACACAAACATTCGGCTTGTTTCTTTAAAAGAATTAGAGAAAGAGTATTATGTAAAATGGAAACAAAATTTGACAAAGCAATATATGCCTTATGCAGACAAACTTTTTCCATATTGGGACTATCTAGGTAAAATGCCAATTGATGGTGGAACTATAGACTTTGAGAAACAACAACTAGTTTATTCTGCATATAGACCAATTTGTAGTTTGAGCCCAAGTGACCAAATGCTTAAAGGTTTTACTAGAAATTACCCAATGACAATACCAGTAATAAATGACGAACTAGCTCAAACAGGAACAATACAAATTGCAACAGACAGACAATATTTTGATTTTGTTGAACAAAACAAGGAGCAGGCTTTAAGACATTTTAAGAAACTATACAGAGAATAAACACTACACATAACACAGGTAACCGTTGCACAACTATCGCCTTTCGCCAAAAAATCGGAGATTCCTAATAATAACGAAATCAAATAAGAGGTATATAAGTGCGCTCGTTTGTAAAGTAGCGTGTAGTTCTCAAAAATAACGAAGCGGTAAAACGCCGCTCTACAAAGTCTCCAATCTTTGAGGTTACCATTAACTACACGCCACACCTTTTCATTGCCATCCACAGCCCTAACCCAAAATTCGTGGGTGCCTGAACGTGTCGAAGGCTTGTATTTTGAGAAGCTAGTCCCGATAGCTATCGGGATAGAAACGAGAAGCTAGTTCCGATAGCTATCGGAATCGATAAATTCACCATTTTACGTATCGTATTCCCACCTTGACCCACAATTTGGTGATTCTAGAGCGATTCTGGGAGTTAATCGCAAATGTTTATTTCACTTTTCGATTTCCTCCTTTTTTCTATTCTTTCGCTTTTTTTGCTTTTTCCCTTCTTTCCATTTTTTCGCTTTATTTCCGCGCGAACGGGTGGAGTGGCATCCTTTTTTGCGCTACGGTATTACCAGTATTGGTATGCAAAAAAGATAGAACGGAACACGTGACGGCGTGAACCTCTTTNGAAACGAGAAGCTAGTTCCGATAGCTATCGGAATCGATAAATTCACCATTTTACGTATCGTATTCCCACCTTGACCCACAATT
>NZ_NOXX01000031.1 GCF_002251775.1 Flavobacterium aurantiibacter
GTTGTTCGAATTCTTGTGTTCGTCAACTAAAAGCTCGCCAAAGGGTAGGTATTCGGCGTGTTGCGAGACTTGGCCCAAATCGTTTGAGATATAGGTGCTTGAACCGAGGTGGTCGGGNTTTCCGGTTTCCATTTAATTGCCCGCGCGCCTGCTGGCTCGTTCGCTAAAAATGTCCACCGGACATTTTTTTAACGCTCCGCCCTCATTAAACTTAAACGGCGAGTTGTTCGAATTCTTGTGTTCGTCAACTAAAAGCTCGCCAAAGGGTAGGTATTCGGCGTGTTGCGAGACTTGGCCCAAATCGTTTGAGATATAGGTGCTTGAACCGAGGTGGTCGGGGTGCCACTAATAAATAGTTTCTGTAAATGTATCGTTTCGTACTATTTCCATTACAGCACAACAAAAGTCAATACAAACATTATGTTTCTTGATAGATGAAAAAGCGAATTTATACTCAGTGTTATTTTTCCTATTAGTCTAAACAACATTTTATACAGTTATCTTGAAACGCTCTTATTAACGAATCGTTCACTTTCAGTTTTATAGGTTGTAATGGATCATTTGTAACATCCTTCAAGGTCCCAGCTTCTAAATCAAATTCTAACCATCCCATAGGCACATTGCCATGAATAAGAATTTGAATAGAAACTTTTTGCTTTGTTGCTTCATTAATTGAAATACTGTATTTCTTATCGTATTTCTTTTTAAAAAAATCGTTGTATTCACTTGTCGTAACAATTCGATTTACCAGACTGACACACTCCTCACAACTGTATTCTTCGGCGGCATTTTTCATCACACCCGTACTTGTGCTTACATTTTTTTCAGATAAATTGCTTTCAACTTTCACACCTGTCGAAACTTCACTTTCTTTTCTTTTGTTCGCTGAGGTGGCGGAATTATTATTATTACATCCTATTAATGCGAACACGATTAAACAGAATGCAGTTGGTTTTTGATAGATATCATCTCTTAAATAAGAAGGTTGCAATAGATTAATTATTTTTTTTGATTTTCAAAAGAGAAGGATTGCTAATGGCGGTTACATCTTTGTTTTGTAGTCTATAAGACTGGAGATCAGAAGTGTCTTGTTTGTAGTAGAAGCAAGAGTTTTTAATCAAATCTTCGCTAATCCTTCTCAAAAATATACTATCTGATGCGTAATCGAGTTTATTTAAAAATTTGTCAGGAAACTTAAAATAATCTTGGTGTTCATTAAAATCAATAAAGGCTGAAATCTTGATTTTCGAATTCGGATTGATAAACTCAATATGGTTTGAATACAGTGGCAATTTTATTTTTCTCACGGAATCAAATAAAAACAAAACAGACTTTGTTTCATCAAATTGACTGCCCTTTGCAGTAAAGATTTTAACATCATCATCTAAATTCTTTAAGGTATAATTTAATAGTAAAATAGGAGGCTTTTTTGCATCGGCGTTTTCAGGTATTGTGAGATATAGATCAAATGAGTCGTATGAAATTGACACTTCTTGTTGTTCTTTTTTTGCACAACTACAAATAAAAATTAAAGTAAGACTTAAAATACTTACAATACAGGCTTTAGTTTCCATAAGCTTTATTCTGGTCTAACACGTGTTTTCGATAAGGTTTGCTCACATTTTTGAAATTTTCAGTTTTACTTTGCATCTGATAAATTGCTTTGTGCTGGTAGTATTTAAAATATTGATCAGATCTATCAATTTTTATATTTAGGGGAGTATTTCCACCGTGTCCGTGAAATTCATGTTCAAAAAGCGAAAAAATATTTGGAGCTGTATTTAGCTCCTTTCGAAGGTCGAAGTTCATTGTAATCAAAGAACCGGTATCTCCAAAGCGCTGATGATCGCCATAGGTGGTTTTACTTAAAAATTCTGCATCGCTACTGGTTTTTTTATTTTGTACCAAAGATGATATTTCGATCGTACCACGTGCTAATTTACTAGTGGGATCGCTGTCATAATAATATTTGTTAAGTGTTTTTGAGATATGGGTAACAATTTTTTGGAATAATTGCATGTTTTTATAAGTGTTTCCTAAACGACTTATTTTTATGCTATTTTTTTCTGCGACATTATGTTCAATAACTCCATTTTTTGATTCAGCTTTCAATTCATTGAATTTTTTCTCATCCATTATCAAA
>NZ_NOXX01000095.1 GCF_002251775.1 Flavobacterium aurantiibacter
ACGCCGAGTACCTACCCTTTGGCGAAATCGTTACTTTAGCAAATAGTATTCTAACACCAATAAAAAATAAATGCTTGGTGAGAAAACTTTTAGTTGACGAACACAAGAATTCGAACAACTCGCCGTTTAAGTTTAATGAGGGCGGAGCGTTAAAAAATGTCCGGTGGACATTTTTAGCGAACGAGCCAGCAGGCGCGCGGGCAATTAAATGGAAACCGGAAATTACTATTATGGAGCAAGGTACTACGACCCAAAATGGAGTAGTTTTATAAGCGTAGATCCGTTGGCGGAGAANGTCCGGTGGACATTTTTAGCGAACGAGCCAGCAGGCGCGCGGGCAATTAAATGGAAACCGGAAATTACTACTATGGAGCAAGGTACTACGACCCAAAATGGAGTAGTTTTATAAGCGTAGATCCGTTGGCGGAGAAAACAAGGGATGCCTATGGGTATTGTTACCAGAACCCGATAAATTTGGTGGATCCGGATGGGCGGGAAGCAGATGATGTAATTGTGCAGGGAAAATTAGCTCAAAAATATGTAGACCAATTAGACGCCTCTTCAAGTTTAGAAATCACTAGAGATAAAAAAACAGGTAAATTGTCAGCGACAGGTGAAGCAAAGACTGAAGCGGATCGAGAACTGCTAAATGCTATCAGCGATACAAAAATTACAGTTAAAATTAATGTCACAAGCAAAAATAAAGTTAATGGAAAGTTTCTGTTTGGAGATTCATTTGATGGCAGTGAAAAAAAGAGAAATGGAAAAGTCATTGCTCAACAAACATTTAATCCTAATCACACCGAGATAATAGAGGAGTTTGCAGGTATGGACAAAGGAAGTATCGCTATGCATGCTGCATTAGAAGCATATTACGGAGCAAAACAAAATCCTGGAGCCAAGGCGAACGACAGAGAGGCATATTTAGAAGCGCACGGGGCAACTAATTTGATTTATCCTGATGGCGATTTTAGCATATTTGTTAAGCAAAAAGAGATTCAACATGAATATAGAAAATCCCCCTTTTCCAGAATTGAAAGTTGGTTAACGAAACGCGGAGGAGAAACGCAATTATTTTGAAATTTTAAAAAAAAGTCATGATCATTAGAAATTTAATTTTGCAAGTAATCTTTTTATTTATATTATCTTATCAAAAAACTCAAGCACAAGAATGTAGATCCTACAAAGTGATAAATATTGACTCAACTAAAAGCTACTACTTGATATTAGTAAAAAATGAAGACGTAAAATCTTTGATTATTTCATCTAAAAGGCGCGTAAAATCAAATCAAAAAATTGCTATTTCTAAAAGTTACTATTTGAAGTTGTCAAAGAGTAAATTGTTAAAAGATTTACCACATAACTTTGAGGAAATACCAACAAAATTAATGTTTGAAGGTAAACTGATATGGACCAATAAAGATGATTTTAGCGTTTATTCAACCAAGAATTTGAAAGGACTGAATTATGTTAAAAAATGCCATTGTCCTTTTTGATCGATGGTACAATCTTTCTATCAAAACAATCGGAAACATTACGATGCTGCCGGCGAGCGCATAGTGCGCTACAACACCGACCAATTTGAGGTTTCTACAAACAGCAGCGAAGTAGCGCAAATGACTAAAGACAACATCATGATTTACCCTAGTGGCTTGCTCATGGGACGAGTATTGCGAAAAACTACTCAAAATCAAACAAGACTTTTCTCTCTCGCATACAGCAAGCATTATTACATCGGTTCCGAGAGAATTACATCCAGAACATGAAGCAATTTCTATATTGCGCGCTTTCCAAAGGATCAATTAGAATCGGATATGCCAGATTTAGATATTACCACCATTCGCGAAAAAANTAGTGGCTTGCTCATGGGACGAGTATTGCGAAAAACTACTCAAAATCAAACAAGACTTTTCTCTCTCGCATACAGCAAGCATTATTACATCGGTTCCGAGAGAATTACATCCAGAACATGAAGCAATTTCTATATTGCGCGCTTTCCAAAGGATCAATTAGAATCGGATATGCCAGATTTAGATATTACCACCATTCGCGAAAAAAGTAATGCAACCGTAGCTATGGCTAATGGATTAGTCACTAGTATTTATACTAAATTCGAACAGCCGACCCCGACATTACAAAGTTCTGTGGAAGAAATGTTTTTAGATGAAGATATTTCACAAGTTGCACCAAACCAATACTACTTCCATCCCGACCATCTCGGCTCAAGCACCTACATTTCAAACCAAACCGGCCAAGTCTCGCAACACGCCGAGTACCTACCC
>NZ_NOXX01000187.1 GCF_002251775.1 Flavobacterium aurantiibacter
CCCAAGAAGCCCCGCCGCAGCGAACCCCGAACGGTTTGAAACAAACGCGCTTGTAGTGAAAGGCCCGGCCCGAAGCCCCTCCATTACTTCCACTAAACCGGCGAGGGGCTGCCCTAAAAAAAAGAAGAAAAATTAGGAATACGCGATGGCTTTTACCGGTGAAATCTTGGTAATTAGATACGACGGAACCACTAAAACCAACAAACAAACGCCAATTGTAAGCAGATTAACCAATAAAATAAGCGGTACATTTAAAAAGACCGGCGCCACTTTAACATAGTAANGAAGAAAAATTAGGAATACGCGATGGCTTTTACCGGTGAAATCTTGGTAATTAGATACGACGGAACCACTAAAACCAACAAACAAACGCCAATTGTAAGCAGATTAACCAATAAAATAAGCGGTACATTTAAAAAGACCGGCGCCACTTTAACATAGTAACTGTCGGGATTTAACTCTACAAGTCCAAAATAATACTGCAAACCAACCGCCAATAAACCAAGAGCATTACCAATGAGCAAACCGCGACCAATCAAGAAAAAAGCTTGATAAATAAAAACTTTTCGAATAAACCAATTGCCCGCACCTAAAGCTTTTAGCATGCCAACTAATTTCGTTTTTTCTAAAATGAGCACCAATAAAGCTACACTCATATTAATGCTACACACGACAACCATAAAGCCAATAATCAGCATAATATTAAAGTCGAATAAAGCCATCCATTCGAATAAAAAACTATGACTCTTTAAAATCGTAACCGCATTGAGTGTCGACGGAATTTCCTCGTACACCGATTCGCCTATTTCTTTTAACCGATCAAAGTCGGAAACAAACAACTCAAAGTTGCCTACTTGATCGGCACTCCATTTATTCATGCGCTGAATGTGCTTCAAATCGCCAATGACATACGATTGATCAAAATCTTTGAATCCGCTATTGTAAATTCCTACCACATTGAAGCTGCGTCGAAATGGTTGTGTTGCCGCCGAATCGCGCATAAAAAAAGTCACAAACTTTGAACCCACTTTTAATCCCAATCGGTTTGCGAGATATTCCGACAACAAAACTTCGTTGCTCATTGCACTGCCGTACTTCGGCAACCTACCGGCAACGAGGTACTCGTCAAAATTATCCCACTTAAAATCAGTACCAACGCCTTTAAACACAATGCCCTCGAAAGCTTTCGGTGTACGTATTATTCCCGCTTTGGTGGCTACACCCTGAATATGCGTGACTTCGGGTATGGCAGTGAACGTCGGATAAAACGTTTGCTTGGTAGATATCGGATTTACCGACACCTTACTCTCGTTCTCATCAAAATTTGAAATCGAAATATGCCCATTAAACGCCGCAATTTTCTCTCTGATTTTACGTTGCAAACCAATGCCGCTGGCAATCGAAACGACCATCATTAGCATGCTTATCGCAATTGCCGAAATTGCAATTTTAATTATAGGACCAGATATACTATTTTTACGCCCTTTTGATTTGACGAGTCTAGATGCGATAAACAATGGCGTATTCACTAGAAGCACTATTTAAATTCGCGATAAAATTAGCCAAAACTGCCTTGAACACGAGATCGATTTTCCCGAAAGTACACAAAAACGCCTGGACTCTAGCGTCGGCCCTGCTATTGCTGATGCTAAACTATTCATGCACAACCGCAAAAACAAGCTTTGCTACAAAACCCGAGCACATAAATACTGTTGCTAAAGAACCCGAAATCATTGAAAGTATCGTTACGCAGGAGCCTCCAACCGAAATATTTGGTGTAGGTGCACTCAATTTCAATGGCTACAGCAAATTACTCGAAGGCAAGCGCGTGGGCGTACTCACCAACCAATCGGCTGTGGTGGAAGGCAAAAACTTGGTTGATTTCCTGATCGAAAAAGGCGTAAATCTTACCAAAATCTATGCGCCCGAACACGGTTTTAGAGGTACAGCCGACAACGGCGAACTCATCTCCGACGGCAAAGACTCTAAAACAAATCTACCGATCATCTCGCTGTACGGCGACAAAAAGAAACCTACTCCGGAGCAACTCGACGGCATCGACATTATGGTTTTCGATCTGCAAGACGTTGGCGTGCGCTTTTACACGTACATCAGTAGCTTGCACTATTTAATGGAAGCCTGTGCCGAAAAAGGCATTGCTGTGGTAGTTCTCGATCGTCCGAATCCGAATGGGAAGATTGTCGACGGACCCATACTCGAGCCCGAAAAAAAATCGTTTGTGGGCATGCATCCGGTGCCGGTTTTGCACGGAATGACCATCGGCGAATACGCGCGCATGATCAACGGCGAAGGCTGGTTGGCAAACGGAAAGAAATGCATGCTGTATGTAATTGCGTGTTCGGGTTACCTGCGCGACATGCCGTATTCGTTGCCGGTTCGCCCCTCGCCTAACCTTCCTAACGATCTTTCCATAAACCTGTACGCCTCACTGTGCTTGTTCGAAGGCACTAATGTGAGTGTGGGTCGGGGCACCGATAAGCAATTTCAAATCTTCGGTTCTCCGTATTTAAGTCGGTACACGTTTTGTTTCACTCCCGAACCGAATTTAGGCAGTAAAAACCCGCCTTACAACGGAAAAGATTGTTACGGCGAAGACTTGAGCGAGCACCCGTTTATCGATCGCCTTGAACTCAAATGGCTGCTGCAGGCGTATAAAGACACGCCCGATAAATCGAAATTCTTTACGTCGTATTTCGAGCGTCTGGCCGGAACTGCCAAATTGCAGCAACAAATCGAGAGCGGCATATCGGCGTCCGAAATTCGCGCGACCTGGGAAAGCGGCTTAATCGAATTCAAAAATCAGCGCCAGAAATACCTCATTTATCAATCGGCTTCGCTGTAGTTTTTTTTGGGCACATCCTGCCGCATGAAAACTCATCGAAGCGCATGCGGCAGGTCGGGCTGTACACTGCAATAAAACCGCTTGGGCGCTGTTTCAGCCAACGCATTCGGTCGGCTTCCGCTGGTCGCCACCCAAATTCGGGCTTCAATAGCGCCCAATCGGCTTTATTTCCGTTGCCATCCCTTGTGCGAAATCGTGCACAGAGAACGTTCCGTGTTAAAGTATCACTAATCTAGTAGGATGCCTAAAAACGAATGAGTAATTTGCTAACGTATCAAACCGTTACAGCTATGAAAAAAGCAGATTTCCTACTCAACCTTATGGATAAACTCCATGCGTTTGTCGACCAAATTAACTACTACATCGAAATCGGTCTCACGTATTTCGAAATCGCTAAATCTTGGGTGCAACAAATATTAGCGTATTTGCAAACCGCTATCGACAAACTAGTCGATTTTATTGGTGGCCGACAAGCAACCGAAGATTACTTGCAATTCCACGAAGAGGATTTGTTTGTCTAGAACTTACAGCGGTAACTTTTGTTTTAATGCCTCGACAATACGCAAGGTTGCCGGACAAACCAAGGTGTTTTGTGCTGTGAGTTCAGTAATTTGATGAAACTTCGGCCGATCGGTATGCGGATATTCGCGACACGCTTTCGGGCGGTGCTCGTAAATGGTACAATAATTTTCGGCATCCAAAAACACGCAAGGCACTTGTTGTAAAACCAAATCACCATCTTCATCGGTGCGCAAATACTGTTGTTCAAAAGCGGCTGGTTTCAAACGGAGTACTTTTGCGATACGCTCCACATCCGATTTGGTGAAAAGCGGTCCCGTTGTTTTACAACAATTGGCGCAAGTCAAGCAATCGGTGCGTTTAAATTCGGCATCGTGCAATTGCTGCATCACCGAATCTAATTTTGCCGGTGCTTTCTTTTTTAACTTTGAAAGATATTTTTTATTTTCACTAAATCTTTCGCGGGCCGTTTTTTCGAATGACTCCAAGGTTAATTTTTGCGCTAATTTAATACGGCGCCAGCAAATTCTCATCCATTGACAGATTTATTTGGTACTGCTTTGTCGGATTTCTTTTTCCACAAAAAGAAATTTCCTTTATACGCTTCGACATCTATTTCGGCTGCCGATCGCATTTCTATGAAATATTTGCTGCGCGACAACTTGCAAATGCCCGCTTTAGAACGCGATGCTTTGGCACGATGCTGCGGACGCATACTCGATTTGGGCTGTGGCGGCGGTTCGCATAGTTTGTATCTGCAAGAAAAAGGCGAGAATGTTGTAGCGTGCGATCGGTCCGAGCACATGGTTCGAGTAGCAACAGCGCGAGGCGTACTGCAAACCCATTTAGGCACGGCAACCGACTTTCCCAACTCGAGTTTTGATACCATTTTAATACTGATGAACGGCAGCGGTTTGGCCGGAACTTTAGAAAATTTGCCCCTTTTCTTACAGCAAGTTGCCCAAAAACTAACGCCTGGCGGCCAAATTTTGCTCGACAGCAGCGATTTAGCCTACATGTTTGCAGACGAGGAGGATGCGGAATCGATATTAAACGGAGAATCTTACTACGGAGAACTCGATTATCATTTGAGTTACCGCGGAGCACGCGAATCGTTTAAATGGCTGTACGTTGATTTTGAAACCTTACGCCAAAAAGCCGAAACGGTTGGTTTGATCGCCGAACGCGTTTTTGAAGGAAAGCATTTTGATTATCTCGCGAAAATTTACTGGGCAAACTGCTGATGGAAACGGCTGCAAAAACATATACACTCACTGATTTGGGCAACAGCCTAAAATCGGTCATTGAAAAAAAATATACCGGACGTTATTGGGTGGTGGCAGAAATAAACAAACTCAATTATTACCCGCATTCCGGACATGCGTACCCGGAATTGGTTGAAAAAAAAGACGGTAAAATCGTTGCGCAGTTTCGCGGGCAAATGTGGAAAAACGATTTTGACGTCGCAAACAATACATTTCTGGAGTTGTTAAACGAACCCATTCGAGACGGCATTAAAGTACTGATGTTGGTAAAAGTTGTTTTCGACGGCATGTACGGTTTGAGTTTACAGATTAAAGCAATAGATCCGAAGTACAGTTTAGGCGATTTGGAAGCAGAGAAAAACCTGACGCTTGCCAAACTGAAAAAAGAAGGTGTTTTTGAATCGAACAAAAGGAAAACGCTGCCTTTGGTACCGAAACGCTTAGCTGTAATTTCAGTAGAAAGTTCGAAAGGATACGCCGACTTTTTACAGATTTTGGCGCAATCGGGAGAGAACTACCATTTTGAACTACGCTTATTTCCATCGATTTTGCAAGGCGAACAAGCTGTTACGGGCATACAGCAACAATTGCGCGAGATTGCCAAAATACCACATGAATTCGATGCGGTAGCTATTATTCGCGGTGGTGGCGGCGATGTAGGTTTAAGTTGTTACAACAATTACGAACTTTCGCGGGCGGTAGCTACTTTTCCGCTGCCTGTTTTAACCGGAATCGGACATGCCACTAACTTAACCGTAACCGAATTGGTTGCACATACTAATGCGATTACGCCAACTAAACTTGCCGAATTATTACTGCAACACTTTCGCCGATTCGACGACGAGCTGGCAAGAGCTAAAGAGAAAATTCGTGCATTAACGGAAAAAATCCTACGCGAAAACGAACAAAGAATTGATGTGAACCGAAAATCGCTGATTGCAGCAACGAAATTGTTTACGACCCGATTGTTGGTGCAATTGCAACGACAGTCGGAAACATTTAAAGCAGTTACGAGCAGGCATTTGCAACGCAATTCGGGCAGCCTACACGAACTAAAAATGAAAATGCATTTTGCGACAGAAAAAACAATTGAAAACCAGCGCGGGAAGTTGGAAAAGTATGGCGGGACAGTTGCTGAGAAATCGGTTCGTAAGCTCGAAATGCAGCAGCAGGAGTTAACGCATTTGGAGCGAACCGTTGCAGTTTTGCATCCGCGGTCGGTGTTGCAACGCGGTTTTGCCTTGATTCGTGGAAACGGAAAAATAATTACGTCGGCTAAGAAGTTGAAATCCGGTCAGGAATTGGAAATCGAACTTTTTGACGGCACAGTACAAACGAAATTGATTGAAAAAAATGAAAACGAAGCACGTTGAAATTACCTATACGGAAGCATTTGAAGAGTTAAATCGGTTGGTTTTGGAGATGGAACGCGGGGAAATTGCCGTTGACGTGCTGTCGGAAAAAGTGGCGCGCGCAGGCTTACTGATCAAAATTTGCAAAGCGAAGTTAACGGAAACGGAAGCCTCGGTTTCGGCCTTGTTGAAGGAACTAGAATAGGTAACGACTTTTTGATAACGATTTTTGGGTAACGATTGCCGCGGCCGCGATTGAAACGAAAAGCGCGCAAAGTAGCAAAACCAGCAGTTTACAATAATGCAAGGCGACCTAAGAAGCCCTTGCAGTTTGAAATACTCATGTTAAAATGCGGTTTTGCTACTGCGTACTTGTAGTGGAAAGCGCGAATTGCCGCCCAAAAACATAGCGAGGGACTTTAAGGAATATTCAAGAATTTGTGCGTTTGCAAAGAGATGCGCCATTTGGGATTTTGCATCACGTAATCGACGATTTGCGGTGTCATTTCATCGCGTTTACTCCACTCGGGCTGCAAGAAGAGTATCGCATTTGGATTGGTTTTTGCGGCCTGTTCTTCGGCAAATTTGAAATCGTTTTTATTGTAAACGATAACTTTTAATTCATTTGCTTTTTGATACACTTCATCAACGGGCAGTTTTGTTTTCTTGGGCGAGAGGCAAATCCAGTCCCAGTTTCCGGTAAGTGCATAGGCGCCGCTGGTTTCGATGTGAATTTGCATGCCGGCATTTTTGAGTGCTTGCGTAAGCGGATTCATGTCCCACATGAGCGGTTCGCCCCCAGTAACGACAATGGTTTTAGAGAATCGGGCGGCTTCGGTCACGATATTTTCAACGGAAGTGGGCGGATGTAAATCGGCGTTCCAACTTTCCTTAACGTCGCACCAATGGCAACCTACATCGCAGCCACCTACTCGGATGAAATACGCTGGTGTTCCGGTGTGATAACCTTCGCCTTGCACAGTATAAAAGGCCTCCATTAGCGGTAATTGCAAACCGAGATTCACTTGTTCTTGTATTTCAGAAGGTAATGCCATAGTTGTAAAAAAGCCTGCAAATATAGGTCAATTCTTTGGTTTTAATCCTTTGAAGCGCCGGATTTATAGAAACTTCAATTCATAAAAAAAGCCGATCGTTGCGACCGGCTTTTCAGTGATACTTGTTCAGATTATTTCAGCAACTTAATGGTATTGAGTGCTGTTTCGTCGGCTGGATCGAGTGCGAGTACTTTTTCGAAGTATTCTTTCGCTTTAACTTTATCGGTTTTAGCGTAAACAATTCCGATGTTGTTGTATGCCTCGATAAATTTCTTTTTGTTTGATTCTTTGGCTACTTCTGCAGCTCCTTTAGCGGTAACTACTTTTACGTACTCTTCGTAGTTTTTAACCATTTCGGCTTCAGCAGCTGGATCGTTCGGGATCAAAGAATTAACGCGTGCTTTGTAGATGTAAGCATCTTGTGTATTGGGACTTTCGGCAATTACGTTTGCGAAAGCGGTATCGGCTTTTTTAAGCGCTGGAATATCCATTTGACCTTCTTCTTTATTAGCGTTCGAGAAGTACAAAGCATATCCTAGGTAGAAATTGTCGTACAAGAAGTTACGCGATTTTGGGTTGGTTGTTGCAATTTCATAGATCGCAGCTGCTTCTTTATACAATTTAAGATCGAAGAATTTCTTACCAAAATCGTTCAGTTCGTTTGCCATTGCTGGGTCCATTTCTACACCTTTGCGGATATCGGCGATACCGGCATTGAACAGCGATTCTTCGATGGTGTGTGTATCTTTACCGTCGGCACCGGGTGTAGTCTTTAAAGACTTCTGCGTTTTAGCCAAACCTAAGAATAAGTAATCGCGACCGATGATTTTGGCTTTATCTTTTGAGAAGAAGTCGTTTAAAGCAGTAATGGCGGCATCTACATTTCCGTTTTGGTAGGCCGAGTAACCGAGGTAACGCAATATTCTTGGATTTACCTTATCGAGTTTTTGCATTGCTGACGCTTCTGCTTCGAGGCCTTTGTAATCTTTGGTAAGTACTAGGAAGTCGGCGTGACGCATTCTTGAATCCAAGGAATAGTCGGTCATACTCATATACTTCTCGTAGTATTCGATTGCTTTCTTGTTGTATTCGGCGTACTTAGGCTTGTCGTTTAGCGCCCACACATAGTAGGTTTCGGCAAGTTCGCGAAAAGCAGGCCCGTAATTTGGGTTAGCTGCAAGAATGTTGTCGAAATCGGCTTTTGCTTCATTAAATGCGCGAGAACCTTTTTTAAGCACACCTAACTGCAATTTGGCACGAAGGAGCGTTGGATCGGTATCCGCGGCGTTTCTATAAGCAGAAAATGCTTCGTTTACGTTTTTATCGCCAAGCAGTGCATCGCCGAGTGCCAATTGCACTTGCGGATTTGTTGGAGCTATTTCTTTAGCCTTGTTCAAGTACTCCAAGGCTTTTTTGTAATCCGGATTGGTTGAATTGGTGTATGCTTTTCCGATGTACATCAACTCTTCGTAATCTTTTTTACGAGCTACTTCGAGCGCTTTGTTGAAGTTAGCAAGCGCACCGGATGTGTTGCTGTTGTCGAGGTCGACTTGACCTAAACCGATGTAGTTAAAATTTGGATTTGTTTTAACTGTAATACCTGTCTTGAATGTCGCTACAGCAGAGTCCTGAATTTTTTGCATCAGGTACACATTTCCTAAAATTAGGTATGCTTTACCCTGATCTGGCTTAGCGGCAATAGCGGCTTTAAGCATCTTTTTAGCTTTTTCGAACTGTTCAGCTTCGATGGCTTTTTTAGCTTGTTCGATATCTTGTGCAAAGGCACCGCTAGCTAGAGCGATTAATCCGATGCTAAATAATCTCATCTTGTTCATACCTAATTAATTTTAATTTTTGATAATTTTCTTTCTCGTTGCAATTATTCTTGGAGGAATCTGTACGGGAACCAAACCTGATTTCAGAACGATTCGCTGACCGATGTCTCCTGCGATAAATGAGGCAAATCCCATACCTAAACCCGGCCGACCTTGATAATTTAACAGATAGAGCGTTCGTGAAAACGGATATAAACCCTCGGCGATATTGGCCTGATTGGGTTTAAAATAGTTTTCGCGCCTATCTGCTTTTTTAACACTTTTTACCGCCATGGCTCGAAGTTTCGGCAGGATTTGTTCAAACTCGAAAGATGGCGAAAGTACGCGATTTAGCGGTAATACGCCAATGGCATTCTCATTTTTTAGCAGATAATTAGCTACATCGAGTTCCGTTTCGAAACCGGATACGTTTGCCGATTCGAGTTTAGTGATGTTTGCTTTGCGTTTGATGTTTTCCAAAAGACTCAAGTCGGCATTGCAAAACACGAGTCGTTTGTTATCAACGTTTTGACCTTTTACGAGCTCATACACTGCCTCTTCTTTCAAGAGCGTGTCGGACACCGTTCTTGCTTGAAAGAAGACTAAGGCATCGAATGCAAAAAAAATGATCTTTCCGTTGATGTTCTTCTTCTTGAATGCCTGCTCTTCGGCAGCTGATAGTCGGCGTGGAAGAAATGCGATTCGATTTTTATCGGCCGACATGTTTGCGCTGATTTGCGACTCGGTTGCAGGAATTAGCGTAATGTTAGCTTGATATTGGCTTTCAAAAACTTGTTCTTGTTCTTCAACAATAGGCAACATTGAGTTTTCTACCAGAATACTAACCTTACCTTTAAGAATGGTATCCGTTGTTGGTTCTTTAGAATTACCACAAGCAATTGTCAGTGCAAGGATTGCGATATAGAAAAATGACTTCATGGTGTTACTTATATTGTTGAAACAATCTGATGAATCTGAAAAAAGCGTAGATGATAAGCACCGAGCCTAAGAGGATTCGGTAATTATCGGAAATGTTAAACGGTATTGATTTTAGGAAAATAATCATAAGACCTAAAACGAGGTATGCTATAAAAAACAGAATACCTATAACGAACAGAAATCGCTGTTGTAGCGATTTCTGTGGTTTACCATTTGAATTTTTAAGTGCGTTCACTATTCCGGTGCCTGAATCGATATAGGAAGCGAGTAAAGTACACGAACGTTTTTACCATTTTGTACACCAGGCTTCCACTTCGGACATTTTTTTAAGACCCTCATCGTTTCCGCTTTTGTTCCACTACCAATATCACGCAAGACTTTTATATCAGTTAGGGAACCATCCTTCTCTACAACGAATTGAACATATATTTTCCCTGACGTTTCAAGTCCCTCAGGAACGTTGAAATTATTTTGTATGAATTCATAGAATTTCTTCATACCACCTGGAAAATCTGGTTTTACTTCAACAGCGTTGTACACCGTATTATCTTCAACCACTTTAGAATCGGCTGGACCGTCTCCACTTGGTTCTTCGATCACGATTCGACCGTCGTCCTGACCCTTAACGTCTTTTGCACCAACGTTTTTGTCTTTAAGTTCTTCGATAGTTTTAATTTCTTCAACTACTTCTTCCCTTCTAACGACTTTAGGTTTTACGAATTTCACCTCATCGATTTTCGGAGCTGGTGGTGGCGGTGGTGGTGGTGGAACCAAGGGTTTATCTGGCGGTGGTGGAGCAAGTTTAGCCATATCGACCATCGTCACTTTCTCTTCTTCTTCCGCCTCTTTTCCGTCGGGTAACCAACCGGGGATTCCAACTGCAAGCATGAAACCTACGCCACCGATAAGTAGCGCAAGCATCGTAATTCTCGGATTCTTTTTACGCAATTCGTATGCTCCGTATTCTTTGTTTCGACCTTCAAAAACTAGGTCGAGCCATTTCTGTCTATAGATATCTAATTTCATAACTACTTCAATTTTGCCTGTAAGACAGATTATTTAAATAGAGCGGATTCTTCTTTGGTGATATCGACAATTGCATAAGTAGGAACTTTACAAATTGCCATTTCATCAAGGATATCGACTAAGTTCTTGTAAGTTGATTTCTTATCCGCTTTAATTAATACGATCAATCCTTTTTTAGGATCGCCCATAAATTGCGGCACAGAAACCATCTTCTCAAGAATTTGTTTGCGAATACCTTCTTTACCGTAAGTAAAATCTTTTACCGCCTCGATAGGGTCATTAAGTTGCCCCATGTAGCTTTTTAATTTTCCATCCGGACCGATCACGATGTTCATGGTACGCTCCTGAGCAATTTTAATCTCTAGTTCTTGTTTATCATCTTTATCAGGCATACCTAAATCCATAGATTGAGGTTTTGATAAAGAAGTTGTTAGCATGAAGAAGGTGATTAACAAAAACGCTAAATCCACCATCGCGGTTAAGTCAACCTTCGAGTTTTGTTTCTTACTGCGAACTTTCTTTTTGCCTTTGCCGCCGTCGTCGCCGCCGGTATTTAATTCAGCCATTTTAGTTTCTTATTAAAAGTTATCGCTTCTCAGTCCGGTTACCAAGTTAAACTTGTTCACTTCCTGATCTTGAAGAATATCCATCACTTCTTTAATTTGTGGATACTGTTCCTTTGCATCGCCTTTGATAGCGAAGTTTAGTTGCTTCTGATTTACTTCTGCATTTGCGTTACGCGCAGCACGAACCCAATCAGCCAACTGGTTATCTAGAGAATCGTGCGGAATACCCTTTTGCAAACCTTTTTGGTTGCGCTCCGATGAAGTCAGGTTAATCAAGACTTTCAACTGGTTGGCAGGAACCCCGAACTCTTCCATCAAACTGAAGCGTTTTTTCTCTTCTTCAGTAAAAGACAGTCTATACTTTTCCGCGATTTTCTCTAAAGTATTGATGCGTACTTCTGGCGATTTCACACCAAAAAACACCTTACCACTATCACCAATTGTGATGATAGCTAGATCTGTATCAGGCAATTTTACTTGAACCGTTGAGTTGGGTGTTTCCACCGGTAGCGGTTCGGGTTGTTTTGCCGTTGCGGTTAAGATAAAGAATGTCAGCAATAAAAACGCAACGTCGCACATCGCAGTCATGTCGATTGCCGTTACCTTTTTTGACATTTTAACTTTAGCCATTTTTTATCTTTTTGAGATTATATTATAAAAATTAACCTCTTAAGCTTCCTTTAAATCTTCTGTAAGTTGCTACGATTGTAGAACCTGCTTCGTCAATTGAATACGTTAATGTATCGATTTTAGATGTGAAGAAGTTGTAAGTGATGATCGCAAGGGCAGATGTAGAGATACCTGTTGCTGTGTTGATAAGAGCCTCAGAGATACCGTTTGCAAGAGCTGCTTGGTCTGGAGTACCTGAAGTTGCTAACGCCCCAAACGCCGTGATCATACCCATTACCGTTCCAAGAAGACCCGCAAGTGTACCTAACGATACCAAAGTCGACAAGATAGTTAGGTTTTTCTCCAACATTGGCATTTCTAATGAAGTAGCTTCTTCGATTTCTTTTTGAATAGTTTCAGTAGCTGCTTCGCTGTCAAAACCTTCTTTCTTCACCTCGTTGTATTTGATAAGAGCTGCTTTAATTGCATTTGCCACAGAACCTTTCTGCTTGTCGCAATCTGCAATAGCACCATCGATGTTTCCAGAGCTGATGTTTGTTTGAACCGACTTCATAAACTTGTCTAAGTTTCCAGTACCAGCTGCCTTAGAAATTATGAAGAAACGCTCGATAGAGAACACAAGTACCATCAACAATAATCCCATCAAAACAGGTACAATCTTTCCTCCTTTGTAAACCATTGCTAAGTAGTTTCCTGGTAGCGGGTGCCCTTCTGGGTCGCCTCCTTCAAAGTTATCTGGATTACCCATGATAAACTTCCAAATAATTGTACCAATTACAATACAGGCTACAATTACAATTGCGGAAAAGAGGTTTCCACCATTTGATCCTGATTCTTTCTTCGCTGCACCAGCGTTTGTTGCATTTGCCATCTTAAAATAATTTAGTTTTTAATTTTTGTACTTATGTAACTATTGAGTAAAAAGGTTAATCTTTCAATATATGAAAGCGACAAATTTATATTTTTAGCTTAGATAAAAAAACAAAAATGCATTTTTTTAAACAGCAAAAATTATCAAAGTTTGCCGACAGGAACCAAAACTTTTTCGGATTTTCACCGATATTTTTGCATTTATAGCTGTTTTTTAGCAAGTCGGTTGCAAGAATATCATTCATTTTAATAACTATAAACGACTTAATTTAATGATAATATAACATTGCGTTGTAATTGCAACAAAAACCCTGCATCTTTATAACGCCGTTCCATTAAAACTATTGTGCAAACTAAATTATGAGTAATCAAGACTTTATACAAACAATACAGACCGGATACACTTTCAAAGGTGCTGCCATCCAAATTGGCGCCGGAATTTTCCTAGGTGAAGTGCTTTCCGAAGCCGCAGTTCAAATTCCATTAAAAACGTTTAACCGCCATGGACTCATCGCAGGAGCTACCGGAACCGGAAAAACAAAAACCATACAAGTACTTTGCGAACAACTAAGTGCACAAAGTGTTCCTGTTTTAATGATGGACATCAAAGGCGATTTTAGTGGCATTGCTGTGCCCGGCGAAGCCAAAGATTTCATTGTCGAACGACACAGCAAACTCGGCATTCCTTTCCAACCAAACGGATTTCCCGTCGAATTTCTAACACTATCAGAAAATACTGGTCTTCCCTTACGCGCAACGGTTTCTGAATTCGGACCCGTACTTTTTAGTCGGATTTTAGATCTAAACGACACCCAAGCCGGCGTTGTTTCAGTAATTTTCAAATACTGCGACGACCAAAAATGGGGACTCATCGATTTGCAAGATTTCAAAAAAGTGTTGCAGTTCATTACCGAAGAAGGAAAAGAAGAAATCGAAGCTTCGTACGGGAAAATCGCCGCTTCAACAACAGGAACTATTCTTCGAAAAATTATCGAACTCGAACAGCAAGGCGGGACTTCTTTCTTCGGAGAAGTTTCTTTCGACGTCAACGACCTGATGCGACACGACGAAACCGGACGCGGGATCATCAACATCTTACGACTTCAAGACATACAAGACAAACCCAAACTGTTCTCGACCTTTATGTTGAGTTTGTTGGCCGAGCTCTACCAAAATTTGCCCGAACGCGGCGACCTCGACCAACCCGAATTAGTTTTGTTTATCGACGAAGCGCATCTCATTTTTAACGAAGCTTCCAAAACACTTCTCGACCAAATTGAAACCATTATCAAGCTCATTCGTTCGAAAGGCGTTGGGATTTTCTTTATCACGCAAAATCCAACCGACATACCCGCGGCCGTACTGGCCCAATTGGGATTAAAGATTCAACATGCTTTACGGGCATTTACCGCAAACGATCGGAAAGCCATAAAAGCTACAGCCGAAAACTATCCCGAAACCCATTTTTACGATACGGCTGAAATGCTCACACAACTCGGTATTGGCGAAGCGTTTGTGACCGCCTTGAACGAAAAAGGTATTCCAACACCGCTCGTTGCAACGATGTTACGTGCCCCCGAAAGCCGCATGAATGTTTTAACCGACAGCGAATTGGTTTCTTTAGCTTCGCAATCAAAACTCATTGCCAAATACCGCGATCGGATTGAGTCGGAAAGTGCGTACGAAATTCTCGAAAAGCGTTTGCAACAAGCGCAAGAAACTGTGGAAGAACCGCAATCTAAAAGAGCTGAATCAACCAACGAACCGATGAGTCAGACCACAAAATCAGTCATTAAAGTTTTAACGAGCGCCACCTTTATTCGCGGTGCTTTTAGCATACTTTCAAAAATCCTGAAGTAATCTTATGAAAGCAGTTTATACCGTTTTACTTCTACTCGTAGCGAACGTATTCATGACGTTTGCTTGGTACGGGCATCTAAAATTCAAGGAATGGAAATGGCTGGAGTCGCCCGGATTAATTAGCATCGTACTCATTTCATGGGGATTTGCCTTATTCGAGTACTTTTTTCAAGTTCCGGCAAACCGAATCGGATACCAAGAAAACGGCGGTCCGTTTAATTTAATGCAGTTAAAAGTGATACAAGAAGTGATCACGCTGGTTGTATTTGTGGTGTTTTCTACGGTTTTTTTCAAAAACGAAACTTTAAAATGGAATCATCTTGCGGCCTTTGCTTGCATTATCTTAGCCGTATATTTTATCTTTAAAAAATGAGTGAAATTGCCATTCAAAAACAACCTTTCCGTGTTCCGATGACCGACGGAAAGATCATCGACGAGCATTTTGGTTTAGCTACGCTTGCCGTCGGAAATTTATCTCTGGCGCGCATGGTGGCTCCACCGGGCTGGTCGGAACCACACCAAACACCCGAATTCGACGAATACACTTTGGTTATTTCCGGCCGTAAACAAATCGAAACCGAGAACGGCGTAATCGTCCTTGCAGCTAACGAATCGGTTTTCATTCCAAAAGGCAACCGCATTCGTTATTCCAATCCGTTCGACGTGCCTTGCGAATACGTCTCGGTATGTACACCGCCTTTTTCCATACAAAACGTTAACAGAGAAGATTAGTTTTTCAGGCTGTTTTATCTTTGTGAAAACTATTCGACATGAAACAAAGAGTCGTTATCCTCGGAGCAGGTTTCGCAGGATTAGAACTAGCACAAAAGCTCGAAAACACTGATTACGATGTTCTTTTAATCGACAAAAATAACTACCACCAGTTTCAACCGTTGATGTATCAAGTGGCATCGGCGCGACTGGAACCGGCGTCCATTTCTTTTCCTCTTCGCAAAGTTTTCCAACATTCAAAAAACGTGCGCATTCGCATTGCGGAAATCCGACATATCGATACCGAAAACAAAACGGTAAAAACGTCTATTTCCGACTTCCCGTACGACATTCTCGTTGTGGCTTTGGGTTGCACCACCAACTATTTCGGAAATAAAGAATTAGAATCGCATGCATTTCCCATGAAATCGGTTCCTGAGGCCATACAATTGCGCAACCGCATTTTGCAAACGTTTGAAGATGCACTCGTTGCCAAACCCGAGGAATTACAAGCTTTGCTAAACTTTGTGATTGTGGGCGGCGGACCCACCGGCGTTGAGCTGGCTGGTGCTTTGGCAGAAATGAAGCAAAACGTACTTCCGAAAGATTATCCGGATAAAGATTTTTCGAAATTGGCCGTTTATCTGGTAGAAAGTTCCGCCAATGTATTGGATGTGATGAGTGCCGACAGTCAGCGGGTTTCGCGGAAATATCTCGAAGACTTAGGTGTTATCGTAAAAACGTCGAGTTTTGTGACGAACTACGACGGCGAATTGGTGACCTTAAAATCGGGGGAAACGATTGCTGCTAAAAACGTGATTTGGGCCGCCGGAATTACCGCAAATCAGATTAGCGGATTGGAAAACGCCGAGCGTACACGCGGCAACCGATTTGTTGTAAACCGCTACAACGCACTGCCGAACTACGACAATATTTACGCCTTGGGCGATATTGCGGCAATGACTACGCCCAAGTATCCGAACACGCATCCGCAAGTGGCGAGTGTAGCCATTCAGCAAGCCAAGACTTTAGCCGAAAATCTTAAAAACCAATTGCAAGGCAAGCAAAAAGTTGAGTTTGAGTATTTCGACAAAGGTTCGATGGCTACAATTGGAAAACGCAAGGCGGTGGTCGATTTACCCAACTTCAGTTTTCAAGGGCGCATCGCTTGGTTAGCGTGGATGTTTATTCACCTCATGCTCATCCTTTCGGTCAAAAACAAACTCTCCATTTTTGTAAACTGGGCGTTCAGCTATTTCAGCAACGACAGTACACTCCGGGTTTTATTACGACCCGCAAGCAAGGTAAAACCCGCTCATTTAGAAGGGAAAGTTATTTAATTTTTTGGGCGCGCCGGCAAAAGTATGTAGTAGAAATACCGTGTGCTTTTGCCGTCCTGCTTTCCGCTGTAGTCCTCGTTCGTCGTTCCTCCTCACTGCGGGCTGCCGCTGCAATCAGTCGCGCGGGGGAAGTGCACAGAAAATGAGTGCGGTGATAAATTATATAAAATGCAAAATATGTTGAACGTGCGATCAATTTAAAAGTCACATCAGTACATAAAAAAGCTGGTTTCAGGATACTGCGTTCGTTGTATCCTAATCTTTAATTTTCTAAAACTTGTGCGTTTTTACAAGTTTTAGAAAATATAGCGCCTTCCTTTATAATTTTCTACAATTTGCTGATTTTTACAAGTTTTAGAAAATTCACAACAATAGACCTCCGCCCCCTCAAAGTCTCCCAACTTTGAGGAGCGCGGCTTTCCGACTATTTAAATTTTGCAATTTGGAATAACTACCCAAAAAATAACCTCGCCTAAATCATCTTAAACGAGGCAGATTGTTGGAATTGTCTTGATAATTATTTTTGGGGAGGGCGTGCCGCAGCTACTTATATCAGCGGTAGTTTTTCATTTACGTTGGGCGTTTAAACTCAAGTTTATCGCCCGTCCAGTGTGTTATGTTTCCCGAAGCATCGAATAAACTAAATGCAACTTCAAATTTGTCTCCATCTTGAAAATCAAAAGCACCAGCACACATTCCGTGTCCGACTGAAATTAGTTGGTCAACCGCTTGTAAATAGAAAGTTGTTTCCTTTCCGGTCGATTTATTTTTAACCGTTGTTTTAATTAAAAACTCTGAGTTGTCTGTAGCTGCAAAAGTAAAATTGGCAAAAGTTGCTGGCCCACAACCATACATATCATAACTACTGGATGTAAATTCGGGTTTACTTGTCCAGTTTGGCGATACTGTGTCAATGAAGTTTGAAGCTGTCCATTTGATTTTTTCCTTCTGTTTCGTTGAGTCGTTATATCTAGTAACTTGACTTTCTAAGTCACCTAAATTCTCAATTACCAATTCATATTCTTTCCCAACGGCAAGAATTTTCTCGGGTTTTAAAACTGCCTGTGTCAAATTGTATTGGCCAACCAATAACTCTTGAACATTTAGTTTTATTTTCTCATCAGCCGATTTCAAATACACTTTGTAAGTTGTTCCAAGTCCGATAATGATTTTTTGACTTGTAGCATAGCCGTCAATTACGAATATAGAATTTGAACTCACTGTTTGTTTGCTCGGCCAAAAATAAAGTCTGCTTGAGGCACATTTTGAAAATCCGTCAACTGTTGTTAGTACTAGGATTATTACTGGAATTATCTTTTTCATATTGGAATATCTACATATTCGATTGTTCGTTAAAATGCCGCATAGCGTTTTTGCTAATTTACTATGCGCGGGATTGGGGACTACATCGCTTTAGATAAAACAGATATACCAATTTTGAACGATGATTCAAATACGCTACAATGCCCGCTTTTAGCAAAACTCCTGTTATGCGCATTTATTGTTTTCATTTTGTCTTTATTGGTAATCCTTGTTTCTCCATATCTTTTCTAACATGGCTTCTCGGATACCCATATTAGCCAAAAAGCATTTCTAAGATGAGTTTTTCGACTAATTCCTATTTTATCAAATTTTTAATATTATTCCGCTTCGCAACCAGACCTCCCCTTTCTCCCCATCCAAAAACACCACTAAACTATTCAATAACAACACCTTGCGTCAAAAAATTCATTTGCGTTTTTGTAAAGTAAACTCAGGTACTTCTTCCGCCTTGTGTACTACTTATTAAATTTGTATCTGACTAATTTACGGGATTCGATCCTCCTAAAACTACCTACATATAGGTATTTTTTTCCACTAAACGTTAGTAACGTATTTCGTAGCCCCGATAGCAGCGGCAGCCCGAAGAAAAATACGCTTGTTTGAACCGCAACTGTGGTGGCGCCCATAGAAGCCCGCCGCAGTGCGCGTGAAAACAGCGCATTTTTTGAGGACTAGAGCGTATAGCGGGATGAGCTACTAAAAAAATAAAACTTTTACTTGGATAATTCGCTGAGTATAAAACGCTCGACCTCAGCCGTTTTCCAGTTTGTTTTGATGCCCGGTAATGCCAAGACTTTTTCCATAATGGCGTTTTGAAAATCGCCCATTTCGAGTGCTTGCTTATACGGCTCGGTGCTAAACGTAACGCGCGAATACAGCGGCACCCACAAATCGGGATGCAAATCGGAAAACCAACGCTCGATCTCTTTTTGCAACAAGAAATTCTCGTCGGCAGTTTTAGAACTCATTTCCATAAAATTGCGATACGATAACTCGGCAATTGCATCGGCATTGGGTTTACGACTGTTTTCGTAGGCACGGAAAATCGCGTTCCAATCATCGCCGTGCGCGTCCATGAGCTCGAACAAAACAGAGATGTCTTCGAAACCGGCATTCATACCGTGTCCGTAAAAGGGCACAATAGCGTGGCAGGCGTCGCCAATAAGCGCAACTTTGTTTTGGTACGTCCACGGAAAACACTTCATGGTTACCAAATAGCTGGTCGGATTTTTAAAGAAATCTTCCACCAAGTCGGGAATTACCTGCTCGGTATCGGGAAAATGCTTTGCAAAGAAAGCCTCCAACAAGGCTTTATCGGTGAGCGAGGCAAAGGAGAAATCGCCTTCGTGCGGCATAAACAAGGTACAAGTGAAGCTGCCGTCGAGATTGGCCAGAGCCATAAGCATGAAATTGCCGCGCGGCCAAATGTGCAACGAATGCGGATCGAGTTGATGCGAACCGTCTGGATTTGCCGGAATATGCAACTCCTTATAACCAATATTTAGAAACTCCTGCGAGTAGTTAAACATACTTTGCCGCTGCATTTTGTGGCGCACGCGCGAAAAAGCACCGTCGGAACCAAAAACCAAATCGTGCTGGTGCGACGTCCATTCGCCGCGCTCCGATTCACCAGTCTGAATACTTGCTTGAGCCAAATCGATGTCCCAAACTTTTTGCTCGAACTTAAAATTTACGCCTGCAGCTTCGGCCAAATCGATCATCTTCCGATTCAAAATACCGCGCGACAACGAATATATCGTTTGCCCTTCTTTGCCATAGGGCTGAAAAACAACCGACGAGTCGAGCTTGTGAATGGCACGTTTGTCGACAGGAATTCCTATTTTCTTGATTTCTTCGGTGATTCCAGCGCCAGCAACAGCTCGCCAACCGCGGTCGGACATGACCAAGTTTATCGACCGACCCGAAAAATTTACGTTGCGAATATCCTGACTGCGATCGTAAACCGTAACGCGATGTCCGGCTCGCTGCAAGTATAACGACAGTAAAGAGCCAACCAATCCGCTGCCAACTACTGCAATATCTAAAGGCTTTTGCATTAAAATGAAATGAAATTCAAAGGTAACTATATAGAATCTTTCCCGATAATTTTCTGCGTACAAATATCGTGAAAAAAGCTACTTTTGTTTAATGTTTTTATATTTTCGTTAAACAAAATAACAACATGCATAAGAAGCCTTTTCTACCGGAGAAAATCTGCGTTACCTGTCAGAAGCCTTTCAGTTGGCGCAAGAAGTGGGAAAAAAACTGGGAAAATGTAAAATATTGCAGTGAGCGCTGCAGCAGAAATAAGACAAAAAATGGCTAATTTACTTTGGTTTAGAAACGATTTACGGACCTTCGATCACAGCGGTTTAACAGCAGCTTTGGCAAACGGCAAACCCACATTTGCCCTGTACATCATCGACGATGCTTGGCTTGAAAAAGACGCGTATGGTTTGCAATCTTTGGGTAAATATCGAGCTAAATTCCTGCTTGAAACACTGGCTGATTTACGAAATCAGTTAGCGGATTTTGGAATTGCTTTAGAGGTTTTTCGCGGTTCGAGCGTTGCCGTTTTAGACGAATTTATCGAAGCAAACAGCATTTCACAACTGTTTTATCAGGAAGAATGGACGCGAGACGAACGACTTGTATCAACGCAAATTGCCAAAAATCAGCCGAAAGTTCAACATCACACGTTTTACGATCAGTTTTTGTTTCATCCCAAAGACATTCCGTTTAAATCGTATCGCGAAATTCCCGAGGTTTTTACCGCTTTCCGAAAAGTAGTTGAAGTGTGTTCGAGCGTTCGCAAGACGGTTGCTGCTCCTAAAAAAGGGGCTCGAATTTCGAATTTCGCTACCTCAATTCCGAGTGTGACCGATTTAGGATTCGATACATTTGAAACCGACCCGCGTTCGGCATTTCCGTTCTCCGGCGGAAGCAGCTGCGGTATCGCACGATTACAGCATTATTTCGAAGGCACGCAAGCGCTTTCCAGCTACAAGCAAACTCGCAACGGCTTGGTAGGTTTAGATTACAGCAGCAAATTTTCGGCGTGGTTGGCAAATGGCTCTTTGTCTGCGCGGTATATTTATTGGGAAATCAAGAAATACGAGCAAAAATTCGGCGCCAACGAAGACACGTACTGGCTGATTTTCGAACTCATTTGGCGCGACTATTTCAAGTACATCAGCTTAAAACACGGTTCGAATATTTTCCACATTGGCGGCATCACAAATAGGAATTACAGCTGGAAAGACGATGAAAAAACCTTCAATCGGTGGATTTCCAGCAAAACAAACGACGATTTTGTGGACGCAAACATGCGCGAACTCGCAGCAACCGGTTGGATGAGTAATCGCGGTCGACAAAACGTAGCGAGTTTTCTGGCTAAAAACATCGAATTCAATTGGTTGTTGGGTGCCAAATATTTTGAAATGCAGCTGGTTGATTACGATGTACACTCCAACTACGGCAATTGGATGTACACGAGCGGCGTTGGAAACGATCCGCGTGATCGAAAATTTAATACGCAGCGACAAGCCGATATGTACGACGCGCAATACGAATTCAGAAATTTATGGCGGAGATAAAATCACATTATCGCGAAATCCGACTCATTCTCGGGGATCAACTCAACAGCAATCACAGTTGGTTTAAAGAAGTTTCTACAGACGTCTTGTACGTACTGGCCGAGCTTAAGCAGGAGAGTACTTACGTGAAACATCACATTCAAAAAATATGCGCCTTTTTTGCGGGAATGCGCGCATTTGCTGCACAGTTGGAAGCGCAAGGACAACACGTTTTGTATGTGAAAATAAACGATCTGCGTTCCGAGAACTCGTTTGCTAACTTGTTGGTAGAGCTTGCTCGGGAAAAATCGGCAGAAATAATTCGGTACCAACTTCCCGACGAATACCGTTTGGATGCTGAACTTGCAGAATTACATCAACAGTCGTCATTCAAAATTATCGCCGACGATACCGAGCACTTTCTTACTAGTAGAACCGATTTTAAAAACTTTTTCGCGGGCAAGAAGCAGTTTTTAATGGAACGTTTTTATAGGAACATGCGCGAAAAGCATCGATTTTTAATGGACGGAAGCGCGCCAGAAGGCGGAAAATGGAATTTCGATCACGACAATCGGAAAAAGTACAAAAATGAAGTTCCGATTCCGAAACCGCAGAATTTCGCAAACGATGTGACGGCTATTTACGAAGAAATTCAGCAAGCGCAATTGCCGCACTTTGGAACAATCGATGCTTCAAAACTGATTTGGCCGATTACGCGAAGCCAAGCTCTGGGTGTTCTAAAGCACTTTTGCGAAGCACTACTCCCCTATTTTGGTACTTATGAAGATGCGATGCACGGCGATGATCCGTTTTTGTTTCACTCGCGACTCTCCTTTGCGATGAATGCCAAATTGTTGAGTCCGACAGAAGTTATCGAGGCATCGATTAGCGCCTATCGTTCGAATGACAAAATAAGCATTGCCCAAATAGAAGGCTTTGTCAGACAAATTGCGGGCTGGCGCGAATATGTACGCGGCTTGTACTGGAAAGAAATGCCGAATTACGCGCAGCTCAACCATCTTGAAAATCAAAATCCGCTGCCGGAATTTTACTGGACGGGCAACACGAAAATGAATTGCCTTCGAAAATCGATTTCCCAAAGCTTGTCGCTTGCATACGCCCACCACATCCAGCGATTAATGGTTATTGGAAATTTTTCGTTGCTAACACAGTTGCATCCCGACGCGGTCGACGCCTGGTATTTGGGCATTTACATCGACGCCATCGAATGGGTAGAATTACCAAACACCCGCGGCATGTCGCAATGGGCCGACGGCGGAATAATCGCCACCAAACCTTACGTTTCTTCGGGCAGTTACATCAATAAAATGTCGGATTATTGCGGCAAGTGCGCGTACAATGTAAAAGAACGCGTGGGCGAAAATGCGTGTCCGTTTAACGCCTTGTATTGGAATTTCCTCGATGAAAAACAAGCATTTTTCAAAGACAATCAACGCATGAGCATGATGTTGGCTTTGTTAAAGAAAATTCCCGCGGCAGAACTAGCCGAGATAAAATTGCGTGCTGCAGCTGTAATAGCAAATCCGGACAGATTTTAGAGGAGATTCAAAGATTTCAAGATTCAAAGATTTCAAGATTTCGAGATTCAAAGATTGGCCTTCAACAAGCTCAGGCTCCGACGAATTGTGGGTTAGGGAGGTAAAATGAAACGTTTAGTAGTGAATTCATCGATTCCGATAGCTATCGGAACTAGCTTCTATCCCGATAACTATCGGGACTAGCTTCTCAAAAAAAATCTTCGGCCTTCGACAGGCTCAGGCACCGACGATAGTGGGTTCGGGAGGGAAAATGATACATTAAGTGAACGCCGTGATCTCGATAGCTCTCGGAATTAGTTTCAGAGTAACGATTTTTTGGGGGTGCCGGCGCTTCTCCGATCGTGCACGGCTTCGCCAAACGGTCGCTGAGCTTATCGAAGCGCCGTCGCGCTATCCGCTTTATCTTTTTGGCGGTCGTTTTGTGGAAATTCTGTAACGCCAAAAAGGATATCGCTGCTATCGCTCACCCGAAAGTATTAACGAAATATTTAATCATTTTCAATACAAGTTGCGCTAAAAACAATCGTTGATGAAAACTCAAAAAAAGGATGCATGGGAGAACAAATCAATAATAATCTGCTGTTTAGACTTTCCAATTCAAGTGTTGCAATAACTAAAAACAAAATTGATATTTTACAAAAGGAGATTTAATTCTTAGTATTGCTTAAGATTTGAGCTATTTCAAATGCATTTTTTGTACCTATTCGGTATTTTTTTTTCTGATGTTTCAAACTCTATACCTTTACCACTCTTGGTATTATATATTATTCCTTCAGCAAAAAATCGAATACCAACACCGTAATGCCATGTTATATAGGTTTCTTTGATTGTATCAGCTTGAATACTTGACAGAGTAATTTCCTTTCTAATTAAACCGACACCGAATTTAACAATCACCGATTTTTCTGTAATGGTAATCGACATTTTATATGTCAGGATAACCAAAATTAAAAGAGACAAAAATGCCAATAGCGTTACAAATAAAGGTGCGGGTTTAGAACCAAGATTAAAAATTTCGGTCACTAGCAATAGCACTCCAATCAAAACTGACGGAATAATAGACAACAAGAAATACTGCGTTTCTTTAAAAATTATTTTCGAATCCATAAAGGCATATTGGATTTTAATTACGCCCGTTGATGCGCGATTCATCGCGCCTATTATTATAAAATTATGATGCGCGATGACTTGCGCATCTACCGGTTTGGTTTCAAAACCAAACGCGTGCTGTGATCAACGATTTGTTTTTTGTTTAACAACATCGGTCGGAATTTCCCGTGGATGAACAAATCGTATTGATCGTCGTAATGTTTGCTAAACGGATTACCCGATTGCCCGGTTGGTAAAATACCCATGGCGTTTTCAATTTCGGAAAAATCGATCACCCGACGCGTAGACGGACCCGCTTTTACCTGATACGGCAAGGTGGTTCCGTACGCAAACAACATACTGTTTACAACTTCATTTCCACCTGAAATTCCCGCTCCACCCACGTTAAACAGCTTTCGCAATATTTGAACTTTTCCGATCGGATGTTCTACTTCCAACGTATGAACGTCGTTCCAAGCCGTGCCCACCGGAATGCCCGCGACTGCTTTTTGAAATGCCGCAGCAACAATAAATGCACGCGATTCCACACGTGGCGTCTTGCGGTTGTCCCACCAAACCGAATTCGGATTCGCTAACAGCGGAGCGAAACTCTGCTTGAATGCATGTGTAGGTATTAGCTGTTCAAAACGCTCGCTACCTAACTCGTCTCGAAACGTGTACTCAAAAACATAACTCAACCACAAGGTGTAAATTCCAGCAGCTTTTGAATCGGAACGATACGCCCCATCCCAAGATTTCAACGAATCGTATGCGCTTTTTTCTGCGGAATTTAATTTCTGGTAATCAATCAGCGAAACCATTTGCTGTGCGCAGAATTTACTCACTGGCGAAACATCGTCGAACGTCATCTTGCGCACGTCTTCAGCCGTCCATTTCTGTTTCGACTTTAAAAGATCGGTAATTCGCGATTGACGGTCGTGTGGCAAATAATACCCAGGAATGGCATAATTCCCAACGGGTTTAGGCGCGTAATTTGCCGACGCGATAAATCCAGAAGACGGATTCACCTCACTCGGATTTTCTGTAAACGGTATCGGAATCGTTAAGGTATCGGTTGGACTCGTTCCGTCTAAAATGAAATTCGGATTAACCGATTCGTGTAGTTTGTACAAAGCTGCCGAGGCTGTCCAAGCAATAGTATCGCTGGCACTGCCGTACATCACGTTTAAACCTGGTGCGTGAATGTTTTCTTTACCCAAATTGAACTGCCTATAGCTTTTCGCGTGCGACATATCATACAAGGCAGTCAGCAACTTATTTGGCCGCTGCAAATATACCCAACGCATGGCAACCGGCGTTTCTTTAGTCAGATTTTGCACCGTTTCATTCACAATTGGGCCAAGCTTGGTTGCTTTGAAATCGAGTTTCACTTTCGTAGAATCCTTCACAACTATTTCATACGACTTTACGGTCTTCACATCAGCCGATTTAACGGTAAAGAAGTCGATATCATCGTTTTCAAACATCGTTAATCCGTAGGCCATCTGGCGATTGAAACCCAATAATGGAAACGGAATTCCCGGCAAATAATGCCCGTAAATTTCGTACTCGGCTGTGTGCAAATGCGTCTCGTACCACGTTCCGGGTTGCGAAAAACTTATATGCGGATCGTTTTCAAAAATTACTTTCCCAGAAACGGTTTTCTCTGGAGCAATAATAAAGCTGTTACTTCCAATAAATGGACCCACGGGCATGGCTTCTAAAACCTCGTTAATTTGCTGCGAAATTTCAGAGAAATCCGATTTAAGTGTTGATAAACGCTCGTTGGAAAGCTGATTCCACTTCCCATCCAAACCAAAATCTTTCAGATAGGCAGAACCCAAATCTTTTCGAATGCTGGTCATCAGCGGATCTGTGCGTTGCGCCATTGCAAAACTAAAAGACATGTATCCAAAAATGTTATAGACATCAACCATATCAAAAGGCCGCGGATCGATACCTAAAATGGAAAACTCTATCGGTAAGGTTTCGTTGGCCAAATAGTGATTTACGCCTTGTAAATACGCTTGAGTTAATTGGTATTCGGCTGCGTTAACATCAAGCGATTTCACGACTTCTTCGCTGTTGGCGTTCAATCCGATGGATAGAAAAAACTGATCGGCTTTCAAAGCTGGTGCACCAAATATGGCTGCTAATTCTCCCTTTCCGATTCTTCGTAATAATTCCATTTGCCACAGGCGCTCCTTGGCATGCAAAAAGCCGAGTGCGTACAGGGCATCTTTTTCGCTCGATGCGTACACATGAGGTACTGCATACGTATCGTAATACACTGTTGTTTCCTTTTCTAAACCGGGCAGTTCGGCAGTTCCCGAATACGAGGGTTTAAAATGTAAGTAAATGCCAAGTGCGGCCATGAGAACCAGCACCACAATTGCTCCGAGGAAATACAACAGTTTTTTCATTTTTACTGGAATTTAATGGGTTCGCCAACGGCTTTTCCGTTCGCTTTCGCAAGAAGACCGCACAGATTAAACAACATGCGTGCACCAACGTTTCCATCCCAATCGTCGTCGCCTGGCGCTACTTCAACCAAATCGAAACCAATTAGTTCGCGTCCAGAATTTACGACTTCTGTCAGTAAATACGCCGCTTGCTCAAAAGAGAATCCGCCTGGAACTGGTGTTCCTGTATTCGGACAGTACCACGGATACATGCCATCGATATCGAAACTTATAACCACGCGCTGCGGAAGTTCTGCAATAATTTGGTCGCATTGCTCTCGCCAAGTCAATCCCGCGAAAGCGGCTTCTTTCATATCGGTATTGGTGAAAACCACTACTTGATGCTTGCGAGCTACGCTAACTTCTTGTTCGCAAAAATCGCGAATTCCGACTTGCACGAGTTTTTCGACTTCCGGAAGTTGTACGGTGTTGTACATAATCGAAGCATGACTGTAGCTAAAGCCTTCGTAGGCAATGCGCAAATCCATGTGTGCATCGAGGTGCAGAATTCCGAAACTACCAAATTTCGCAGCCAAAGCTTTGTAATAGCCGTACGGCGTGGCGTGATCTCCTCCTAAAAAACCAACCAATTTATTCTGACCTAACCAATGAGCGCAGCGGTTTTCAACTTCTTGATTAAACTGTTCAGAAGCTCGATTCACGGCGGCTAAATCCGATTCTAATTCGGGGAAATCCGCTAAATTTTTTCCCGATTCCAAAGCCTCGATTACGTTTTGCGCTAATTGTTTGGCTTGATCCGAATCCGACTTCCATTTAGCTGCATTTTCACTGTCGTAGTGTATGCCTAGTTTCCACAAATCTGGAAATTTTTGATGGTGTAAATCGACCTGATAGGAGGCTTCCAAAACGGCTTCAGGTCCGTCGGATGCACCACTCCCGTAACTTACGGTTGCTTCCCAAGGAGCGGGAACAACAACGATTTCGCTCTGATCGGCCGAAAACGGAAGTCCGAATAATTGTCCTTGTGCGGCTCCGGGTTGTGATGGATCGAATGTGGCTAAAATTTGTTCTTTTGTCATGCTTTTTTAATTGATTTCTTGTATTCCCGCCGTTAAAATTTCTCCGAATCGAAACATATCTTCGTAGCTGCAATACAGCGGAACGGGTGCTAAACGGATTACGTTCGGCTCACGCCAGTCGGTGATAACTCCGTTTTTCATTAAATAATCGAATAATTTTCGACCTTGCCCGTGCAGAAAAACTGATAGTTGCGAGGCGCGTGCTGCGGGAGTTATGATTTCGAAATTTCCGTTTGTTTTTTGGGCAACGTCGTTTAGGATAAATTCGAGATATGCCGTAATCTGATCGCGTTTGGCAACGAGCGCTGGCATTCCTACTTCTGCGAAAAGCTCTACCGACGCGAGATAAGGAGCTAGTGATAAGATGGGTAAATTACTTACCTGCCAACCGTCGGCACCATGAACTGGATCGAACTCGGGTTCCATTTTAAACCGACGTTCTTTGTTATGTCCCCACCAACCGGCTAAGCGCGGTAAATTACTTTTGTGATGGCGTTCGTGAACAAAGCAGCCCGATGCATTCCCAGGCCCGGAATTCATGTATTTATACGAACACCATGCGGCAAAATCAACATTCCAGTCGTGTAGTTGCATTTCGATATTTCCGGCCGCGTGCGCCAAATCCCAGCCCACAACAATTCCGCGTTCTTGCGCGTATTTGGTTATGGCTTGCATATCAAATACTTGTCCTGTGTAGTAGTTTACGCCGCCCATAAGTAGTAAGGCGGTGTCGTTGGCATGTGCATCGATGGTGGCAAAAATATCTTCGATGCGCAGCTGGTGTTCGTTTTCGCGCTTTTTAACTTCAACGAGTGCTTGGCTGGTCGTGAATCCGTGGAATTGAATTTGCGATTGAATCATGTACTGATCGGAAGGAAACGCCTTCTCTTCACAAATAATTTTATAGCGCGTTGCATTTGGTCGGTAAAAACTCGCCATGAGCAAATGTAAATTCACGGTGAGCGTATTCATTACCGTTATTTCCGACGGCTTTGCTCCAACGATTTTCGAGAGTGGCTCGGCAAAACGTTCGTGATAATCCCACCACGGTTTTTCGGCGTAAAAATGACCTTCAACGGCCAGATTTGCCCAGTCGTTCATCACATCGTTAACAAATTTCTGTGCCGATTTTGGCTGTAATCCCAACGAATTTCCCGTAAAATAAACGACATTTTTACCGTTGTGCTGCGGAAAGATAAACTGCTGACGATACGGTGCTAATGCATCTTGAGCATCGAGTTTTTGTGCGAATTCGAGCGTATTTTCAAATACCATAATTTTCGATTGAAGTGGCGTAAAAATAGTGATAAGCACGATTTTGAACTGAAATCTGCGCAAGAATTTCAAAAAACTATTTTATTACAATCGATTTTTGAAAATCGCACAAAATTTCAGTGAAATCCAAAATCGGTAAAGCAAAAAAAAATCGAGACAAAACTGCCTCGATTTTTAAATATTATTGTGCCGAATTCTTAAAGAATCAACATCGCATCGCCGTACGAGAAGAATTTGTATTGTTCTTTTACAGCTTCTTCGTATGCTTTTTTCATTAAATCGTGACCACAAAAGGCCGAAATCATCATCAGTAATGTCGATTTTGGCGTGTGGAAATTAGTTACCATACAATCGGCGATAGAGAAATCGTACGGAGGAAAAATGAACTTGTTTGTCCAGCCGTCGTACGGATTTAACGTTCTTGCCGAAGAAACCGAACTTTCGATGGCACGCATAGAGGTGGTTCCGATGGCGCACACTTTCTTGCGATTTGCTTTAGCGCGATTTACTATGTCGCAGGCTTCTTGCGTGATGCGCAATTCTTCCGAATCCATTTTGTGTTTCGAAAGGTCTTCCACTTCAACCGGATTGAATGTTCCTAGACCAACGTGTAAAGTCACCTCAGCAAAGTCGATTCCTTTAATTTCCAAACGCTTCAATAAGTGTTTAGAAAAGTGTAAGCCAGCAGTTGGCGCCGCTACAGCACCTTCTTCTTTAGCATAAATGGTTTGGTACCAATCGGCGTCTTCAGGTTGCACGTCGCGGTTAATGTATTTTGGAATCGGTGTTTCGCCCAATTCTTTCAGTTTCGCACGGAACTCTTCGTAAGAACCGTCGTATAAAAAGCGTAAGGTTCTGCCGCGCGATGTTGTGTTATCGATAACCTCAGCTACTAACGAATCGTCGTCGCCGAAGTACAATTTATTACCGATACGTATTTTACGCGCCGGATCAACCAGAACGTCCCATAAACGTTGTTCGGAGTTAAGTTCTCTCAGCAAGAAAACTTCGATACGAGCACCTGTTTTTTCCTTGTTTCCGTATAAACGTGCAGGAAAAACTTTGGTGTTATTAATAATCATCACATCGCCTTCATCGAAATACTCGATAATGTCTTTAAACATTCTATGTTCGATGGTTTTTGTGGCGCGATTTACGACCATAAGGCGCGATTCGTCGCGATTTTCAGCAGGAAATTCCGCCAAAAGTTCTTTTGGAAGATTAAAATTAAAGTGAGATAGTTTCATTTATTTGATTTAGTGCTTCTTGCAAAGCTGTTTTCAAAGCGGCTGCAAATATACTATCGCGAAATAGGCGTTGTCAAGTAAAAGACGGCTTATTTTGAAAATCTTAGCATTTGTGGTACTTCGCGAGCTGGGCAAAAACAAAGTAAAGCGAATTGTTATGGTTTTTTGGGTGGTCCGGCGGCATACGTACGGAGGAAGTACTTAGCCGCCGTCAGGCCATTCGCTGCAAGTTGCTTCGTTTTTGCGGCCGTTACGCTCGTGGCCGCAGCTTCTGCGGTCGCTTTGCCACTTCGGTTCCGGTGCGCAAAAACCGTTCGCAAGCTTTCCGCTGCTGTCCTTACCACGAAAATCGTTCCCGAAAAGCGTTATAGTTTTTATGCCTGTAATCGAAGATTTTGAACGACATTTTTAATAATTAAAATTCTGATTTACAATTTAATACACGGGGTAATATTGCAATATTACGTTTGAATTTTCACAAAGCCAATATCGAAGATTACGTACTCGAAATTTCAAAGTATCAAATTTTTGGAAACGATTTCCGGGTGAGCGGGCGCAATGACATCCTTTTTGCCCTACGGAATTTCCAAGATGGTTTAGGCAAAAAGATATAATGGAGCACGCGACGGCGCCAAAAAAGTAGTTTTTAAACGATTTGTGAAAGTGGGAACGATTTGTTGAAAACGACACAAACAGCGCCGGCACCCCCAAAAAAAATCAAACAATTGTGGTGGAAAAACCTACTTTCTCCAGTTCTTCCCAAAAGTCTGGGAACGATTTGCTAACCACTTCTGGATTGCTGATTTGCAGTTCGCTACGTGTTGCGATAGGTGCAAAAGCCATGGCCATTCGGTGATCTTGATACGTTTCGATGGGCGCAGTTGGCCGAACGAATTGGCTTGCGGGAAAGGTTAACGAGTCGGATGTTAGTGATACGGCAACTCCGCACTTTTGTAACTCGGTTTGCAGCGCGGCGAGTCGGTTTGTTTCTTTAATGGCTAGCGTTTTTAAGCCAGTAAGTTTACAACAACAACCAAGCGCTGCGGCGGTAACAGCAATGGTTTGCGCAATATCCGGCTGATTTTCGAGATTGAAATCGATGATAGCATCAGCTTTGCGCACTTTTCGAATCAAAATGCCCGTTGCTGTTTGGGTTGTTTCAACACCGAAATGGTGGTAGTACTGTACCGTGTGCGCGTCGCCTTGTTTGGAGTTTTGCTGCAACTGTGCGAGATTCAATTCAAATCCGATTTCAGCCAAGGCAACGATGCTGTAAAAGTAAGATGCGGCCGACCAATCGGCTTCCACGACATACGTTCGCTTAGTTGCCATTGGTGTTTGTAGAACGTTGATTTCGGCCGTAGTTTGCTCGATGGCATACCCAAGATTTCGCAGCAAATCGAGCGTAAGATCGAGGTAACTTTTAGAAACTGCTGTATTCGCCAATTTAATTTGAAACGGCTTTGGTACAACTGCGGCATTGAGCAAAATAGCCGAAATGAACTGAGACGAGACGCTGGCATCGATTTGTACGGAATTGTGCAATGCTGTTGGCGGCAGAATTTCGAGTGGTGGAAATCCGTGTTTTCCGAGGTAGTTTATTCGTGCCCCTAAGTTATTCAAGGCATCGACGAGCGGCCCTATGGGTCGATTTTGCATGCGCTCGGAACCGGTAATGATTCGTTTTTGGGTAGTTGTAACTGCTAAGAATGCGGTAAGAAAACGCATGGCGGTTCCGGCATGACCCACATCGATGTGTTGCGTATTGGTTTCGAGAGCTTGTTGTAAAACCAGCACATCGTCGGCCTTTGGCAATGCTGCAAGAACGAGCTCTGGGTGATGCTGTTGCAGTATCAGTAATCGATTGGCAATAGATTTGGAGCCGGGTAAGTTTAGGGTAACGCCCGACTTCAAATCGTTTGCCTGCAACCGTAGCGTCATTATTTTAATTTCTCGTTAGACTGGTGTCGGTCGTGATCGCGTTTTGTTTTCAACTCCATTTTTTTGGAAAAGGCAGCTTGCAAATCGGTGTTGGTTTGATTGGCGAGACAAAGAACTACGAAGAGGACGTCGGCAAGTTCTTCGCCGAGATCTTTTTGTTTGTCGGATTCTTTTTCGGATTGTTCACCATATCGGCGTGCGATGATTCGGGCTACTTCACCGACTTCTTCGGTAAGTTGTGCCATGTTGGTGAGTTCGTTAAAGTATCTAACGCCGTGGTTTTGAATCCAATCGTCGACAATTTTTTGCAGGTTTGTGATTTCCATTATGATTTCTTTGCAAGAACAATTCGTTGTTTTTCGGCTTCCACCATTTTTGCAAAGATAGCTTTTATTGCCGGGTATGCTTCGGCGGGAAGGATGGGTTGGTTAAAATCGGTTACTGAGGTGATTGTTATCTTTGCGGCGTCAAAGGTAATACTTAGTTTGTACGCAAGAGATTTATCCTCCAAGGAAACCGATACGGGTTCTGGAAGCGCCTCTACTTGATATCCTTCTGGGATTTTTAAGATGTACATGTATTTAAACTGTTTTGGAAAATTGAAATCTATTGGCGATTCTCTGATGTCTTGTTTAAAAGGATTTTCGGATGTTGTATAGAAAAGCAACGGTTTTATTAGTAACTTTCCAGCAACGATATCGCAGATACTGGTTGTTTCAAAGGAAAATGTTTCCACATATGTCTGAGAATCATTTGAAGGCGGTATACTTTTAAATGAATCTATTGTAGCTCCAAAAAGTTCTCTTTCCAATTTTTCTAGATAGGCATCCGACGGGGTATCAGTAGATACGCCAGAATAATTTTTCGCAAAATGTTCTGTTCGTTGTTTACGCATATTTCCTTTTAAGGTTCCATCTGCGTTGAGATCGCCCATAAGTGTAATAGCTTGAACTGAAGTTTTAGTTGGCATGAGATTAACTTCTTCGGTAAAACCCTCTTTAGAGATATACCTTCCAACCCAGTTAAGATCTCTTGCAGGTAACAGATTTGGAATTGGAAAATCGTCGGTTGCATCTATAAGAAGTTCTTCATTACCGATACGCGCGAGACAGATAACACCGTTAAATGCATCTCGACTCGGAAACAATGGAATTCCATTGGATCTTGTGCTAATCAAAACAGGATCGGCTTTTATACCAATATGTTGCAACATATTTATTAAAAGTAGATTTACTTCCGCAAAGTTTCCAGACTTTTTTTTGTAGGCTGATTTTATGCCGTCGTTGGTGTAAATTCCGTAGAAGTTGTTCCAAACTACTTTTGACTTTAGAAATTTAATCGTGGCTAGTAATCGGTCTTTTTCAGAGGTATAATTCTTCAAAACCTCATCTAAATCTGTTTCATAAAAATTCCTTGCCGCTATTTGTTCGCTAAAATCTGCACTGTAAATTGCTTGAGCTACCGACTGCCAATCAGTTGCGTAATTAGTGACAAGACCATTTATTTGCTTTATTGAAGCCAGCTCTGTATTGATTGCTGAACGATAATTATTTGGATTTGCGACAAATGGCTCGTCTGGTAGAGCAGGAACATCAAAAAGCTCGTAAGAGAATACATTCTCCTTGAATGTCCATGACGATTGATTTTCGCTTCGCGATTTAAGCGAATTTAAGTATTTAGGAGAGTAGTTGCCTCTTGTAGAAAAGCGGTAGAGAAAGTACTCTGGTATTGTTGCGTGAAATTTGGCGGCCTGAACTGGAATTTCTTCTTGAAATAAAAATTCAGGGAGTGTCGCAAATCTTGGAGAATGGATAATGAGTTCAATTTCTAAAATGCAACCTTCTTTTACGTTTGGGAAAACGAAGGTTTTCAAAGACCAATAATCGTTGATTTTCGTAATAAAAATCCCTTCATCTTTAACTTTACTTTTGACAATTTGATCACTATCCAAATTATACGTAAAAGCACTAACTAACTCAATGCTTTCTTGAGAGCCTGAACCCGTAAAAAATGGTATTTTTATTGTACCGTATTCATACCCTTCTTTTTTGTATATCTTAATTTTCTCCTTAATTCTGGTATCAATTTTAAAGTTTCCTTGTTGTGTAATTGGAAAAAAACTTGACGAGCTTTTAAAATAATATGCCGCCACAGCGGAAGTATCAGATTGGAAGACTTTTTCAAGTAGTTCGGCCTTTGTTACATTCCCTAATTTATAGTCTTGACTGTAACCTAAAAAAGAAAAAAAAGTAAATAAAGAAAAAATAGCTGCTTTCATTTAATGGACTTTTAAAATGATTTTGTTTTGATCGGCTCGGCTGACTTGCTCTAAAAACTTGCGATACTTTTCGTAAGCAGAAGAGGGAAACTTTCCACTTTTAAGTGCGAGCTTTCTAGTTACAACGCACGTCTTATTATCTCTCTTTTCGAAGCTTAGTGTATACGTTCCAAAATCTGAATCTATTTGATAGTTTTCGGGAACAACATCTATGTTTTGATTATCGGACAAAAGCAATTTTACTTCTGTTCTTTGAATTTTAGGCTCGTCAACTACTAGTCTAGAACTACGATTTCTTAGTCGTTTTGGAATGTAAGTCAGCGGCATTAAAGCTAGTGGTTGAATTGTTTTGTACTCTCCCATCGTTTCGATAAATTGTTCTGCAGACAAATCAACTTCTTCTGTAAACTTTGGCTGAAGCGTATCCAGTTTAAATTTGACACTTTGCAGTTGAAGATTGTTTATCATGGAGAACATTTCCTTGTAGTGTGCATCACGCTTCTTTGCATCATACTTTGCCTTCAAGTATGAATTATCAAAATGAACGCCTTGATTTTCAATCTTTATTTGGGCTTTCATTCCACCATCAGTAGCCATCTGAATAGTCGCCGAAAAGTCCTGCACATTCTGCTCCGCGGTAAAAATTTTGGTATGAACAATCTCTCCTCCTTGTTCATCTTTGATAACAAGTGCGTCGCGATCAGCTGTAAAAGTACCCGCAAAGCCGAAGGGTAAATCTTGACTAGTGCACTCCACCCAGATATAATCGTTGTTTTCTGGAATCGCCAAAATAGCGTGATTTCCTTGCAACGACACAAAATTCTTATCAATATTACGTTTATCATAGTCTCCATAAATCACCGTAAAGTAAGACGGTACACCTGCCGCTTTGAGTAAAGCACGCGTATAATTTGTCAGCGCCTTACAGTCGCCGTATGATAGCCTATCGACATCGGAAGCTAACATGGGTTTAAAACCTCCAATACCCACTTGAACGCTGATGTAACGCACTTTTTCTTTAACAAAATTGTAAACTATCGCAGCTTTCTCTCTAGTCGACTTTGCATTTTGTGTTAAAGATTGAATTTTAGCTTTTGTAGCTTCTGGCAGTTCGTCGGTTCCTTTCAACAAGGTTTGATAATACCATTTTCCCCAACTATTCCAATCGGTTGCAGCTCCCGAAACTCCTTCTAAAGAAAACTTATCTAACGAAAATCGAACAAAGGGAACTCGGTCGATAAACGGCTCGCCCAAATACTCATAAGTAACTACTCCTAAGGCTCCACACGTAAGCGATAATTCTTGGTCGGACTCCGACTTATTCAGTAGCTTCTGCGCTAGAGCATTACTCGTATGATTTAATTTAAGCCCAGCCGCCATTCTAAAAGATATTGATGCTTTTTCAATACTTACTTTGTAGCCTTCCAGCGGCATAAATGGAGCGATAAAAGCTGTAGACGATTCTTCCATTACACTTGTGTATCTGCAAGTTACCGGATACGATGTGGGTTTGAAGTCAAGGATTAATTTTCGGGAGTCGCTGTATAAAGTAACTCCATCCACAGCTGCCTCATCCTTAAAGTCTTTTCTCTTGTAAGTTTTCATCAAATTTCCCAAAGCATCGAACACCTGCAGTTCAATGTCCTTTACTTTGGAGTTCTGACTATAAAACTCTCCGATACTCGCATCGTAAATACCCTGCTCATTAAAAATTGTCGTAATTCGCTCGGTGTTCAAAATAATCTTATCAAAAGATTGAACTTCGTACCTTAGGTTATAATCTCGAATAACCGCATCAACACCTCGAACCAAAGTGCTATCAATCTTGGAAACAGCCAAGTCGTGACGCGACTTCTGACCAAAAACGAAACAACTTAAAAAGAGAAAAAGAAAAATTAATCGCACAAAAAAGCCTTTAAAATAAAGGCTAATATAGTTTATTTTTTTAGAAAATTTTAAGATTCTATTTTACTAAATGTTAAAATTTATCTTTTGAATCCAACACGATAGTTACCGGACCATCATTCAACAAACGAACTTTCATATCGGCACCAAAAACGCCCGCTTTCACCGCTACAGTTCCTGTGCTTTCCAACCTAAAAAGAAATTTTTCATATAACGGAATCGCCTGATCAGGCCTTGCAGCTGCTATAAACGACGGTCGGTTTCCTTTTTTTGTGGCCGCGTGTAGGGTAAACTGACTCACAACTAAAATACTACCTTGAACATCTGCCACCGATTTATTCATCAATCCGGCTTCGTCGCTAAAAATTCGCATGTTTGTAATCTTACCGACCAAATACTCGATGTCTTCATCGGTATCGTTGTGCGTAATTCCTAAAAGTACCAACAAACCATCTTGTATTTCCGAATGTAGTTTACCGTTTATGGTTACCGATGCTTCGCTAACCCGTTGTAGAACCGCACGCATTATTGTCTGGTTTTATCGCTATTTATCCGATCAGCTTGGTGCACATCCGCACGATAGCCGTCTTCGTCGCCTTCTAAAATCTGCAAATAACTCTTGTACCGCGACCACGCTATTTCATCGGCATCTAAAGCCGCTTTTACTGCACAACCGGGTTCGTCTTTATGTAAGCAATTATTAAATTTACACTGATCTTTCAACTTGAAAAATTCGGGAAAGTAGTCGCTCAATTCGTTAGGTTCAATCTCCACAACACCAAAACCTTTGATTCCCGGCGTATCAATAATGGTTGCGCCAAAACTCAAATCGTACATTTCAGCAAAAGTGGTGGTATGCTGTCCTTGTTTACTTTGCTCAGACACTTCTTTTGTTCGCAAATTCAAACCCGGTTCAAGCGCGTTTACCAAAGTCGACTTCCCAACACCCGAATGCCCGCTAATCATTACTGTTTTGCCAATCATAAGCTCCTTCAATACATCAGTTCCTTTTCCTGCCAAAGCCGCAATTCGATAACACGGATAACCAATTTCTTGATAAATATGTTGCAAATACAACTGCTCGTCGAGTTCTTCTTCCGACAGCGCATCTATTTTATTAAAAAGCAAAGCAGCACGAATGTCGTAAGCTTCAGCAGTCACCAAAAAACGGTCGATAAACGTTGTCGTTGTCGGCGGATTTCCAATCGTGACCAATAAAAAAACCTGATCGATGTTCGAAGCAATAATGTGAACTTGCTTGGAGAGGTTAACCGACTTCCGAATAATGTAATTACGCCGTGGCGCAATCGCGGTGATTACTCCAAGTCCGTCGGAATCGATTTCCAAAGTCACTTCGTCGCCAACCGCAACCGGATTCGTGCTTTTTATTCCTTTAATTCGGAACTTCCCTTTGATTCGGCATTCTACAAGAGTACCGTCCTCGGTTTTTACCGAATACCAACTGCCGGTCGATTTATATACGCGTCCAATCATCGGCTCAAAATTAACAGAAATGAAAGATGCGTCGATATAAATCAACTAAGTTTTTAGACGGAAAAATGTAAATGTTTACTATTAACCTTCCGACTTTGCGTTTACTTGCTTGCGAATACTCTCTTCGTGAATGGCTTTAAAGAAAATACGAATAAACGAATCGCTTAAATTGTTTTGCTGTCCTTGGCTTTGCATGTGTTCCAAAACCTTCATCCAACGATCGTTTTGCAAAACCGAAATACCGTAATTCTTTTTGAGAATGCCAATTTTTTCGCTAATCGCCATACGCTTACCGAGTAATTCCAGTAAGAGTGCGTCGGTAACGTCGATCTGACTTCGCCACAAGCGAATCGCCTCTAAATACTCGGTATTTGTCGTTTCGGCAACTGCTTTCTTTCGGTTTCGCATAAAAGCTTCCAGAGCGGCGGGCGTTAGTTGTTGTGCAGCATCCGACCAAGCAGCATCTGGATTTGGATGCGATTCAATCATAAAACCATCGTAATGCAAATTCAGCGCAATATCGGTGAGCTCTGCCAAATACTCGCGTTTCCCAGCCATGTGCGACGGATCGCAAATCATCGGAACATCCGGCAATTCTCGACGAAAATCAATTGCAATTTGCCATTCCGGACTGTTGCGATATTTCGATTTCGGATACGTAGAAAAGCCGCGATGAATAACGCCTAAACTTTGAATAGCAGCATTCTGCAAACGCTCGTAACCTCCAATCCATAACGACAAATCGGGATTCACCGGATTTTTCAGCAAAACAATTTTATTGCTTCCTTGTAAAGCATTGGCTAATTCTTGCACGGCAAACGGATTTGCAGTAGTTCGTGCACCAATCCAATACATATCAATGTCGAATTGCTCCGCAGCTTCTACATGTGCCGGCGAAGCTACTTCAATAGCAATTTTTAAACCGGTTTGCTTCTTAACCTCAGCCAACCAAGGCAGGGCTACTTCGCCCACACCCTCAAAACCTCCGGGGCGCGTTCTCGGTTTCCAAACTCCTGCTCTAAAAAAATCAACCGATTGTTGGCGCAATGCCAAGCCGGTTTCCAATACTTGTTCAAAAGTTTCGGCACTACACGGACCCGCGATTAAAAATTGTGCTGCCGATTTGTATGCTTGAAACCAATCTGATTGTGACATGCCGAATAAATTGGATACAAAAGTACTCTAATTACACAAATCGCTAATTCGATGTTAACAAGAGATAAAGAATCGTTTAGAAAGTGGTTACTTTTGCAGGCAAATCTTTTGAGTCATGTCGTTACAAGTAACAGGAATTACAAAGTCGTACGGAACTGAACAAGCGCTTAAAGGCGTGAGTTTTGAAGTTCGTAAAGGAGAAATTGTCGGTTTTTTAGGACCAAACGGCGCTGGAAAATCAACTTTGATGAAAATTCTAACAACTTATGTGCATCCCGATGGCGGCGAGGCCACTTTAAACGGTTTCGACATTAAAACTCAAGTTCAAGATGTGCGTAAATCGGTTGGGTATTTGCCCGAACACAACCCGCTATACACCGATTTATACGTGCGCGAGTTCCTTGAATTTAGTGCCGATGTTTTTCGCGTTCCTAAAAATCGCATTCAAGAAGTTATCGATCTTACCGGTTTGCAAGATGAATCGCACAAGAAAATTTCGCAGCTTTCAAAAGGATACCGCCAACGCGTGGGCTTGGCAAATGCGCTGTTGCACGACCCTGAAGTGCTTATACTAGACGAACCTACCACGGGTCTGGATCCGAATCAGCTGGTCGAAATCCGCAATCTGATTAAGGAAGTTGGCAAGAACAAAACGGTTTTCCTGAGCACGCACATCATGCAAGAGGTTGAATCGATGTGCGACCGAGTTATCATCATCAATAAGGGTAGTATCGTGGCCGACCAAAAACTGCGCGAATTAACTGAAAACGGTGGCACACAAATCATTTTTGTGGAATTCGATTATAAAATCGAGGAAGAAGCCGTTTCGCAAATGCCGCATCTTAAGTCGTACCGCACCTACAACGGTTTCGAATGGGAGCTTACTTTCGAAGCTACAAAAGATATGCGCCCAACGGTCTTCGATTTTGCTCACGATAACGGATTGAAAACGCTGCAATTAGCGCAGCAAAACAAAAATCTGGAAAAGATTTTCCGCGAACTAACTTCGAATCCGAATTCATAATTTTTTGGGCGGCAGTTCCGGCTGTTCGCTGCAAGCTTGCCTACTCAGGTCGGCAAAAACTAAAAACTGCATGAGCTTCCTTTGGTCGCTATGCGGTTTTTGCTTTTGTACGCCCCG
>NZ_NOXX01000085.1 GCF_002251775.1 Flavobacterium aurantiibacter
AGTTGCGAACGTTGGGGATACCATCCAGTACTCGTTTGTTGTTACCAATACAGGTAATGTTACTTTGAGCAACGTTGTTATCAACGACGACACGCTATCTGCAACACCATTCACAGTGGGTACACTTGCGGTAGGTGCTTCTGTAACAATCACAGCACCAGAGGTTCCGTTGTACATCGTAACGCAGGCAGATTTAGATGCAGGTCAATCTGTAAATACTGCTACTGTTACAGGAACTACTCCTGGTGGAGATACAACTACTGATATTTCAGACGATGGTATTTTAGGAAATGGTGGTGATAATCCAACTGTTACAGTTNAGCCAATCCGCAAACCGTTGGCTGAAACCCTATTTAGACAACCCTCACATTTTAAGAACCTAGCAATAAATTATTAATGACATCATTAACAAAAAACAGAATTGAATCTCTTGACCTCTTAAAAGGTTTAGTGATTGTTATTATGGCAATTGACCATGTAAGAGATTACTTTCATTATGACTCATATTTTTTTGACCCAACCGACCCAACACTAACCAATACTCCACTTTTTTTAACAAGGTTTATCACCAATTTTTGTGCTCCTGCATTTAGTTTTCTTGCCGGAATTTCAGCATTTATTGTTGGACAGAAAAAGACAAAAGCAGAATTATCAAGTTTTTTGCTAAAACGAGGACTTTGGCTTGTTTTTGTTGAGCTTGTTATAATGATGTTTGGTTGGCATTTTGACATAGAGTTTAAAAATGTTTTCTTTGGAGTAATCTGGGTATTAGGATTTAGTATGATTTTTTTAGCAGGTCTTATTCATCTACCCAAAAACATTATTCTAGTATTTAGTTGCACTTTAATTTTTGGACACAACTTGTTGGATACCATTCAACTTGAAAACAATATTCTTTGGATATTTTTACATGAACGAAAACCTTTTCTAACGACAGAGAACCATATTTTCAGAGTTGGCTATCCAATAATTCCATGGGTAGCAGTGATGTCATTGGGTTATTATTTAGGCTCGTTTTATGACAAAGCAATCGAGTCTTCAAAGCGGAAAAAGATATTCAATAAAATTGGGGTAGTTGCAATTATGCTTTTTTTGATATTGAGAAGCATAAACATTTATGGAAATTTATTGCCTTGGAAAGATTATGGTAACTTGGCACAAACGCTATTTTCATTTTTTAATCTAACCAAATATCCACCTTCACTTGACTTTTTATTAGTCACATTAGGAGGTGCATTTCTTTTTTTAGCAAATACTGAGAAACTAAAAGGAAAAGTAGTGACCTTCTTTTGTGTGTTTGGAAGAGTTCCATTCTTTTTTTATATCATTCACATTTACATCATTCATTTTTTGGCATTAATTGTAGCAGAATTTTCAGGCATTGGTTGGCAAAAAATGATTTTACCTTCTTTGCCATTTAGGGTTGAAGAGTTGAAAGGTTTTGGTTACAATCTTTTCATAGTTTACTTAATTTGGATTTTGATAATCGCAATACATTATCCATTATGCAAAAAATTTGACAATTATAAACAAAACAACAAAGACAAATGGTGGTTGAGCTACTTCTAAGACAGAGAAAAAGGGCATCAGCCAACAAGGGTTTTGTGCAAGTTGGGCAGACGGAACGCAATTCAACTTTTGTATTTCAATTTAGCATTTGTCCCAGCTCGACAGAACGCTATTCGTCAAAGCAACAAATCATCAACTTAAACCTATAAATTTGGGTGACGTTTTCAAGCAGACGGAACTCAAAATCCCCAACCTGCACAAAGCCTTAAACGTTACAGGCAAGCGTAGGACGCGGTGCTACCATCAACAGACACGACAAAACTGGCAGACTTTTTCAATTTACTCCGACTCTAAGCCGACCCAAATGGTTTTAAAAATTTCCCCAACGCACTTTTAAAAAATAATTTTCGCCAACGCCTTTGGCACATTTGGTTTGCCCGATACACAAGCCAACCCTTCGCAAACCAAAAGAGCCAAGCCAGACCTAGCCCACCCACCACCCGTAGCTTACAAAAGAGCGAACCTTGTTAGTAACTTTTGTTTGACTTTGCTTGCTCATTCCAAAAATCTAACTTACATTTGGACATATTTTGTCAAGAATAAATATTTCTATGCAGAATTTAGACAGTATTGGGACACAAATCAGGAAGTTACGGGAAGAAGCAGAAATGCCTTTGCGTAAGCTTGCTGCTTTGCTTGACATAGACCAATCTACTTTGAGCAAAATTGAACGAGATGAACGTAGGGCAAATACTCAAATAATTGAGCAAATCGCCAAAATTTTCAAAGCCGACAAAGAAAAATTACTGGTTGCATTTTATAGCGATGTTGTAATGTATGAAATTCAAGACGAAAGTTCTTTCTCTGAAATTTTGCAAGTAGCCGAAGCTAAAATTGAATATCAGCGAACCACAAAAAAGAAAACCAAATGAGCAGCATACTAAACTATTTTTTAACCAAAGAGGAGCAACTGATTTCGCTTGAAATTCAGAAAAACTTCCTTTCAGGAAAAGATGAAATGAAGCCCGTTTCAGCACAGGTCATTCATTTGATAAATGCGAATTTGCTTTTGACTGATGAAACAAATGTTGCTTTTCAGGTTCATAAACAACTTATAAATTCGTTGATTACTTCTTACATCAATACAAAGTTTTCTAATCAAATAAATGAATTAAAAAGTGTATTTCAGTTTGATAAAACTGCAATTATTGACGAGTTTTCTCAAAATAATATCGCTGAAATTCCTGTAATTGTTGAAGAATTGCACATTACTTTTTTGAACTCTGAATTTTCTATTGCCAACGGAAAACTCACAAGAAAAAAATCAAAACATCATTTAAGAGAAAACGGTGCTGTTTATACGCTTAAAGAAATCACAAACGAAATAGTTGAAAACACCATTGAAAAGGCCATTCAGCAGAAAATCAAGCTTAATGAAATTAATTGCCTTGACTTTGCAAGCGGAACAGGACGTTTTTATTGTGAAGCAATTGAAATTTTAAATCAAAAATACAATCTGACTTTACAGCAAATCGTATGCAATAATTTGTTTGCGATAGATATTGACGAAACCGCTTTATCGGTTTTGCGTTGCAAAGTCATTTCGTTGTTTGAAGAAATCAATACCGAAATCATCAATGCTCTATCAACCAACATCATCAACCGAAATGCACTTATTCCAAAAGCAACATTGCTTGAAGAAAACGAAAACAGCATTGACCTTGCAAACGATTTTAGAAATGTATTTGCAAAAGGTGGTTTTGACGTTGTCTTTTCCAATCCTCCCTATTGTTTGCTGAAAGTAAATAAAAAGGCTGACGAGCAACAAAAACTCAACGGTTACTATGTAAATCTGCAAAGCAAAGTTCAAAACGAAATCAACTTTTTCAGAACATCGGGCGTTTATCAGTATTCCATTGAGGGAATGTTAAATTATTATCAACTTTCTATTGAAATGATTTTACGTTTGACAAAAACGAACGGACAAATCGGGATTATTTGCCCTTCTTCTTTATTTGCTGATTTGACTTCTGCAAAACTTCGCAAGCACATTCTGACTTCTCATAAATTGCATTTCATTCGCTATTTTCCCGAAGCGGCAAGATTGTTTGAAAATGTATCGCAATCGACCGTTATTTTCTATTTACAGAAAAACGGCAAGACTGACAAAATCGGAATTGAAATGGCTGACAACAGTTTTGAAATTGATTTTGAAACAATCAAAAATGTATTTCCAACAAACTTTGAAATTCCTTTGATTGACAAAACAGGTTGGAGTATTCTTTCAAAAATTTCCCGGCACAAAAAAGTAAAAGACATTTCGTTTATCAGAAACCGTAGAGGAGAATTAGATTTAACTTTATATAAACCTTTTATCACAACTAAAAATACAGGCTGGCGTTTGGTGCGTGGCAATATGATTAGTGAAAATGGAGTAATTGACAAGAACGGAGAATTTGTTGAGATTGATGGTTTTCTCAACAAAAAATCAGTCGATTTTAAAACGCACGATTACAACAAAGAACGTTTGATTTGTCAGCAGATTTCAAATGTAGATATGCAAAAACGCTTGAAGTTTGTGTTTTGCGAAAAGACGGATATACTTGGAAATTCTTGCAATTATATTGTTTCTACAAGGAAACAAAGCGATTTGAAAAAACTATTTTTTATCTTGAACAGCGAATTATTGAATTGGCGTTTTAAAATCACAAGCAGTAACAATCACATCAATAATTATGAGTTAGATGAATTACCGATTGTTGATTTAGATAGTTTTGAATTAAGCGACTTTTCAAAAGATGAAACTAACGAAACGATTTGCAAATTATACGGTTTGACGAAAGCAGAAACCAATTACATTTTGGGCAAAAACAAGAAGAAAGCGGAAACGATATTTGAGTATGAACACGAAACTGTATAATCATATTGCACCAAGACTAAGTGACTTGGAGTGGGAAATGGTAAAACATATTCCCGAAGGCGGTAATTGGCAAAATATTCCCGATACAATTCCTTCGCAACGTTTGGAACAAATCAGACGTTCAGGAGGAAGAACAACTTATTACGGAAGACTTGAATTTGACAAACCAAGTTATACAATTACAACTTATTTCAATCGGTTGGGTAATGGTTGCAATTTACACCCGAAACAAAACCGCATAATTTCCACACGAGAAGGAGCAAGACTTCAATCTTTCAGAGATAATTTTGTTTTTTATGGAAGCAAAACATCACAATATAAACAAATCGGAAACGCAGTTCCTCCTTTGTTGGCAAGAGCCATTGCAGAAACTTTGAAACCACATTTAAAAAACCTGACTTTTGTTGATTTGTTTGCTGGTGCAGGAGGAATGTCGGAAGGCTTTATTTCGGAAAATTTTAAGCTAATAGCGGCTAATGAAATTGAGAAAAACTATTTTGAAACATACAAAAAAAATCATTCGGAATTTGACAATGGAAATAATTTGATTTTAGGCGATATTACTTTACCCGAAATCAAACAACAAATTATTTCCATTGCTTTTAAACAAAAGAAAATAGGAGTAGTAATTGGAGGACCACCTTGTCAAGGATTTTCGCACGCAGGTTGGAGAAACCCTGACGACAAACGTAATCAGTTGTTCAAAGAGTTCGTTCATATTGTTGATGAATTACGTCCTGAAATTTTTGTAATGGAGAATGTTCCAGGGATTTTGACAATGCGAAAAGGCGAAGCCATTAAAGAAATTATTGCTTCATTTGAAGCTATCGGATATAATGTAAATACTCCGTTTAAATTAAATGCAGAAGATTTTGGAGTTCCGCAAAAACGCAGAAGAGTTGTAATTATCGGTTCTCTGAAAAAAGACAAAATCAGTCAGCCGAAAGGTTTGTTTTCATCAACAAACGAAAATTTACCAAAACCAATTACCGTTAAACAAGCAATCGGAAGTTTACCCGAATTAAAAACGGGCGAAGGCGAATTTGAAATGACTTGCAATTACAAACCTTTTTCGGCTTATGAAAAACTAATGTCGGGAGAAATTGACTTTACTGAATTTTACGAAAGTTGTTTGGAAAAATTACCAGTTGCTTTCGGCTAAGTCAGCCAACTTTTTAAATACATTTTCAAGTTGCGTTTTTGCTTCTTTGTTTTTCTTTGCTTTTAATAATGCAAATAATTTTTCAAGAGCAGTATCAACTTCTTGGCTTTTCCAAATTTTGTTTTTACGGTTTTCTTTCTCCTTATATTCTTTCAATACATCAAATGAAACACGGTAGTAACGCTTGATATTGTTCTGTTGGTTTTTGCCTGTTTTCTTGATTTGTTGAACCGATTTGTAGTTCCCTGTTTTCGGGTCAAAACCCTCAAACTTGTAATCAAAGAACGAGTATTCGGGATTTAAAAACTGTTCCAAAAATTTGCCAAACCCTTTTTCATCAATCATTGAAAAAACGATAAGAACATAATGCAAATTCTTTCTCAACAAATCACTCAATTTCGCGGCTTCCTTGTCTGTTGTAACTTTGTTTTTCAGTTTATCCCAAATGAATTTGGAATGCCAAGAAACAACTTGTTCCGTTTTTTCATCGGCAAGCAAAACCTTTACATCAGTCAAACTCATTCGGTTGTTCTTTGCCGAATTTTCTGACTTTGTAAGTGGATGGAATTTCGGACGATGACAAAATCCGAGAGAAATTGGACCAATATGGTCAGCACTTAAACCTTGTTTACGAAACAACGACATTAAGCGGTCAGCCATTTTCCAATCTCCATCAGCCCAATTTTCATAAACTCTCCTGTCTTGACCGTAACGCTGTAAATTAGTTTTATGACGACCTTTATCACTTTCGTGTCTACAACAAGCACCGTCCGAATGGAAGCCGTCAAACCTATCAGGCGAATTGCTCATTGCACCCGGAGAAAGCAAACCTTTTGCGTAACTGTCCACAAAATATTTTTGCAGATAATCATTAAGATTTTGTCTTGATAACTTCTCAGACGATTTGATTTTGAAAATGCGTTTTACCTTTTCAATATCACTTTCCGACTTTACAAGTTCGTTCACGATTTGGAAAATATCTTTTGTAAATGGAGCAACCGAAACGCCAAACTCTTTTTTGATTGCGGTGATTGTTCTCTTGTTTGGATAAACGTATTCAACACTTAATTCCTTACCACAAATCTGACAAGTGTGTTTTTTAGTCGGGTGTATTTTCAAAGCAATTTTAGCATAAGCACCAGCTTCAATTTTTATTCCGTGTTTTTTACATTGCTTATCCCACCATTCTCTCCGTTCCTGACCTTTCTCAGACTTTCCCGTTACAACCCATTTTACTTTTTTGTCTTCGCCACGTTCATAGAACAGACCTTTGTAATTCGGGTGTGCAACAATAAATTCAGTGTATTTCAAAAAATTGGCGTTCCATTGCCGTTTATTATCAGCAGTTTCTTTTAACTCTTTCATTTTACGTTTATTGATTTTCGGTTTACTCATCAAACAGGACAGAAATTTTAACTTTGAGTGCTTTTGCTATTTTCTCAATGACAGTAATGGACACATTCCTTTCGCCTTTTTCAATGCTTGGAATATATGTTCTGTCAATATCGGCTTCGTAAGCAAGTTTCTCTTGCGACAAACCTTTTTCAAGACGTAGCTTTTTGACCTGTTTACCGAATTTTTTCTTTATATCCATAATCTGCACAAAGGTCTAAATATGTTGACTACTAAACAACGGACAACTGTCTACATACATAAATACCAACACACAGCGTAAGCACATTTGCAATTCGCACAAGCCGACACACAAACCAAAAATTGCAAAAGAGCTTTCGCTTTTCCCGACAGAAAAATTATTTTTTAAAACCCCTTCCCTTCTAAAATTTTTAAAACCGCCAACACAACCGAAACGAAAATTACAGCGAAACGCACGCAAGACAAGGACTTGGCAACACGGAAGATAGAACGCCAGCCTGTAACAGCGGTTTTGCAAAAGCGGGGGTGCAGTTCTTCGTAGGACAATTTTTTCGTATAATTGAAG
>NZ_NOXX01000094.1 GCF_002251775.1 Flavobacterium aurantiibacter
GCGACCACGTTCCTGTTATGCCGTTGGTTGATGTGGTTGGAAGAGCTGCAAGCGTGTCACCAGAACAAATGGCCGATACAGGGTTGAAAACTGGCGTTTGTGGTTGATTGACTGTGATTGTTAGCGTTGCCGTTGTAGCGCATTGTCCGACTGCTGGGGTGAACGTGTACGTGGTCGTTGCTGTGTTATTAAGCGCTGGCGACCATGTTCCTGTTATGCCGTTGGTAGATGTGGTTGGCAGAGGTGATAAAGATTGTCCGTTGCAAATCGGTGCAACAGTATTAAATGTTGGCGTAGTCGTATTTAAAACTACATTAATAGTATCTGTTATTGACAGTCCGCAGCTATTAGTTACTGTTNCGTTGCTGTGTTATTAAGCGCTGGCGACCATGTTCCTGTTATGCCGTTGGTAGATGTGGTTGGCAGAGGTGATAAAGATTGTCCGTTGCAAATCGGTGCAACAGTATTAAATGTTGGCGTAGTCGTATTTAAAACTACATTAATAGTATCTGTTATTGACAGTCCGCAGCTATTAGTTACTGTTAACGTTAAAACAATCGTTTCAGTAGCTGATGGATTGATAGTATAGGTTGTTGTTAGTTGATTTGCATTGCCAAAAGTTCCTGAAGATGCAGACCATGTAACCGAAGTTTGACCTTCAGCGAAACCTGACAGATTTATTAGAGCGCCAGGACAAGCTGTAATTGAAGTTGCACCTGCATCTACTGTAAATGGCTGAACAGGAGCAGAACAACCGTTATTAACATAAATGGGCACCCCACTAGGCGAAAATAGTACTATAGCACCGTCTGCAGATACTGCTTCTCCCGTCGGACTAATAAGCGATGCTCGATTATAAGTTACAGTATCTGAGCAAGCACCAAAGGATATTGTTAATGTTCGTGTTCCTGTACCAAAGTTCGCAAAATGTCCACCAACAGTAGTCTCATTATCTTGGTAGAGTATATAAATGTCTTCTGTTAATGCCCCAAAAGAATTAAGTGCAGTATCTAAGTTAAAGCTAGTTACTAGTATAACATTGGCATTTGCTGGGAGTACACCACTAGTTGGTTCTATCAATTCTCCACAACCGCCTGCATCTAAAATGTCGGCGTTTAAATCTGCTGTCTTTTGTGCAGTGATGTTGTTTTGAATCAAACCTTGCCAAGAATTATTAGGCCAGTCAACATCAATATTCGAAGTATTTATAGCTGTAGGTCCAACTTTAAAGCGAACCATTTCATTCAAACCTTCTTGCGCTCCACAAGCATCAACAAGGATACTCTCGATCTGAATACACTGTGAAAATACACGAGGCGAAAAGCAAAAAAAACAAAAAGCAAAAAGTATAAAACTGTATTTATTTAAAAGCATCGATTTTTTTTTAAACCGGGCAAAGTTATATTGGTTTCTTGAGTATTTCACATTTTTTTAATTAAATAAACGTTACTAGTTTGTAATTTAACAACTTTACGCCCAATTTATCGGCTTGTTTGAATTTTTTGAATGTCTACTGGTAAGGCTTCCTTCTAGATAAGAAGCCCCTCATAAAACGAGGGGCTTTTTGGATGAAAAAATTATAAACTAAAAATTACAACTTAAATTTGTTGATAACAACAACTGAATTTTCAAGCTCAACTCTAACAATTACAACTTGTTCTTCAACATTACTAATGTCAAGGAGCCAATTTTGAGCAGGCGAGGATACATCTTCTAATAGCATTCTTCCCATCATATCAAACAATTTTAATGAGACAATGCGAGCATGATTAGATTGAATGTGTAATTTCCCATTTTTGCCAAATAGCTGAACATCTTTGCTACGGTATAGGTTATTAGCAGCTAGCAAACTATTCTCATAAACAATTTCAAATCTGCTTTCAAAAACACCTTGTTCTGCGGTAAAGTTATAAACCGATTCTTTTAAATCAATTACTGCACCCGTAAGTTGATCTTTCAAATATATAGGAGAGTCACCCGAAGCAAATAGGCCATCAAATTGCTTAAGTTCTAAGGTATAACTACCCGGCTGACCTGCGCGAAATCCGAGAGGAACAACATCCGAATATTCAAAGGGAAATGCCTTGCCAACGATACTGTATGCAGAGTCTTCTAAAATACCGTAGATTGAGGATGCTGTATTCTCAAACATTTTTCCATCATACATCACGTCAATTGCGTCAGTGGCCCCAGGAATGTAGCCGATAAGGATCTGATTTACAACATCTTCCTCATGATTCAAATTCAACCAAAAACGAGCTGAATCTGCGATGATGGGTGTACTTCTAAAGAACTGATCATCAAAATTGTTTACTCGTAGCAAGTTATTAAAAGTAACGCTTGTTGCATTTAATGGAGCGTTGATTAAGAATCCTTGTCCAACTTGGATGATACCATTCGGAATTTCTCCTCCGGCCGAGGCTGCGGCACCAGTTGCATTAAATGTAGCATAATTTGAAACACCTACACCTTGAGTTGTATGTGTCCAAAAATAAAGTGTCCCAATTGTCGGATTCAAAGCAGCAAAAGCTGTTGCACTAATTGGCGATGGATATGGATTACCAACCAAATTATAACCTAAACCTGTTCTTGTTATAGGAACGGTAATAGTACCGTTGTGTGGAGTACCCGTAAAAACTCCTGTGAAATTTTGAGGGGTAGTTGGATAATTATTTGGCGCGCGCACCATGAAACCTCTTCCAACTGAAAAATTAGTTACTGTCGGATCAACCGACTGGAATTCATTGGTCGCTTCATCTAAAGTATAAAAGCGATTTGGTAGCGTTAAAGGTGAAAAATCGTTCAGTAACTGACTTGCAACTGGCGACGACCAGTAAACATAATCGAGCCTGCGCATCATTGCGTTTCTGCTTACAGATATCTCGCCTTTGTTGATTGCTGCGTTTAGTTGAATTAGATGGGCATTATTCTCGAAATTTACACTTCCTGATGCAACATTAATTTCGTCTTCAAGATTTATGGTAGTCCCCGAATTTACTTGAACAGCACCTGAAACTACTTCCATTCTTTTAGCATTAATAGATCCATTAATTGAAGTTGCGTAATCTCCATCAATAGTGGCAATCGTTTTAGAGTCGGGGGCTCCGTTAGACCACGTCGTTCCATCCCAAAGTGTAGTCTCTAAAACATAAAAATCTCTAAATCGGCTCGTATTACCGCCAGCAGTCATTCGCACTCGGAATTTTCCAGTTGTTGAAGGATAATTTGTTAAATTGACATCTGTTCTAGACGGTGCGAAAGTAGCCGAGGTAGGAACAACAGAGCCTATACTCGTGTATGTTAAACCGTTATCTTCGGAAATCTGTAATTCCAAAGTTTGTCCTGCTACGCCTCCAAAAGTTGCTGCATCAAATCCAACTTGAATACTTGAATATGCTGTAAAATCAATTGTAGGAGTTTCTACAAATCCATTTAAACTAATTTGCTTATAACCTGTTGCATTAAATACGGCATTATTTATAACAAATCCTTGTGCTACGGCATCGTCAACAGCAGCTTGAGTTCTAAAGTTGTTTTCGTAAGGAATTGTAAACGACGCACGAACAATTCCCTGCACATTTACTGTAACATCAGGAGCTGTTCCGCCGTTAATAACAATCGATCCGTTGTACGTTCCCAGTGATAAACCTGAAACCGTTCTTACATAAATTGGTATACTTGTAATGGTTCCCGCATCATAATCTATAATAGCATTTTCTCCAAAATTTAAATTATCCGAAGATACCTCAAAGTTTGTTGTTGCTGTTATTGAGATAGTACCAATGCTCGGAACCAAGTTTGCCCCTATAACATTTATCGGCTTAGACACAGACGGACCTGCATCTACAAAAAAATCTAATCCTGTAACCGCCGATGGATTTGTTGTTAACGCAGGAACTGTGCTCAAATTCACATTTCCATTAAAAGTGAAGCTATTGATACTAAAAGTTCCACCAGGAGAAGATGCTCCGAAAGCATATACCCTGAATCTGATCGGAGTGGTTATATTTTGATATGCTGTGGCGGATAAATTAATTGTTGTCCCACTAACTGTTGGCACGCCGACGTTATTAGTATAATTATCCGCACTTGAGCGAATTACAACTGAAGTAGGGCCTGAGCCTGATGCCTGGCCCGTATAAACAAAACTGGAAAAGTCGATTTCGTAACCTGAATTTGGATTTATAATAAACTCGTAATAACGCGCCGTATTTATACTAGCTGAATCCCAACCACTTGCGTTGTATCTATCATTTGCATTCGATCCAGTAACACCAGACCTACCAATACCAGAAACTGTTATATTTGAATTAACAATTTGCCCTGTCGTGTACGGATTTGCTGTGTTTGGATTTGTTCCAGTAATGGCATTGGCAAAAACAACCACAGGTGCAACACTAACAGTAAGCGCTTGATCAACCGAAATTACCGCAAGTCAAGGTGGCGTCGCCACCTTGACTTGCGGTAATTTCGGTGGTTCCGGAGCCGATTATTGTAATTGTGTTTCCTGAAATTACAGCAACATTCGGATTTGTACTTTCGTAAGTTACCTGTAAACCCGAACTTGATGTTGCGGTTAAAGCAAAAGGTAAATCTGCCGTTGTTTTTGCAGGTAATGTTCCAAATGATATGGTTTGGTCTGCCTTTGTGATTGTTAGCGCTGTAGCATTAGTAGTATTCTGTTCAAAGATGTAGTTGTTTGCGGTTAAACCCGTTCCGATGATAGGATAAGTACCAGGCGCACTCAGATTGCTGGCACTTGTTACGAAGTTGAGCGTTCCGGAGGTTGCAGAAATATCTTCCGCGTTCACGAATCCTGTAACAGTTCCCGTAAAAGTCTGATTTGCAATATTGAATACCCTGGTAGCTGCATCGGCATTATAGGTAAGTATCGCTGGAAATATGGAGGCCGTAAGTGATAAATCGCCGATTAAGTAGTTGCCTGAGTCGATTCCGACTAATGCAATTCCACCAATTGTTAATGTTTTGTCGTTTTCTGCATTGGCATTCTGAAATTCTAATTCTATTACTCCGCTAACAGAAACCGATTCTGAACCAACTATTCCGTTTAAAGAGGGCAGGCCCGAGAATTGCGCCGTTGTGGTGCCGTCGTAAACTTTATCTTCAACCGTGATTCCTGCTATTGAAAGTACTCTCTGGTTAATATTTCCTGTTAGATTAGGTTGCGTCAGAAAATAATTAGCTGACGCAGAACCAGATAAAGTGTATCCGACAACATTTACTTCTTTAATACTCCCGATGTTTGCCGTTTCAAAAGTTGCCACAACAGCTGTAGAATCAATCGTTACATTAGAAATATCTGTCGAAACAACTCCGTTTAAAACCAGAACTCCGATTATCGTTGCGGCCGTACCTCCATCATATTGTTTATCGGCAATTGAAATTCCCGCAAGTGTTAATTCTTTAGTGGTTATGGTGGCTGTTAACCCGACGGTCTGCAAAAGATTATACTTCGAGCTATCGGAACCGCCTAGAACAAATGCTGTTACTACTTCTTTTCCACTTCCTGAACTAGCGTCTGTAAAAGTTCCATTACCAGAGAATGAAACATCATCTGTTCCTACAATTCCTGCTAGACTACCTCCGCTTATTGAAGCAAATGTTGTTCCATCGTATGCTTTTGAATTTGCTAATACACCAACAACCGCGATATCTTTGCGGTTTACAATCAATGTTTGTTGTACTGTTGTTGCCGGATTAAAATCGGTGTCTCCCTCTTGGGATACAGTTATTACCGTTGTTCCCGGCGCTAAAATAGTTAGAGTTGAACCAGTTACCGTTGCAACAGCACTGTTCGAGCTGGTGTAATTAACCGCTAATCCAGAGCTTGAATTAGCTTGGAGCATAAATGGCATATCCCCATACGTTGCGGCCGTAAGTGGATTAAATGTAATTGTTTGATCTTGCTTCGCCGTCGAAGTAACAATTAATAACTGTGCAACTGCGGTTGCTGGATTGTAATTCTCGTTTCCTTTTTGAGTAGCTGTAATGGTAGTTGTACCCGTAGCTAAAATAGATACAATATCTCCTGAAATAGTTGAAACAGCTTCATTTGAGCTGCTGTATGTTACAGCCAATCCAGAATCCGCAGTTGCTGTTAGTGCAAAATCAGGATCGTTATCTTGCTTCGGATTTAACGGCCCAAAACTTATGATTTGATTAGCTTTTCCGATAGTAGCTTTTAGCCCGTTAGGCTGTTCCGAAAGCTCGTAATTAGCAGCATCTGCACCACCTAATTCTATTCCTGAAACGGATACATTAATTCCAGTACCAGCGTTCGTGGTTTCGAATGCCGCAGTCGCTAAACTAAGGTCTAGGGAAACAACATCTGGAGCAATAACACCATCAAGAACAGCCGAACTACTATCAAAACTCGCTGTCGCGTTGCCGTCATACGGTTTGTTATTAATTATAAGTCCGACAATGCTTACTCCTCTTTTGGTAATAACTGCGGTTAAAGTAGGTTGTGACACAACGTAGTTCGAAGAAGGAGCTTCAAAACCATCAACGAGAATAAGCTTGCTGTTACCAACTAATTGCGTGTCGAATTCCGCAAAAGTATTTCCTATTACCGCGAAAAATTCACCATTAACCAAACCTGAATAAGTTGGAGTTCCTGAAAAAGTAGCATCCGTTGTTCGATCATACACTTTATTATCACCCGTTATTCCTTCAATAGTTACATTTTTCGGTGAAACAAAATTTCCGGACGCCGGCGAGGTAATAGATACCGACGCTGCATTAGCGCTACTCATAACAATTGAATTGGAATTATAGTTCCCGATTACAGGAGCTGTTGCACTTAATCGTATTCGTAGCGAGCCACTAACACTTCCTGAGGTTGGCGAAAAAGTTGCTGTTGAAGCGTACAAAATGCCATCCGCCGATACTTCAAAACCTGCGGGAGCTGTTGCAACCAAATTTGCTGTTAAGTTGCTACCAGAGATACTAAAAATTTGAGGAGCTGAAGCAGTTCCGTAAGTTGTGGAGAAAGCTGCAGTTGTTGCCGCAACTGTAATTGTTGGCGTTGTAGATTCCTGAAAAGTTGCTGTAAAACTTAGATTGTCTAATCCCAAACCTTGTCCGTTCGTAGAACCGCCATTTCCGGTTAATGTCCAGCGAAAGTAATAAAGTGCTCCTGGTGCAATATTCAAGCCATTTAAAGTGAAACTTTTAGAAATGCTTGTAGGCGGATTTACCACCGAATTAGCACCATCAGCCGCGTAAGACTGGTCTCCACTAGCGTTGGCAGTTGCTGGAGCGCTGCTCGAACCATGGAAAAATGTCCATGCAAATGCACGCATTCCAGTACGGTACTTCTCATAATCAAAAGCTATCGCAATGGAAGTAATTGCGGCTGATCCACTATTTTGAATAGCAACTACAATAGACCGCGGACTGCTAAAAGATCCTGAATTTAAAAAACCCAAAGCCCTGTCGGTCGAACTTGCCGTGACGCCGTTTGCCCAATTCACTACCCCACCACTAGAGTTACCTGCAACCGCATTCGCACCACTAGAGCCATACGCTAATGTTGTTGCAGAAGTTGCCGTATTATAGTCGGTACCAATCCTAAAACCAGAAGGTAAAACCGCTGTGGCGCTATTTCCGATACCGTTAAAATTTTGAGTAACCACCGCACTACCCGTAATCGAAACCTGACCTAAGAGACTATTAGGCACCAAGAAAATCAAAAAAACCAAATGCCTGTAGACACTCGTAACTTTAATTCGTAATTCACTTTTCATAAATCGCTTTTTTTAAACAATCAAAATTATTTTTGACTACCTAAGCAGCGATAAAATTAAAGAAATGAAATTGTTATATTATTGATTGTCAACATATAAGCAATTGTAAACTAAACATTACGAGATACTTGTCAAAGACTAAAGTGAACCATTCAACGATCTTTGAATGACATTAAATTTACATGGAGATTTCTTCGGCGCTCCCCGTCCCACGTCAATCCCACCCACGGGTCAGGCCGTGCGCTTTAATCTACCACTCGGCAACCGCCGCTCGTGGTAGGATTTCCGCTGCCGTCCTTAGCGCAGAAAAATCGTTACCCACGTATCGTTTGGAACCGATTGCCGCGTAAGCGACGGCAGTGAAAATAGACGGCACCAAACGCAAGTACGTGACGTGGTTTGAAACGGCGACCGAA
>NZ_NOXX01000213.1 GCF_002251775.1 Flavobacterium aurantiibacter
AAAGGCATTCATAGTTTTGAAGAACAACTCTTAAGTTATAGAAAAATCAACCAAACCCTCTTATCTTGAGCGTATTGCTCAGTTAAATGACAAATTTTAGTCGCTTAAAAAATGAGGTCAATTTAAAATTAGCTCTTAAAATATATGCTATGTAGCCTTCCCTAAAAATAGGACAGTTTTAAATTCGACAAATAATTGTTATATCGCTCAGATTTGATGATTAAACCCGTTGGGTGAAATTATTTGAAGTAAAATAAATTGAACAAATGTTGGTCAAGATACTGAAAATCAGTATCTTGAAGTCGCAAAACAACCANTAGGCTTCCCTAAAAATAGGACAGTTTTAAATTCGACAAATAATTGTTATATCGCTCAGATTTGATGATTAATTTTAATTCATCATCAAATCTGGGCCTAAATTCTTTAGGTGTCTTCTTCCCTAATGAGTCATGCGGATGGTTCAGGTTATAATCCTCTCGCCAGTGTTCACTTAATTTTCTCAATTGGTAGATATCATTAAAATAGTATGCATCCAGAATGTCTTCGCGATAGAATCTGTTGAATCGTTCCACGTAACCGTCTGCATTGGTTTTCCTGGTTGTGTATATTTTATTTCGATATGTTTGCTTTGACACCAATTTGTGAACGTTTTAGATATGAATTCAGGTCCATTATCACAGCGGATATATTGAGGTAACCCAACTTCTTGTTCAAGTTGCTCCAGCGTTTCTACTACTTGTCTTGCCGGATAGTTTAATCCTGCATCAATTGCCAGTGCTTCACGGTTGCAGTCATCTATAACATTGAACACCCGTACTTTCCTTCCATCTGTGAGTACATCGCTCATAAAGTCCATACTCCAGCATTCATTCAACATTTGGGGAGTTTCAAGCGGCGTTTTAACCCTTGTGATGATGCGTTTTTTATGCTTGCGCCGCAATTTTAGCTTCATGTTGCGGTAAACACGCAGCACTCGTTTTCTATTCCATTGTAAGCCTTCACGACGAATCTTATTGTAATACTCATCAAATCCCCGTGTCGGGTAATTCTCTGCCAATTCACTTAGTTTATCAATTACCTCAAGATCATTTTTTTTTGGTTTGATAGTACCACATCGAACGGGCAAGACCAACAACATTGCAGGCTCGCGCTATACTAATCAGATAAATCTTAATCAGATACTCGGCACGGTGTTGCTTGTCGGAAGGCTTTAAAACTTTTTTGAAAGAATATCTTTTAACATTGTAACATCAAGGCTGACATCTGCATACATCTGATTTAGTTTGCGATTTTCTTCTTCGAGCTCTTTAAGACAGCTGAGTTGATGCTGTTCCATCCCTGAGTGCTTCTTCTTCCAATAATAGAAAGTACTCTTATCAATACCCAGATCTCTGGAAATAGCACTAACAGACATTCCTTGCTGATTTTCCTTTAAAGCCTTTAAAATTTGGCTTTCTGTAAAATTGTTTTTCTTCATTGTGACAGTTGAAATTTAAAATTAATAAATTTGATTTATAAACGGTTCGAATTAGGGGAAGCCTACAAATACAATTTATATCAATAAAACAGCTATTTTTATTGAACCTGAAATTTATTTAGGACGGGAGTGATTTGTAATATAAACTTGAAACCGACTAAATGAAAAACTATGAAAGAATATATTGAACAGAATAAAATTTTACTTAATCACTTTAAACCATTAGAAGAAAAACACATATTGGATGAGGTAAACTATTCTATTAAAATAAGACAAATCAAAAAAGATGAGCATATTTTAAAAGAAGGCAATTCATCTGATACAATTACCTACATTATCAAAGGATGTTTTAGACAGTATTCTGAATTACAGGGCAATGAAGTAAATTTTCTTTTTTATTTTGAAACCGATTTCGTTTTAGATTATTTAAGTTTTTTAACGAATAGTTTTTCAAAATACAATATTATAGCCATTGAAGATTCTACCATCTTAGAAATAAAAAAGAAAGACCTTAATGCGTTAAAAAGTAGAGATGTATTATGGGATTTATTCTTAAAAAATGTAGCAGAAAAAGAAATCATCAGATTATATAAAAGAAATGAAGTATTACTCACTTTAACACCAGAAGAACGCTATTTAAAACTTTTAGACGTTCATCCGCAAATAATGCAGCGAGTGTCACAAAGAAAAATAGCAACATTTATAGGTATTACAGAACAATCCTTGAGCAGAATTAGAAAAAGAATTTTTACAAAACCGCCGAACTTACCTTAAGTTAATACGACTTGCTTTAGACTAAATGTAGTTTTGTGTAAAATTCAAAACTTACTATTATGAAAATCAATTCAAAAATTCACGGTACATTAGACTACGCATCTGTTTTATTTCTTTGGGCATCACCAACTCTTTTTGGATTGCCTGAAAACACATCTTACTTCACCTATGTTTTAGGCTTTATACATTTGACCCTTACTATTTTAACCGATTTCGATTTAGGGTTAATTAAAGTGATTCCACTTAAAATACACGGCATTATTGAAGCTGTTGTAGCCGTTTTATTAGGTGTAACGGCATTGTTCTTAGGAAGTATTGAGGGTACTATTGCTCGAAATTTCTATCTGATTTTCGCAGTCGTTTTAGCTGGTCTATGGTTTTTAACTGAATACAAGAAAAACACCCTAGATTAAATAAATCATTTAACATAACCCTAAGGTGAAACTATTTGAAGTAAAATAATTTTAATAAGTGTCACTCAAGACGCTAAAAAAAAAAGCATCTTGAAGAAAAAACTATCTATGAAGCCATGGATATACACCTAAAATGAAGCAAGAAGGTATGGAGGTTCGGTTGTGGAACCCCGATAAGAAAAAGGAAGAAACGTATATTTTAGCACCCATGGCCAAAACCGTTCTACGACAGATTGCATTTCCTAAAATGGCAAAAATAGTTTCCAATGAATAAGCTAATAAAACAAAAAAACATCTAAATTGGTATATGAATGTTAACACTTTTAAATCTCATTTCTGACGATTCTTCTTTCAAAATTATAGGACGACAAATACTCAGTTCGCTTTCATAACCCTAGCTGCTATATTCAATCGAAATTTACTGGAAGGCGTAATGCTCGAAAAAAAAGCCAAAATTTTGTTTTTAAAACCCGGAACTACATGTAGTTTGCCTTTCATCATTCCATTAAAGCCAACAGCAGCAACATCAATGGCACTCATTACACCGCTATCGTATAGTTTAGCATGTTTCATATCTGCCCTTTCTATAAAATCAGTTCTGGTAGCTCCTGGTGATAAAACGGTAGCGGTTACACCTGTGTTTTCAAATTCTTTATGAAGGGCTTCGGTAAAACTTATCACGTATGCTTTAGAGGCTCCATAAACGGCAAAATAAGGATCAGGCTGAATGCCTGCTGTTGAAGCAACATTTAAAATTCTGCCCTTTCCATTTTTTTTCATTTCTTTAGCGTAATAATAAGTTAGCTCCGTCAAAGCGATGATGTTTAAATTCAACATTTCAGTATACTTTTCCATACTTCGTTCTATAAACAAGCCGTAATCACCAAAACCTGCATTATTAACGAGGTAGGTTACAGTGAGATGATTGTTTGTCACACAGTTGTAAATAGCTTCACGCCCATCGCTTAGGGATAAGTCTGTAGCGACACAAAACACATTGATGTTACACTTATCCAAAATGGTATTTTTGACAATTTCAAGTTTATGTTTATTTCTTCCAGCCAACAAAATATCAATATCCTTCTTGGCAAATAACAGGGCTAATTCAAAACCTATGCCCCCTGAAGCACCCGTAATTATTGCTACCTCTTTCATATTAGTCAATCAATTTTATGGAAATTGTACTATTCGCATGGTTAAATGTAAATTTGCAATCGGAGAAACTCGGACTCGAAAGCTTTGGCTTAAAATTATTGGAAAAGCCAAATGGTTCTTTAGGGTAGCCAAAAAGATTTTTATCCAGTTTTCCATTACCATTTAAGTCATGAGAAATGGCTACTGCATACTCTCCAACAGGCACTTCAAATTCAACTATTTCTGAAGAACCTGATGTGGGAACTTTAATGTTTTTCCAATATTTGTCAAAAGCGGGAAAATCATCACCAACTCTGTATATACCTACATAAAGTATTTTATTGTTTTCTTTAATGTTGGTAATTTTAATGGTAAGCTTTTTTGTAGCTACAACTGCTTGTCCTTTAGCCCCAACCGTGACAAAAAAAACCAGTAGCAGGAATAAAAATTTGAAATTTTGCATATCAATTTAGCTTTAAATTAAGATCCAAAGTTGAAATCCTTCTACAACACTTTCATTCACATTTGTGAAGAAATGAATTTAGGGCTTACTTATCTCTTTTCTCAATCTGCTGAGGCTTTGTGGAGCCACCCCCAGGTAAGAGGCTATCAAGTAGTGTTGAAACTTGTTGAGCAAATAGGGCTCGTCTTTTAAAAGTTGTAGATACCTTTCTTTAGCATTTGAAGTAAGTAGTGTAAATGCACGTTTATGAACATTTTGATAAGCTGTTGCCGACATAATACTTGCCACTTTTTCAAGATTGATTGATTTTGAAACTATCTTTTGAATGTTAGTGTAACTCAAAGTTATTGCTTCAATATCTTCAAGAGCTTCAATAGTAAGATGGGAGGGGGTTTGTCTCAAAAAGCTATGATAATCTACCAGGAAATAGTTTTCAAATTTTGAATCAGCATCGTTAAAATGAAAATTCCAGGTAAACTCCTGCCCCTCGTGATTAACAAAATAGGACCTTGCTTTACCAGAAACCGTAAACAGTATAGAATTGCAAATATTACCTTGTTGCACTATTTTATCACCCGCCTTATAGCTCTTATTAGATAGTACATTTTCTAAAGCAATAGTGTCCTCATTGGATAGCGAAATAAACTGGGATATGAATTTTACAAACTGGTTCATTTATTATATTTTTTTTGAACTTGTTTCGCCTTTTTAATGTCGGCAAAAGATCAAAAGCTTCTCGTAGTGCGAAACTTTTACTATATTATTAGTCACGATGAATTTCGAGATGAAAAACTAATGTTTTAGTAACCGCCAAACAATCTCTGAATCACAACAAACTCAGCTTTGCGGTATGTATTTTTAGCTATTGCCTATTCTGACCATTGGTTCATTGAATTCTGTCTGCCTCATAAGGGTTAGAGTATTGCCGAAGGCGGGTTCAATAGATGTTTCATAGTTCTTGCTTCGCAAGCAACGAAACTCTAGCTATTATAGCCAGCCTTTGATTATTAAGTTTGTCTCAAAGTTGATTCAATTTTTATTAGATAAGTCGTCAATTTTTTTCAGTCCAAAAAGATTATTTAGTGATTTATTATTGATTAACCTATCAAAAATTTGTTGTGCGTGTTCTTTTTCCTGAAATGGATGTTTTCCGTAAATTTCAGCATAATTATCAGTCACAAAATCATCATATTCATCCTTTTTTTGTCCGATTACTTCCTGTATGGTTTTAAGATAGTCTTTGTTAAATTGTAAATTGTCAGGATTAACTTTTCCTGCTCGAATAAATCCCTTTGTCTTACCTGCGCATCGGCAAGGGTTTTCCTTTCTGATTAGCCCACATTTATTATTCATAAAGTTATAAAGGTCTTTTCGAGCCCTTGATAACTTCTGCCTAAAATTATCTTTTGAAATATTCAACAGATTTGCTCCTAAATCATGATTAACATTGAATAATTCGCCAAGTATGAATACCAATCTTTGGTCACGTTCAAGACACAACAACATCCCATTCATACAGGCTAGTTTTGTTTCTTCAATTTCATCTCTCATCTCGGATTCTTCCAATAAGGATAAGGCTTGACTTGGAATCGAATCAAGTTGCTTTTCAACCACTTCAAATGATTCAGTTGCCAATTCTGACATTGACTTTTTCATTTGCAAAAAGTGGTTAAAAGTAATCCGATATAACCAAGTTCTGAAGTTACCCTCCTTTTTGAACTGTGATAGTTTGGTAATTATTTTGATTAGAACTTCTTGCGTAATATCTTGAGCATCCTGAACATTACCCATCATTTTTAAGGCTATGTTATAGATAAAATGTTGGTGCCTGTAGATTAAAGCTTCTAAGGCAGCCACAGAGCCATTTACTGCACTATCAATAAGCTCGTCATCTGATTTATCTCGATAATTTGACGAAAACGGATTCTGCATTTCATGATTTATTAAGTGCTTTCCTATTCTTGGATGGCACTGTTTATTAATTTGTCACGGACGCTTTTTTATCGTAATAAAGAAGTAGAAGCCCAAAAATAATCGGCATTGGTAGCATGACCCATTCTTGGAATTGAATATGTACTAATGTTGCGGCAGGCATAATTCCAAGCAAGATTATAGTGCCATATCTTTCCCATTTGCTAAACATAAGTAAACCTGCGACTATTTCTGCGAGAGCGACTAAATATCGCCACTCGTCACCCAAGAGCCACTTATTGAAATTATCTACCGCCATTTGTAAACCAATGGCTTTGGGTATGGCTGATAAAATAAACAATACCCCAAGAATTTTTCCTAGAATAATTTTCTTTTCTTGTCCCATAGCTTTACTATTACTTTTTTTGGTATGAAATTCCTTTAGCATCGTTTTCTTCTCTTTCTTTCTGGCTCATCGTGTTGATGTTGGCCACAGAATTTAGTGGGCAACTTGCAGCAGCGGAAGTGCCAATTAACATAATAGCCGCTACTCCAATTACTATGGCAATTGTCCCTGCAACGGCACCAAAGTACCACGCTCCAAGAGCAAGGACACCAATAATCAGACGAATAATCCTGTCAGTCCGACCAAGATTTCTTTGAAACAACTTTTTACTCATAATTTTTACTTTTTAAAGGTTTGTAATGCTTATTAGATTGCATATCTTGAAAAGTGTGACAAGTCAGTTTAAGGTTGAATATAACGTTTTGCCGCTTGCCGCAGTGGGTGATTTCAGAGCTCAAATTGTCAATAAATCACAAAAGTTGATGCGAGGAAGAATGTTCAATAAACCACTTCACCAGTCATTAACCCAAAGGCCTGTTAGTTGCTGCCAATTCTATCCAATAATTCTTTGAGTTATGTTCTTTCAATATTGTTGTCTAATTATTAAGTTGCTATGGCATATTGATTTTTCAATTACCATTCTAAGCTATTAAGTCGAGCAGCCCACATAAGCCTGCACCAATTATTATGGTCCAGGAAATCCAGTCTTTGAACTTATTGTTTTTATGTTTAAGAAACATAATATGAAGTCCTAGATGCACAATCATAAAAATATTAAACCCTTTCATAAACGCTTCTATGTCTTTGCTGTGTTTCAGTTGCCAAATTACAAAGAAGAATAAAGGAATATGAGCAAAAACAAATATTATGTGTCCTAATTTGTCACTAAGCAATGAAAGTCCTGGGAATATTCGCCACTCTCGGCAACGTATGGCGTCCATTTCGTGTATTGTCAAAAGTGAAAGTCCTAAATAAAAGAAAATATGTTCTGTCATATTATCTTGTCTATAAAATGTTTTTCGGTGTTAGTTTATTCATTAAAATCTATATATTCTGTGTCTTCTTCGTCACTTTCAAAACATAAATTTACTGTTCGACCAATAGCAATTGTACGATGAATTATGCCCGATTTTATGCAATATGTATCGTTTGGAAAAAGGTCTACAAATTCTCCGTTTTCAAATTCAATTCTCAGATTTCCTTCAAGAACTATGAATAGCTCATCTGTCCTATTGTGTTTATGCCAAGGAAATATATTGTTTTTGTTAATTGCTATTCTTAAACAATGGTCATTTACTGAAACAACCTTGTCATTGTAATGATGCTCAAGAATATTTTTTTCAAGGTCAACTAGATTAATCTTATCTGTCATATGGTATCTTTCTTAAGGTTGCAGTTAACGGCCAGCCAATTTCAAAAATGCCTACCAAAATCAAATAAATCCAGTTCATGTACATTGTGCTTTTTACTACTTCCTTTTAAGTTTGGTCGTACTAAAAACCTTCCATGTTTTTCCCAAATCGTATGAACGTTCTTCTAAAATGTCGAATGAATCAGGAGTAATATTTGTCCAGCGATTTCTATTCAGATAATCTGATTTTGAAGAACTAGCAATTCTCACCATCACCACGTCTTTCCCTTCAACTACCCACTTGTACTTGGTGTAATTTCCATTTCTAAACATAAATGTTTCGATCCAAGCTTTTTCTGCAGGGTCATAGTACCCACTTGTTAAGTAAGAACCACTCCTATTATATAACAGAAATTTCTTGTTGAGACTACACCCCTCGGTACTTAATGAAATAATTAGTCTTCCAAATAATTGTTCTTTTCCATCTTCAACAATATATTCTTCCCAATCTCCTAGGAAAGGTCTTAAAATTTCAAATTGTTCTCCAATACACGGAGCGGAGTATTTTATATCCGATTTGTTTTGAACAGTCTCCGATTTAACGATTTTCCCTAAGTCTTTAAAGCTTAATCCGTTTATGTTTATTGTTTGATGGGCTTTACTTATAGCTTGCCATTTTTCAGCAATATCAGTATAAGTTCCAGTGGTGAAATATTCAACAGCTACAATAAAATCCCAAGTTAAAGAGTCATCTTTACTGATGTTTTCAATTAACTCGTAGTCATTGAATAGTCCTTGCCTTACCGCAATACTATCCATTGCAAACCAATTTTTCTTTAAAAATATTTTGAGATTCTCTTTTTGACCATTAGCAGCTTTTAAATATGTGTATGTCCAAGTATTTTGATTATTCGACTGGGCTTTCACCTTAACAGCTACACTAAAAAACAGGAAGATCAATACTAAACTTACTTTTCTCATAATCATTATTATTATATTGAAAGCCTACTTTTTATAAGCCTCTCCTTAATTAGCTTTTCTTTGCTGCATTAAATTTCGTCAAGAAGTAATTATCTAATGATACCTTACCGGGGCCTGCCAAAAAGATCGTTAACATCACAGCGGCATAGGCAAACGGCATTTCGCCATCTCCAAAAAAATCTCCCTTATCAGCAATGAATCCAGCTACCAACATCGTTACAAAAATTAAGAAGGCTCCAAATCTAGTGAATAGTCCAAACACCAACATAATACCTCCAAATAACTCAGCTCCTGTTCGCAAGTAAGCCATGAATAAGGGTAGCGGAAAATGTAAATCTTTTTCAAGATAGTCAGCAAAACCAACCATGGCTTTTGTATCAAAAAAGCCGTTCCCATGATTGATAAATAAAATTCCCATTATTACTCTCAGCACTAAGATGTAGTTTTGAGTAATTGGTTCTGTTCCGTAAAATAATTTTGTCAATTTCATAGTGAAAGTATTAAATTTTGCCTACTTAGTGAATGGGGTTTCGGCATGTCCCAAATTCGTTCATATTTTCAATTACAAGTCTTTCTATATTGCTACTAACGGTTTGGCGCTTGGCGCAGTGGCGGATTTCGAAGCGCTAAACTGTCTGCCAGCACAAAGCTTCATTTAACCACTGAATCGCCAATTTCTTGTAGGTGCTGTTATGGGCTGCTTTTGGTCTAAATTTAACGCTTTATATAATTATTGAGTTAATTGAACGTCTTATATGCTTGCCATAACCATCTTGATTGCTGTACCCAAGTCGAATTATAAATTGTATAGGCTTTTTGATTCCTAGATTATCAGAAATATCATTTTTCATTGGTTCTTCTTCCAAGATTTGAGAAATGGTGTGATTCCTAATACTTAATTCAGTACACTTTAACAGGGCCTTTTGATAAAGTCTTCCAGATTCGTAAATAGAAATATTTTCACTACTATTTGAAGTTATCACTAAAAAGCCGCTCGTGTGCTTAACTTGTTCTATCGCACTTTTTATTCCCTGTTTAATGAATGAGTTGCCATTAGCTGATTTTTTGTTAAAGAAACTATACCAGACAAATTTGGGCAAGCCATTTAATCCCAGCATTTCAGGAAAAAGACCATCACCTGATTTTTCCTTTTGATCTTTGTCAAACCTCAACCAATCGCTCAGTTCCCATTGTTTGCTTTTATCATTGCTTTGTTTTGTGAACGCTTGAATTTGCAAGTCTGATATTATTTTGCCTTTTGGGGAGTTCGAGGAGAAGAAATGTATATTTTCCCTGTCCAAGTCTTGAAGATTGGTAATGTCCTGCTTACTCATTTCTCCAATATTATAGTTTTTTCTATCAGTAAAACGATTTTCAATCAGAGATAATTTTGCAATGCTAGAACTTTGCTTATTGCCTTTCATTTCAATACTGAACAATTCTTTGTCTGCTGAAATCAAGCCTAGAAATGGTTCAATTTGCAATCGATTACCTATGGCCATGGCCGCATTATCAATTGTTTCAATAAAGGCAGATATTGAAAGTAAAAACTCTCTGTTATTTGGATCAACAAATGGTAATCTTCGTTGAAAATCACCGAAAGCCTTTATTTTATTTTCCTCAATTTTAACCTTCCACGGTTGAGTATTATGACTACTTGGAGCATGTATGCCATAGGCAAGAATTTGCTGAATAGTTGAATCTATTTTTTGCATCGGTTTCTTATTTAGGGTTTGTGCTTTTAGAATATCCTTTGGCAATACAGAAATAATACCTAATGCTGTCATTGCTTTCATAAATTCCTTTCTATCCATATAAATGTTTTTATTTAGATGTGCATTCAATTTTCTAACGTATTTTATTGGTTTAAAGTAATAAGTTAAAGATAATCGGTTTTTCAATTAGGTTGCCCATAACGGTTTCGGGCTTGGCGAAGGTGGCGATTTTCACCATAAATGTTGATGCGGAGAACCAAACTTTGATTAACCACAAATGTGTCTGCGGAGTACTGAACCGCCACTTTTGCCAAACCCGTGTTAGCTGCTGCCCATTCTATCCATTGATTCTTTGAGTTATGTCCTTTCATTATTATTGTCTAATTATTAAGCTGCTATGGCTGTGGCATATGGATTTTAAATTGTCATCCTAAACTATTAAGTCAAGCAGCCCACATAAGCCCGCACCAATTATAATTGTCCAAGACATCCAGTCTTTAAATTCATTGTTTTTGTGTTTAAGAAACAAAATATGAAGTCCTAAATGCACAATCATAAAAATGTTGAATCCTTTTATAAACGCTTCTAAGTCTTGGCTGTGTGTCAACTTCCAAAATATAAAGAAGAATAAAGGGATGTGTGCAAATAAGAATACTATGTGACTTAACTTATCACTGAGCAATGAAAGTCCTGGGAATATTCGCTACTCTCGGCAACGTATGGCGTCCATTTCGTGCATTGTCAAAAGTGAAAGTCCTAAATAAAAGAAAATATGCCCTGTCATAACATTTTGTTTAATTGATTTTATGTTTTTTCATGCCTGTTTGGGTTGCAGCTAATTATCAGAGAGTAAGTGCTATCTATTCCAAAACAAATACTCCTTATTGCTGTTTTAATACTTTAATGAGTTCTGCCTCTAAATGTTGCTGATGGTCGGGTGTGTTTTGTGTTGCCATTTTTTTGATATAAGATAAATTTTGATTGGAGATGGTAAAAATTCGTTCGCTACTGATTACTCGAGGATCGTTTTGTAAAAGCTTCATTTTAAAATGCAAAATATGCTTTCCATGTTCAGTTACTAGTTCACCTATCAAAACCTCTACACGACCACTATCTTGTGCGTTTGAAATTTCAAAAACATTTTCTTTTCCTTCAACAGGTTTTATAAAACCACTTTCCCAATGGGACGGTGTGTGATTCGGCTTTAACCAAGTACGTTGTTCGTAATAAATGAGATCATTGGCGCCATCCATTTTAAACGTTAAGATTTCGGTGTATTCAAACGAACTGATGGTAGGAAACTGACCTTTTCCATTTCCATGCCATTCACCCAAAAGAAAGTGAAGTTTAGTAGTTTTTAAATTATCCATTAGCCAGGTTGTTTTGTGGGTACATACAAGCTTGTCCTTGTCCTATGGGCAGTACTGAAGCAGTTACCGCATCACTGATTTTTTTATCATACATTTTTGTAATAGCCCATGCGATTAAATCAACTGCGGCCAAACAACCGGCTGCTGTTCCAATAGATTCATGAGTTACTAAATGAGTATCTTCAATAACCTCAACTTCGTAATTTCTTAATGCTTCAAATGCTGTTGGATAAGTTGTTGCAGAGAGTCCTTTTAAGTGACCAAGTGCTGCTATAATCAGAGCCCCAGAACACATAGAAGCAATAATTTGTTTTTCAGGATTCAATTGAAAACGCCCAAGATACGTCTTATCTTTAATAACATCTCTTGTTCCTGGTCCACTCGCAAAAAATACAAAATCCGCTTCATTGGCTTCTTCTATAAAGCCATGTGTTTTTAAATCGATTCCGCTAACGGATACATGTGAATAAGTGGTACCTAGTAGTTTCACTTGAAATTCCTTATCTATTAATTTAACGCGATTAAGTAAGTCCCAAGGCAAAAAGACATCTATATCGGTAAATTGATCAAATGTAATGATCACTGCTTTCTTCATAATTTGATTTTAATTTTTTTAATTTCTAACCCGTTGGGTGAAATTATTTGAAGTAAAATAAATTGAACAAATGTTGGTCAAGATACTGAAAATCAGTATCTTGAAGTCGCAAAACAACCANTATGCCGAAAGACAACGTGTCGCTGCCGCTGGGCTCATTTTAAAATAAATTGGCTTTTAACGAAAAAACCGTAGAGAAAGCCAATTCATTTTAAAACGGAAAACATAAATTTGATTTATAAACGGTTCGAATTAGGGGAAGCCTATAGTTTTAGCTGCGCAAATCAACGTTTTTGAACAGAAGGGGAGTTGTGCAACGGTTACGGCTGTTACTGGCGTTTTTATTCTTCAAGTATTCTTTTCCTTAAATCGATTCCATCTTCTATATACTCAACATTGGGATTTTCTAATATGAACTCTTTCTGAGCGACCTTAAAGATTGAATCAATAAAATTCTCTCCATATTTTCTTCTAATTTCTCTATCCATTTCATCCTGATAGCAATAAGGCTCAAATCCGCCTATTCTAATACATCGTCTTAGATGCTCCTTTGTTTCAATGCCAAATTGACTTAATATTTCTGTCATCTTTGGAAACTCCCTTGGATGAAAGCCGAAGTACACCAATTTCCCATTTTTGGTGTCTCTTAATGCTCTTGACTTTTGGTTTATACAAAATGTATCAATAACGGTAACATCAAGATCTTTATTTTCTATCCACATTTTTGAATAAACTTCTTCGCTGTAAACAATTCGCTTTCCATTTTTGTCAAATTTCGCTAAGCTGTTGCTCTCTGATTTTTCGACGCAAGAAATTACAATTACAGATACAATAAATATTGACAGTATTTTACTCATAAGTTGGATTTTAAATGCGGTTGTGTTAAGGAAAATGAGAGTATAAAGTTCTTACGCATGGTTTTTATGCAGGATTTCGGAGAATTTACAAACAAATCTAAAAACCACTTTTTATCGCTTACAAAGAGCTTTTCCAACCCCTCTAAAATCTGCTAATTACAACTTGAACTAAAAAATAAGCCGCTCTTAAATCGCTTCTAAAGAGGTCTTTTTCTGTTCAGATTTATGTTTTTTTAGTTTTTAAAGGATGTTGGGTAACGGGTAAGGCTGTTATTGGTTCGATGTTCTGTCCGCTCGTCTTTGTAAACCATTTTCAGTGTTGAGTTTCCGAGTCATTGTCTGTCGGCTGTGCGTCGCGTTTTTTATTTTTTTGAAGGGTCGGGAAATTTTTTAAAAACAATTTTTCTTGCGTTGGCTTTGCAAGCTCTTTGACAAAGCTTTGGTCTGCGGGTTGGCTTGTGTGGCTTTGGCAATGTGCTTGCAAATAGCGTGGGCAAATATTGTCCATAAATACTCATTCCTCCTCCAAAATATTGATGTTTTAAATGTTCATATACTAAATTCGTTTTTAAGTCAATGTCGTCTGTCTGATAAGTCGGGTAGGGCAATGTTTCAAATAAGGTCTTACTTACCGTATTGAAAACGGCTGCTGCTGTTACTGATTTGTCAGACCACTGCTCAACTTTCAATTTTTCCTTTTTAAGCTCGTCTAGTAGTTCAATTGATATTTTCTTGATTTCGTTTTTCTCTTTTTCTTCCAACTTTTTACCGTGTCTGAGGATGTCGAAAATTGCTTTTTGCTCGTCTGTCAGTCCTTCTCGTTTGGTGTCGGCTTCTTCTTCGGAATACGAGTTTACAAGTTCAATCAGTTTTCTGAATGTTTCTTTGATGACTACTTCGTCTTTGCCTCGGTTATATTCTTCAATGATTTCTTGATAACGTTTGTAATAGTCAACGGTCAACGGATTGCGTTCTACCATTCGTTTCAGTTGTTTTTCAACTTTGTCTTTGAGTGACTGAACGGCAGCATTTTTATTTTTAGTCTTTAGGAAGTATTGCTCCAATAAGTCAAAATCCAATCCGCTTAGGTCAATGATTTTTTCTTCATTGTGTCCGGGTTCGGCAACCATATTTTCTATGGATTCATCCACCACATTTTGAATTTTTCGCATAATGTCGGCAACATCTGCACTTTCGATATTGTCTTCAATAGCGGTGTAGATTACATCAATAGCATTCTTTCTCGCTGCGTATTGATTCAATACTTTGTCGGGTTGCAGGGCTTTATATTTCTTAAAAACCTCTCTTGCAAAAACCTGAAATTTACGTTTGGTTTCGTCATTGGTGTAAACTGCATTCACACCTTTTTCCATCGAAGCCAATTTGTGCAAACCGTCAGCGTTGATAAGCTCTTGTATATCGAAATTCACTTCGTCTTGCAAAAAGGTTTCAGTCGCTTCTAAAGCTTCTTCCAGTTGCTTGATGAGTTCTTCCTTTGGTTTTACAGGTGGTTCGGGTTTTTCACCACCACCACCACCGCCTTCATCTCCGCCTGAACCATAAATTGCCAAAGCATCGAGTAAAGCCGTGTATGTTTCAATATAGTCTACAATCAATCCGTTGTTTTTACCTTCGCTGGTTCGGTTAGCCCTAGCAATGGCTTGCATTAATGTGTGTGATTTTAGTGGTTTGTCTAAATACAAAGTCGAAAGTGTTGGAACATCAAAACCTGTAATCCACATTGCACAAACTATCACCAAACGGAAAGGGTCATCTTCATCCTTAAACCTTGTTTCAAGGTCTTGGGTGTTCATTTTCTCCCTGTGAGGTTCAATATCTAAATCCCATTTTTGAAATTTTTGAATTTCGTTTTGCTCTGCACTGACTACCACACAAATTTCCGTTCCTTTTATCCATTGCAGTTCACGGCTCTTTTCTAATAATTCCTGGTCGCCATATTTTCCTTTGGCAATTTCTTTTTCCAGTTGTTCAACTGTGAGTTTCCAATGGTGTGTAATTAAATCATACATTCTTACGGCAGTGAGTTTATCCAATGCGACAAACATTCCTTTGCCTTTGTAACCACGATTGCAGAAATGCCAAACGGCATCTTTGGCAATGGCATCTAATCGTTTTTTAGCTGTAAGTATCGGATATTCTCGTGCAAAAAGTTGTTCAACTCTGCTGCGTTGGTCGCTGTCTAAATCTTCGCTTTCGGCATCTATTACGGCTCTTATTTGCTCATTGATTACAGGATTTTTCAAGCCTAAATATTCGCCCCTGTTTTCGTAGTAAAGTGGAACGGTTGCACCATCGTCCACACTTCGTTTAAAGTCGTATCGGGAAACATAATCACCAAAAATCCGCTTGGTTATTTCATCATCTTTGAAAAGTGGTGTTCCTGTAAAACCGATAAATGAAGCGTTTGGCAAGGCGTTACGCAAGTTCATTGCTAAATTTCCGCCTTGTGTTCGGTGGGCTTCATCTGAAATGACGATTATATTATCCCTTTTGGTTATTTCTTCATCAAAATTGAATTTGTGAATCAGTGTAAACAAATAGCGGTGTTCAGAACTCAATAATTCTCTCAAATGCTTTCCGCTGTTGGCTTTCAATGAATCTTTTGCACCTGCTTTTACTTGTGGCACTGCACCCACTCCGCTGAATGTTCCGTAAATCTGTGTATCTAATTCGTTGCGGTCGGTTACGATTAAAAAAGTATAACTTCCGGTAAATTTGTGGTGAATTTTTTGGCAGAAGAAAACCATTGAGTAGGATTTTCCGCTTCCTTGTGTATGCCAAAATACTCCGAGTTTTTGTTTTTCTTCTAGGCTAATTTTGCCTTGTTTATAGAGTTCTTCTTTTTGCTTGATATTTTCTATGGCTTTGTTTACTCCTATAAACTGATGGTTTCGGGCAATAAGTTTTACCACCTTACCCAACGAATTATCAAACAGAATGAAATTCTCGAACAAATCTAAAAAGCGTTTTTTCTCGCAAACACCCACGATGATTCTATCCAAGGCAACAATGCCTTCGTCTTCCTCTGTAATGCGTTTCCATTCGTGAAAGTGCTGATACTTGCCTGTAACGCTACCAATACGGCTTTCTATTCCGTTGCTCAATAGTACAAAAGCATTGTAATAGAAGAGTTTTGGAATTACGTCTTTATAATCTGTGAAATTATCGTTGTAGGCATTTTCTAATTTTCGATGAGCCGCTTTCAGTTCTATGAACAAAAGCGGAATACCATTCACAAAACCTATAATGTCAGGTCTGCGTTCACGGTTGCTTTTACCCTGAATCCATAATTGGCGAACAGCCAAAAAGTTGTTATTCTCTGCATTGTCAAAATCAAAAACCTTTAGCGTTTTGTTTTTTACCTGTTCGCCCTTTTCGTTGATAAAATCAACAGGAATACCGTTTCTTAATAATTGGTGTTTTTCGTAATTGATTTCGGCTAATGACCTGGTAATGCTTTCTTCAATCAGTTTTTCGTAGGCTTGGTTGTAGGCTTGTTCGGGTAAGTTGGGATTGAACTGTTTCAGCTTTTCAAAAAATATCTTTTTGAGAACTACTTCTTTTTTGTTCAGTCTACCCAAAGTACTGCCTTCGCCAAAGCCCTCTTTGTTGTAAGCCAATAGCGTATCCCAACCCAACTGATTGAAAAATAAATCAATCGCTGTTTGTTCTATTAAATTATCTTCTGAGTATTCCCAAGTCATTACTTCTGTTTCTTATTTATTACTTCTTTAATGGCCTCAACATTTTCATTCGTATCAAAACAAAATTCGAATATATCGCCATTTTTAAAGTCAGTGTGTGAATGAAATTTCACACTGAAATATTTTATGTCTTTTGTTTCATTTAATTCTTCTCTTCCAGTCCAAACCTTTTCTTTGGTTACATCAAAATGAATATCACCTAATTTATTCCAAACGTGTGGCATTGGTTTAGCACCGTTTTCAATGTCAATTGCTATTATCAATCCTTCAACAATTTCAACTTGCGGATATTTCTTCGCTACTCTGTAAGAATTAATAAAGCAGTCTCCTTGTTTTATTTCAATGTTACTGAAATCTATTTCAGCAGGTGTGTTTGAAATGGCTATTGGTTCTGCCATTTTAATCTCATTTTGTTTTTCTTCTTTTTTCATTTTCTGTCTTTCCTAATAAATAGTCTGAAAAAATGAAAAAGACAGTTTTTCAGAAAAATTATTTCTTACACTTTTATTTGTCCATTCATCAATTTAGGTAATAAAATATCACGTGCCTCTCGGAGGAGGGTGTTTTGATGATGAATGTTTTTGATTAGATGATAAATCGGTTTCATTTCTTGATTGAAGAATATTAAATCTTTGTCTTTCGGAATAGAAACCAATAAATTTCTTATTATTTGCTGACTGATGTTTTCCTGTGCTGCACCCATTCTAAAACTAAGGATGTATTCTCTATTCTCAATTAGCCAATTTAAAATGTAATAATTGCTTTTAATTTCATCTTTTTCAATGATTGCACAACAAGCCTGATTTGTAGATGAAGGTTGAGAAAGTAGTCCTAGTTTCCCTATAGTTGCTCCATACATAGCCATAATTACAGAACCAGCAGGAAACAATTTAGCGGATGACTTATCAACTGCCTGTTCAGTGATTTTCTCTTCACTTTCAAGCAATATACTATCCGCCAACTCTTTTGATTTGAACCAATTTATTTCGCCTGTGAAATACTCGGCATTTGTTCTTGATGGTGTTCCGCCAGAACTTGTATTATAAAATTCTTCAAGTTTGAACTTTTCACTTTTCACTAATAACTTATAACTAACAAACGCCTTCTCCTCCAACAACTTGATCCGCTTCAAATTATTCTCTATCAAATCATCATAAGCCGATAAAATGGATGCGATGTGGCGTTGGGTGGAGAGTGGGGGGAGATTGATTTTTAACCCTCTTAAAACTTCCAGTCTAATACCTTTCACCGTTGAGCCAATTCCCAAACTCTCAATTTCTACTTTCTTATTTACAATAGCCCAAAGCATAAATTTATTATCAATTCTTTCATTTGGAATTAAGGCTTTTAAATCTTGATTGATAGCCATATCAACCTTATTAATAAATGCCCTACCAAGCCCCATTCTTGTGGAAGTAATTACAGTTCCTGCTGGTATTAGATTAGAAGAACTATTTTCCAATCCAGAATGGGTAATTGTATCTTCAGTTGAATAAAGTTGGTATTTATCGCCAACCATATCTTTAACAGAACACCAAGGGATATCTCCATTCCAATAATCTGAAACAGTTTTCGAAGGTGTCCCTCCTCCAACAATTTTTTCTAAGACATCATTAAATTCAACTTTATCCCACTTCATAGCGACAACTCTTTATAGTTTTCAGAAATAGTTTTTGCCAAGGTAATGGCTTCTTCGTTCAATCTGTAGAACTCTTTATGTATTTTATTTTTCATATCTCTTCCTTTTTATTGTTCCCAAATTGTTTCCCTTCTTCATCCCATCTTTCACGGTAAGCCGCTATATAGTCAACGGCAGCATTGGGGTCAAAACTGTATAAATGGCGGCAAAGTTTTCTATAGAGTGTGAGCATTTGCTCATCAAAACAAAAATCGAGCATAAAATCTAGTGTGTAGGCTATTTTGTTGCTATCGGTGCAATGCTCGGCTATATAATTCGCTACAATGGGTTGGTATTGCAGCACAGCTAGTTGTGCCAGTTGTTCTTGGCTTTCTGCTAGGGCTTTTATTTTTTCAATGAGTTCATTCATATCGCTACCTCTTTTTTAATTTGTTCTAACATCATCCCCAAAATAGTACCATCCAATTTTGAAAATGCAAACCATTTTTTCCCTAAATCTTTTAGAGATGCCCCCAAATGATAAAGCTCTTTTTGGTCGATAATCAGAAACCGGTCGTGGCTGGTTTTTAATTCTTTAACTTCAAAATGGGCAAACTGCTCATTTGCTTTTCTTACATCCAATTGGAGTTGTTTGGTAATTGATTTGGTAAGTAACAGTGCTTTTATATTTTCCGCTTTTTTTGATAAATGCGTAAGGGTGCTTTCATCTATATAGTTGTCTATCAGGATAATTTCAGTTTTAGCTTTCTTAATTAAAGCAGAGGTAAAAGTATAAGCGTCAAAGATTTGTCCATCAAAAAAAATGCCTTGATTGGGCAGTTCTGGGGTTTTGAGTTGCAGGGAGATTTGCTTTACTTCTTTATTCAGCTTTTCGTAGTTGTTTTCTATTCGATCCATCCGCTGGTTAAGTGCATATCCTTTTAACAAATAGTCCCTCAGCACATTAGTAGCCCAAATACGAAATTGCGTACCTTGTTTGGATTTTACGCGATAGCCTACTGAGATAATTACATCGAGGTTGTAATGTTCTGTTAAAGTTGTCTGTGTTTTTCCATCAATTGCTCCATGCTTAGTGGTTGTCGCAAATTTTGCGACAACCATAGTTTTATCAAGTTCTCCTTCAGAAAAAACATTATTGATGTGTTTTCCTATAGTTTTTATATCTCTACCAAACAATGTTGCAATTTGATTTCTATTCAACCAAACTGTATCTTCATCAAGTCTTACCTCGATATACTCAGCTAATTCACCCGACTGGTAAAGAACAATTTCGTTTTTCATACCATTAAATGTTCAATCCTTTGTAATTCTCACTAATCAATTTTGCTAAACTTTCTGCCTCTTCGTTCAAGCCCTCCAACTCAATATGTATTTCGTTCAGGCGTTCTTCGTAGTCAAAGTCATCATCAGTAGTAGTGTCCACACCTACATACCTGCCCGGGCTTAGGCTCCAGTCTTTGGCTTCAATTTCTTTTTGAGTTACTACTTTACATAGCCCTTCCACATCCGTATAAATGCCTTTTGGGAAACGACTTGTGAGCCAATGGGCTTGCTTGTAGTAATATTCGGTTTCGTGGAGCAAGCCGGGTTCTTCTTCATCGGGGTTGCCGCTGAGTTGTTGTTGCAGGGCTTTCAGTTGGTCGAGTTGTTCTTTCAGGTTCAGCTCTTTCCAATCTTTGTTTTTGCTCAGTTGGTATTCTTTGGCTGCTGTGCTTAGGGCATCCAGCAATTGCTTGATGAGTTTGTCTTGTGGTTTGCGGAGTGCTTTGCACAAGTGGGCAATGCTTTCTAAACTATCAATATCTGCTTTGGCATTCTTTGCTTCTGCAATCAGTTTGTTTTGTTGCTCATAAATGCTTGCGGTTTCTTCAAACTTAAATGCATCTACAATCCCGATAGCTATCGGGATTGCTTCTTTATTTTCTTTGGCGTATTTGGTGGCAAAGTCGCTTACGGTCTTAAACACTTTCTGCAATTGCTTTTGCAGTTCGGTTGTTGCATCGGCTGTTTCTTTGGCTAAGTCGGCAGACGTTTGCAAATAGCTTTTTACCGTGCTTTCAAACTTTTGGGTGTTACCTCTATAAAGATTTACAATGCAAATAAGATTTTGCAATTGCTCAGGGCTAAAGTCGTTTACCTTGCTTGTTACCTTGCGGTAAATTTTTCGGGCATCGAGCATCAGCACTTTGTCGCTTTTCTTTTTATCGTTTTCTTTAGCACGGTCAAAAAACCACAGGGTGCAAGGCAACGAACGGGTATAGAAAAAGTTATTGCCAATTGCCATCATCACATCTACCGAACCTGTTTTTACCAACTTCTCCCGAATGTCTTTTTCGCTGTGGCCTGCATCACTGGCAGAAGAAGCCATTACAAAACCTGCTCTGCCTGTTGGTTTCAGGTAGTTGTAGAAATACTGAATCCAGAGATAATTGGCGTTGTCATTTTTAGGCAGGTTTACTTTGCCATCCAAAATCAGTCGTAGGTCACGTTTAACGATATCTTTGGCTTTGTCCACACCATCCACATTAAACGGTGGGTTTGCCATTACAAAATCAGCACCGCCCACAAGGTCGTGTTTGTCTTCGTAAAAAGTATTGCCTTCCTGTATGTTGCCTTCCAGCCCGTGCACTGCCAAGTTCATTTTGGCAAGTTTGGTATTAAGGTCGGCTTTTTCCTGTCCGTAAAAAGTAACTTTCTCGGCAGGTTTCAGTCCTTCGCTTTCAATGAAATAGCCTGTTTGTACAAACATACCTGCACTACCGCAGGCAGGGTCAAACACAATGCCGTGGTCTGGTTCTATAACATTTACAATGGTTTGCACCAAACTCATTGGTGTAAAAAACTCACCACCCTCTTGTGCACCTGTCATTGCAAACTTACCAAGGAAGTATTCGTAAATTTTCCCGAACAAATCGCCTTCGGCTTTTTGCAAAACTTCTTTATTGAAAATGCGGAGCAGTTCCCGCAATAAGTCTTTACTGAAAATGGAAAAGTTCTTGGGCAAAACCCCTTTGAGGTTGTCGTATTCATCCTCAATCAGCTTCATAGCGTTGTCAATGGCTTCGCCTATGTCGGCACTTTCGGGCAATGAAACCAAATAATCAAATTGAGATTGCTCTGGTAAATACATTGCATTTCGTTCTTCAAAGTCTTTTTTGGTTACGGGGCGTCTGCCTCGCTGCGGATGCACAGGTAAATCTTTTTCTATTTCCACTTTCACTTTCTGAAAACGGTTGTAGGCGTGTCGTAAAAATATCAGTCCCAAAACAGGCATTGAGTATTCCGAAGCAGTCAATTTACTGTTTGCTCTAAGTTGGTCTGCGGCTCTCCACAGTTCGGCTTCTAATTTTCTAAGTTGTTTTCCTTGCATGAATTCTTTTATTGTCTTTTTAATATGTCAAATTTATCATTCTTATCGGTGTCCCGATAGCTATCGGGAGCAAAGAAGTGGCTCTTTTGGCTTTGCGAAGGGTTGGTTTGTGCGGTTGGGGCAAAGCCAAATGTGCCACTTGCGGGCTGGCTATAAAATTGTTTTTAAAAAATGCGGGTGGAAAAAAAACATAGGGTCGGCAATGAGTGTCGGCTTACTCGCTGTCCGTTCGTAATATCGTTTCTATGTCTTTGGTCACCTGTCAAAATTTGTTACTCCTTTTCGTGTCAATGTCTGCTTTTTCATGTCGTTATACGCTTGCTGCCAACTCAACAATTACCGAATTCCCACCTTTTTCTCAATTTTAAAAAAAAACAAGCTTAAATCATTTAATCACAGTACAATACTGCGATAAAGTTATGCGCATTTTTCATCTATTAAATCGGACAGTTGTTACGCCTTTAGTCACGTTGCTAATTAAGGTGTTTTTCTCTTCCCAAAACTACCTACTTAT
>NZ_NOXX01000180.1 GCF_002251775.1 Flavobacterium aurantiibacter
TAAGCTGGAAATTAATTTAATACAATTTTTGTCGTGTACTTAGCATAACTTCAATAAATACGTAAGATTAACACGAACGGATTTGAAAAAGAAGTGCTTCTACAAAAAGCTTGTGCGCCTTAACGAAAAAATATGATTGTCGTTTTTATTAAAATGTATATTTGTGCCTGCAAACGAAAACGTTTTCTTAAAAGCGAAAAAACTAATTTTTTATGTCAAAAAGCATCGAATCATTTGTTGAATCTGTTGCAAAACGGAATCCAAATGAGCCTGAGTTTTTACAGGCAGTTCACGAAGTTGCGGAAACAGTAATTCCGTTTATTGAACAAAACGAAAAATATCAAAACAAAATGCTGTTAGAGCGTATGGTCGAAGCCGAGCGAATCATCCAATTTCGCGTGGTTTGGCAAGACGATCAAGGCAATACTCAAGTAAATCGCGGCTACCGCATTCAAATGAATTCGGCAATCGGCCCGTACAAAGGAGGAATTCGTTTCCATCCATCGGTAAACTTGTCCATCCTTAAATTTTTAGCTTTCGAACAAACGTTCAAAAACAGCCTTACCACCCTGCCTATGGGCGGCGGAAAAGGGGGTGCCGATTTCGATCCGAAAGGAAAATCAGACAACGAAATCATGCGTTTTTGCCAAGCGTTCATGACCGAACTCTCCAAACATATCGGTGCAGATACCGACGTGCCTGCAGGAGATATCGGTGTTGGCGGACGCGAAGTGGGTTACATGTTTGGCCAATACAAACGCCTTCGCAACGAATTTACTGGTGTTTTAACGGGCAAAGGAATTTCTTTCGGCGGTTCGTTAATCCGTCCGGAAGCAACCGGTTACGGCGACGTATATTTTGCGCAAAGCATGTTGCAAACTAAAGGAGAGAGCTTTGCCGGAAAAACCGTAGTTGTTTCAGGTTCTGGAAACGTGGCACAATACGCTTGTCAGAAGGCAACACAACTCGGCGGAAAAGTAGTTACTCTTTCTGATTCAGGAGGTTACATTTACGACGAAGCAGGTATCGATGCCGAAAAATTAGCTTACGTTATGGAAATCAAAAACGTAAACTACGGCCGGATCAGCGATTACTTAAAGAAATATCCAAATGCAACTTATGTGGCTGGTAAACGTCCGTGGGAAGTGAAATGCGATGTGGCACTACCTTGCGCCACACAAAACGAACTCAACGAAGCAGAGGCAAAAATGTTGGTAGAAAACGGCTGTATTTGCGTAGCCGAAGGTGCTAACATGCCATCAACACCAGAAGCCGTTGCTGTTTTCCAAAAAGCAAAAATTTTGTTTGCTCCTGGAAAAGCATCAAATGCGGGCGGTGTGGCAACTTCTGGTTTAGAAATGTCGCAAAATTCACTTCGTTTAAGTTGGACTGCCGAAGAAGTAGACGAACGTCTAAAAAATATTATGCTTAACATTCACGCGGCCTGTGTAAAATATGGCTCAGACGGATCCGGTTATGTGGATTACGTAAAAGGTGCAAACATTGCCGGCTTTGTAAAAGTTGCCGATGCCATGCTCGCACAAGGAGTAGTGTAAGCAGATTATTAATTCAAGTTGAAAGAACCTCGATGCATACATCGAGGTTTTTTTATACCTTTCAAAAAACTACTGAAAAACACGCACACTACTTATTAATTTTACAATTCGACTGTTTGCTGTATGATCCCATTTTTGAAAACCTTGATACAAAATGTAAATCTCATCAGCGCAAGAACCTATTACTTTTTTGTTTGTTTTATTTTCATCGCGAAGTATTCCTTTAATAAACTAAACTTTGGTTTTGTCTTGCAAAGTATCGTTGTAATTCTCTTGATGTTATTTGTGGGCTACATCGCATATTTACTACAAAAGTTCCAGCGAAAAATTCCTCATAAACGCTTATTCTATTTTACTTTAATTCTTGCTGTGTTTGCAATGATTGCTTTAACTAATGCGGTAAATTGGAACACCCTCGAAGTAGACCGTTGGTCGGCGTTTGACGTCGCAATTAAGTCGGTTTTAAACCAGCAATATCCTTATGATAAAATTGACCATCTTGGCGGCCGAACATCAAATTTTCCGGGCCTGATTCTACTTGGAATACCCGCTTTTCTATTACACAATATTGGATTGTTCACCGCATTTAGTGTGGTAATTTTCGGGGCTTCAATACTGAAAAAAAATACTTCCGAAAAAGCTCTTCTGGTACTTTTACTTCTTTTTGGTAGCATCTCATTTTGGTGGGAAAGCTACGTGGTGAGCGATCTTATGGCAAATTTTTTACTGGTGGCTAGCTTCTTGCTGTTAACTCCACCTGATCTCACCCGACTAAAACTTGCACCGCTTCTTGGAATCTCCGTCTTAGCAGCAATTTTAGCGTACACCAGAATCCCCGCAGCCATGCTTATTGGCACGTATTTCGCACAACAAATCCTTGAACTGCGCAACAAAACAGAACTGCCTTTAAAAACTCGTATCCATAAACTGCTGAGTAGTTTAACCGTACTTGTTGCAACAATTGCATTCTTAACTTATTGGATTTTTTCCTTAGCGCCAAACTGGCAAACAATCGAAACTTACAATCCGTTTTCGTTGCAAAGCTCGTACTTACCGCTAACCGTAAACATCCTGTGCGGATTACTACCTTTAATACTGTTGTTTTTCGTGAAGAAAGGAAAGCTACAACTTATAAAAATAGGTGGTATTTCAGTTGCCGTTCCTGTATTTTTGAGCTTCGGCTACACCCTGCGAGAATATGGTTGGAACGCTTGTATTTACGATAGCAAATTCGACATTTCGTACTTCAATATGGCACTGCCGTTTGTAATCATACTCATCGCTTCTTCGCTGCCAAATACACCCCGCTCAGAACAACAGCCGCACCCAACAACTGAATAAGCGTTAACGATTCGCCGTCGAATAAGCCCCAACAAAAGGCAACTACCGGGATTAAATACGTTACCGAAGTAGCAAATACAGGCGAGGAGATTTGTATCAGTTTAAAGAAAACAATATTGGCCAAACCGGTTCCAACGATTCCTAAAATAGCTACGAAAAACAAGGCATGAACAACACTTTGATCACTAATGTTTTCGTGAATTCCGGTGCACGCCAAAACTATTGAGGCCGGCACCAACATTACCGCAAAATTGCCTACAGTAATCGTGAACGGTGGAATATCGCTCAGAAATTTATTGATCAAATTTACATTGATCGCATAACATATCGATGCTATAACGATGAAGGCTGCAAATCGGTAGTCTTGTTCCGGATGGTTCGCAGCACCATTCAAGATCAAAATCAAACTGCCCGACAAACCAATAACTACACCCAGCATTTGCCTGCGCACAAAAGTGGCCCCAAAACCAATTATACCAATAATAAAAGTGTTAAGCGGTGTAAGCGAATTGAGTACGGCACTAACGGTACTACTGATGTAAACTTGTGCAGTGGCAAACAAAAATGCAGGAATAAAAGTTCCGAATAAAGAAGTGAGGGCAATGTACTTCCATTTAAACGACGGCACTTTAGCAACTTGATTGGCACCGATTAGCATTAAAAACAAGGCCGCAAAAACAATGCGCGAAGCACCCACTTGTATAGGCGATAAACCAGCTAAACCCTTCTTAATCAGAATAAAAGAACTACCCCAAACTAATGCTAATGCGACTAAAAGAACCCATTTTTGTTGTTTCATAACGGTTTTGCCGGGAATAAAGGCGCAAATTTGGCATTTTTACAACACAATAGTATGTATAGTTTATTATTTTTGTTTCATAATTAAATGATTAGCCATGAAAACTTGGAAGATTGCCATACTTATTTGTGCTATGGCTGCGAGCTTTACCGCTTGTAAAAAAGAAACAGAAACTACTGCAACTGCAACATCAAAAACACTAGCGGCGGGAGAAACGGCAACAGCCAGTTTCAAAATTGAAGGAATGAGTTGTGCAGTAATGTGTGCGTCGAAAATCGAAAAAGAACTACAGCAAACGGAAGGTGTAAAAGCGGCAAAAGTTGATTTCGAAAAGAAAACAGCAACCGTAGAATACAACAGTACGCTTGTAACTCCGTCGGAACTCGCTAAAAAAGTCGAAGCAGTAGCCGATGGGAAAACCTACAAAGTAAGCGATGTAAAATCGAGTACCGACAAAGCATCGCTCTACGAAGAAGAACCAAAAAAAGCTAAGAAGTCGAAAAAAGCTAAAAAAGCTGCAAAAGCTGATGCCGCTAAAACAGAAGCTGCCGCTCCAGCATCTTGCGCCGGCGAAGCTGCAAAATCCGATGCTAAGCCAGGTTGTTGCGCTGCTAAGAAAAAGCACTGTAGCTCCGAAACCGGAACCTTATAACAGTAAGGCACTAAAAATTCTGAAGGTCGCAAGTTGCGGCCTTTTCTATTTGATTCCACTCGAAAACTGAAATTATTTTGGGCACATCCCACCGCAAAAATTAGTTATACCAATAAGATCTACAAACAACCAATTGGCAACGAAAAGAAGCACAATTGGTCGGGTTATTTTGAACTGATTTTTGTGTGTCTTGATGGCAATCGAGCTGCAGGAAAAAACGCGAAATGCTGCCAAAAAAAGCAAAAACTACAATTGCGTTTTCTTTTCGGCAGGCAAGGCTATTTTTGGTGATGTTGCCTCCACTCCACGTTCCCAGCGAAGCGTTTCCAGCAGGCGTCGCATATCGTTTTTTACATAAGCTGCGGCTGGAAGTAGCGAGTCAAAATTGGGTTTGGCGTAAAAATACACCGAGCCGTCTATGAAATGGCGCAAACTGTCGGTGGCATAAAATTGTCCGTTTGTTGCCGCATTTCCGTTCACTTCATAAAACATCCCATAAACCTTGTCGTTGTTATTAAGAAAAGGTTGTTCGGTAATATCGTCGGCTTTAATGACGTGCTTATAAGTTAGTTTTTGCGCATCGCGAAGTAACAGATCGATGTTGTTGGAAACCGATTTATAACTCAGATAAATCGTTGCCTTCATCTTTGGGTAATTAATTTCGAGTCCGCAATCCGAAGTTACTTTAACCACAGCCTCCGAATTGATGTCGAACGTATACGGACACGGACCAACATACGGTTTGTACTTTGGAAAAGAATAATCGAGTCGCAATTGCGCTTCGGGCTTTGGCAGAACTTCATCCTTACAAGAATACAAGCCAGCGAGCGCAATTAGTGCAAGCCAAAGCTTGTTGCGATACGTACGAGAAAAGGCATTCATAGCGGTAAGTTAAGGCATATCGGCATCGGACATTCCGTAGTGTGCATCGCCCGATTTGTTGTGATCGTTATCTTTTTTGACACTTAAGAACGTAAATTCGGTTACTTGAATTTCGGTAGTGTACTTAGTAGAGCCGTCTTCGGCCTGCCACTGACGCGACTTTATCCGACCTTCTACGTAAATTTTATCGCCTTTTGAAAGGTATTTTTCACAGATTTCGGCAGCTTTGTTTCGAACAACCAAATTGTGCCATTCTGTAGAGGTGAGTTTTTCTCCGGTGGTTTTGTTAACGTACACTTCGTTGGTAGCCAGCGGAAAGCGTCCGATACAATTTCCACCATCGAAGTAGTGCATTTTTACGTCGTCTCCTAAATGACCGATTAACATGACTTTATTGAGCGTTCCGTTATTCATTTTTGATGGCTTTTAAATCTGAAAATTTGGGTTTGTTTAAAATTAGAGCTTCGAGCGTTCCCAACTTGATCATTGCAGACCTCAGTTACTTCAACGTATTCGCAAACGCTATGCTCAACATATCAACGACTCATGACACAGTTGGATTATTTTCGAAATAAAAATATCTCAAAAGAAATCTGCCTCCTCATTGGTCATTTCAATGTAATCTGACCTCAGTTTTAAATCAAACTCAGCTTCAAATGTAATCATTTTTCTGCTCGCGAAATTTCTGCGACTGTAAAATTGTGCAGGGCTATCGGCATCGGATAATCGACAACGCTATTAAGCGGAACGGCAACAGGTAGGTCGCCATCGATTTCGAGCTTCCAGAAACAAAGTTCAATGATTTGATGCGACAATTTATGGCTTGCTCGCACTGGAAAAGCATCGATGCGTTTCACAACCGCAGCAGGCATGAGTTTGTTCACGGCAGCCACTGCAGCTTCGGCATCAATTTCGGCTTCAGTTTCGAGTAGCGGAAATTCGTAGAGCTTTTGCCAAATGTCGTTTTGCAAGCGTTGTTGCAGCGCGATTTCACCTTTAGCATTCGCGGTTACAAAATAATTGAAGTAGCGTTTTCGCGCTTTTTTGGCTTTTGATTTTACGGGCAGTTCAGTTACGCGCTGATTTTGATATGCAAAACACGAACTCGAAAACGGACAGGTATGGCAAGACGGATTTCTAGGCACGCACTGCAACGCGCCGAATTCCATCAACGCTTGATTATACAGATCGGGTGTTTTTACGCTAAGTAACGATTGTGCTTTTTCGGCGAAAATCGACTTCGCTTCGGATTTAGCAATATCGACATCGATACCATAAATTCGAGAAAGTACGCGGTATACATTTCCATCGACCACGGCAACTGCTTCGCGGAAAGCAAAAGAGGCGATGGCGGCAGCGGTGTAAGGACCGATACCTTTTAATTTAATAAGCTCTTTGTAAGAAGTGGGAAACGCTCCTTGATGTTGTTCAACAACTTGCTTGGCAGTGGCGTGCATGTTTCGTGCCCGAGAATAGTAGCCCAGACCTTGCCACAATCTTAAAATTTTGTCTTCAGGAGCATTGGCCAGATCGGTAACGGTCGGAAAGGCATCGACAAAGGCAAAATAATAGGGTAAAGCTTGTTCCACGCGCGTTTGTTGCAGCATTATTTCCGACAACCAAATCAGGTACGGATTAGTGGTAGAACGCCAAGGCAAATCGCGTTTGTTGCCTAAATACCACGCTATGAGAATCTTAGAAAAGTTCATATTTGTTAAGGTGCTCCCAAAATTAATCGTTTATGTAGTTAAAATTTAATGTTTTAGCTTGATATATTGTTTTTTATTATCGTATATTTGCAACCTCAAAAAAATTAATTCTCAATTAAAAGAAAGAAAATGACGAAAGCAGATATCGTAGCTAAAATTTCTGAGAAACTTGGTCTTGAAAAAGGCGATGTTCAAGCTACTGTGGAAACGTTTATGGAAGAGGTGAAAACTTCATTAGAAACTGGTGATAATGTGTATTTGAGAGGCTTTGGAAGTTTCATCATCAAAACAAGAGCAGAGAAAACCGGAAGAAACATTTCTAAGAACACTACAATTAAAATTCCGGCTCACAACATTCCTGCCTTCAAGCCTGCTAAAGTATTTGTTGAGGGTGTTAAAACCAACAATGAGGCTAAATAACCAATATTAATCACTAATACACCAACTATGCCAAGTGGTAAAAAAAGAAAAAGACATAAGGTAGCTACGCACAAAAGAAAAAAGAGAGCGAGAGCTAACCGCCACAAAAAGAAAAAGTAGTTCAACACTACTTTTTCTTTTTTTACGTTCATTGACATCGCGAGCCAACCTAGTTAGCTCCAACCGAAAATCAGCATTGTTTAACAATTGGGCAAATACGAGCCTGTCTCGTGCCCACAACCATACACAAAAGTGAACAAAGAACTCATCATCAGATCTAATCCTGATGCTGTTGATTTTGCCTTACTTAAAGACGGAAAACTAATTGAGTTACACAAACAAGAAGAAAAAAGCAACTTTCAGGTTGGCGATATTTTTATAGCTAAAATACGCAAACCAGTTGCCGGTTTAAATGCGGCTTTCGTAAACGTAGGTTTCGAAAAAGACGCTTTCTTGCACTACCACGATTTAGGTCCAAACCTAAATTCACAACTCAAATTTCTGAAATCGCTTACCACCGGAAAAGCTAAAGATTACACGCTAAAGAACTTTCAATTTGAAAAAGAAATTGATAAAAATGGTGCCATCACCGACGTTCTCAGCGCTAATCAATCCGTTTTGGTACAAGTCGTCAAAGAACCTATATCGACCAAAGGACCGCGCATTAGCAGCGAACTCTCCTTAGCCGGTCGGTTTATTGTTCTCGTTCCTTTCTCTGACCGCGTTTCTATATCGCAAAAAATCGAATCAAGAGAAGAGAAAGAGCGTCTTAAACGATTGGTTTCCTCTATTCGTCCGAAAGGATTTGGAGTTATTGTTCGCACAGTAGCCGAAGGCAAACAAACAACAGAACTTGAAAAAGATCTACAAACATTACTCGACAGGTGGTCGGGAATGTGTAAAAAATTACCAACTGCTCATCATCCATCGAAAGTCCTGGGAGAGTTAAATCGCGCCTCTAGCATTCTCAGAGACGTATTTAACGATACCTTTAGCGGCATTCATGTCGACGACGAAGAGTTGTACCATCAAACGCGCGACTATCTCCAAGAGATCGCTCCCGCAAAACAATCTATTGTTAAACTTTATCAATCTAAAAATTTGCCCATATTCGAGAAATATCACATCGAAAGACAAATAAAAACCTCTTTCGGAAAAACCGTCTCGATGAGCAAAGGTGCTTATTTGATTATCGAGCATACGGAAGCTTTACACGTAATCGACGTGAACAGCGGAAACCGCAGTAACAAAGCCAATAACCAAGAAGAAACGGCCTTGGAAGTAAATCTCATCGCAGCAGCAGAAATCGCACGCCAATTGCGACTGCGCGATATGGGAGGCATTATTGTGGTCGACTTCATCGATATGTCGAATCCGGATAACCGTAAAGTGTTATTCGACTTCCTGAGGGAAGAAATGAGCGACGATAAAGCCAAACACAAAATTTTACCGCCGAGCAAATTCGGACTCGTACAAATTACGCGTCAACGTGTACGCCCGGAAGTAAACATCAAAACACGAGAGGAAGATCCAAACAACGAAAACGGTGAAATCGAAGCGCCTATTTCTATCATTACCAAAATAGAAAGCGACCTCGACCGACTTATCGGTACACAACGCGGACTCGTACTTAACGTACATCCGTTCGTAGCTGCGTATCTTTCTAAAGGCATGCCATCGCCACGTGTGCGCTGGGCCTTGAAATACAAAAAGTGGGTAAAAATCATCCCCAGAGATGCTTATACCTTTTTAGAATACCATTTCTTTGACCGCGAAGGCAACGAAATTTTAGAATAACAAAAACCCCGATTTCTCTCGAAGTCGGGGTTTTTTTTTGCCTTGATTTTCCTGCGCTACAAACACACCTCAATCGTTGTACCTTTGCCAATTTCCGAGCGTGTAACGGCAATTTTACCTTTGTGATACTCTTCCACAATGCGTTTTGTAAGCGATAAACCCAAGCCCCAACCGCGCTTCTTCGTTGTAAAACCCGGTTCGAAAATGCGTTTAAACTGATGTTTGGCAATGCCTTTTCCGGTATCCGACACAAAAATGCGTACCTGCTTGCCGTCGTCGGTTATCGTTAAATCAATAGCGCCGCGTCCACGCATAGCATCTATGGCATTTTTAACCAAATTCTCTATCGTCCAGCTGTGCAAAACCGGATTCAAATTCCGATATATCGGATACGCCGGCGCATTAAACGTAAAACTAACCTGACCCGCAAAACGCGATTTCAAATACGCGTACGACTTCTCTGTTTCGGCTATTAAATCCAACGATTCCAGCGCGGGTTCCGAACCAATTTTCGAAAATCGATCGGCTATGGTTTGCAAACGCGCCACGTCTTTTTCGATTTCTTGTACGGTCGATTCTTCTACATGTTCGCTGCGCAAAATTTCAATCCACCCAAGCAAACTCGACAAAGGCGTACCAATCTGATGCGCCGTTTCTTTGGCCATTCCGGCCCAAAGTTTATTCTCGCTTCCAATTTTTACGCTGCGATAATAGTTGTAAATCAGCGCAATAAACAAAAAGATAATCAGCAAAAGTGCTATCGGAAAATACTTCAGCGAGTTCAAAAGTTCCGAGTTTCCGTAGTACAAATATTGTTTGCTGCCCGTGCTCGCCATCAAAATGGGTTCGTTTTCTTTCTTCAGGCGTGCCAGAGTGCGCTTCATGTACACGCTGTCGTTTGCCAGTTGTTCGCTAAGGTTCGCCGTGTTTAAAATCTTGCCTTTACTGTCGGTTACAATCACCGGAATGGTCTTGTTGTTGCTAATAATTTGCAGCGGCAATTCAATTTCATCGTTCAGCAAATCGGCCTTGTCTATAGTCTTCATACTTTCCGCTAAAACGGTCATTTTCAGGCGTTCTTCATTCTTAAAAACCTGAAAAAAGCGGTACGTATTCCACAAAATAAGCAGGATTATAGCAAACGAAGTTGCCAAGATTATCCACCGCGCCGATTGTGGTTTCTGAGAAAATTTCATGCAAACAATTTGAGATTTAAAAGTACGCTATTTTTTCAATTTTTGGGCGTTGCGCTCCCCTTGCTCAGTCCGCCCGAGCGCCGCGCTATCCGCTGCAATGCCCTTTGCCTGCGGTTGCGGTTGTAGGTATTGGCGTGGGCTCTCGCTGTCGCCGCCGCAATAAACAACCGCAAAACCGCAGGCTTCAGCGCATTTCCGCTCCTATCGCTAACGCGGAAAAATCGCTAACGAAAAAACGTTATACAATTCGTTTGCAAAATGTGGTGAATTTCCTTCAAAAATTTTGATTCTTACTGAATGATTTACAGTATTTTAAATCGAGGTAATATTGCAATATTACAAACCAAAAAATACAAAGCCATAAACCTACCACCAATAATTCCTCAAATCCAAAAATTGATTTTAAAAAAACTTAAAATTCAAACAGCTTTTCGTGCAGTGATGTACATTTGAAAAAAATCTCAAATGCCATCTTTCGAAACCAATATTTTATCGGCTGCACAAATTCAAGGGTACTTGCAAGCTGCTGTAGGTCCGCGACCCATAGCATTAGCCAGCACTTTGTCGGCAACAGGTGTTCCTAATTTGTCGCCGTTTAGTTTTTTCAACGTTTTTAGTTCCAATCCGCCGATACTTATTTTCTCACCAGCGCGTCGTGTTCGCGATAATACCACAAAACACACGCTCGAAAACAGTTTAGCCACGCGCGAAGTAGTAATTAACGTCGTGAATTTCGATATGGTCGAACAAGTTTCATTGTCCAGTACCGAGTATCCCGACGGTGTAAACGAATTCGAAAAGGCAGGTTTAACGGCAGTGGCGTCAGATCTGGTAAAACCGTTTCGCGTAGCCGAAAGTCCGGTGCAATTTGAGTGCAAAATCAACGATATTATTGCCTTGGGCGAAAACGGCGGTGCCGGAAATTTAGTAATCTGCGAAGTTTTAAAAATTCATGTTTCCGATGCGGTTTTAGACGAAAAAGGCGGCATCGATCAGCATAAAATCGATTTGGTTTCACGATTAGGCGGCAACTGGTACGGCCGTTCGAATACGGGCTTGTTTGAAATTCCGAAACCGCTAACAACCTTGGGTATTGGTGTCGACAATATTCCGAAATTCATACGCGACAGTTCCTTGTTTACCGGAAACGATTTAGGCAGGTTAGGAAATGTAGAACAGTTGCCTACCGAAGCAGAAATTGATACATTTGTAAAAAGCAATTTTGCAGCAAAAGCCGCATTAAGCACCGCCGACGAGCACAAAATTCAAGAACAAGCCCTTGAATACCTGCGTTCGGGAGCCGTTTTAGATGCCTGGAAACTATTGCTAGCACCGCGTATTAACTAATTTAAAAGCCAAAAAACATGGAAGTATCCGGAATCATCAAAGTAATCAACCCAGAGCAACGCGTAAGTGATAGTTTTAGAAAACGCGAATTGGTAGTAACCACACAAGAACAATATCCACAATACATCAGCATCAATTTTGTACAAGACAAATGCGACTTGCTGAACAATTTTCAAGTAGGCGAAGAAGTTCGCGTATCAATAAATTTACGCGGTCGCGAGTGGAGAAGTCCACAAGGTGAAATAAAATATTTTAACGACATTCAAGGCTGGCGTATCGAGCGCGGCGCACAAGTGGCTCAACAAGCACCACCGGCGTATCAGCAAGCGGCACCAACCGGCTACCAACAACCGCAACAACCGGCAGCCAACCAATTTGCGGCGCCAACCGGACCATTTCCGCCCGCCGACAGCTACAACACCGACGCCGATTCGGACGATTTGCCGTTCTAGATAATTAATAACCTAAGTTCGATTAAAAATCTTTGTCAGATCGCTTGAAATCAGCAAATCGTGAAATCAAATAGCAATGGAAAGGAACAACTTCCACGCTAAACAGATAAACGGCTGCCTACTTCGTTAGATTTTTTTCCGATACTACAGTATCCCAATAAAAATCTGCCTTGTACACAACCATTTATCTGTTTTCTGACCGCAATTTTTAAATCGAACTCAGNATCCCGGAAATAAATTTTACGGAAAAACCGGAATTTTTAAAAAGATTTCGAGATGAAAAGATTTAGGGAGCACAATGTTTCATTAAGTTTATCACAATGTACACAACGCTAACCATTGATTGTCTGAGACAACAGTTTTTTTACGCGCACGGAATACGCCGAAGTTCACAGAATTTGGTGTATTGTTTCACCAGTGAGGAAAACACAGAACGAATCAAGTCGCCTAAAAATCGTATCAGCCTTCGACAAGCTTAGGCTCGCACGATACGCGGGTTCGGTTGGGCAAAACGATACGTAAAATGGTAAATTCATCGATCCCGATAGCTATCGGGACTAACTTCTAAAAGAACTTACATAAAGTAGTAATCTCATTCAAAGCCAACCTACAACGTCCACGAAAACTCTTCTTCAAATATGGTATGACGCTCGGTACTTATAAAATTTCGAAAAGCTTCTGCTACAGGCGATAAGTTTTTTTGCTGCAACCAAATCAAGTTCCAATCGGTTTCTAGCGGAAGTTTGGGCACATCAATTATCTTTAAATCGCCTACTAAAAGCTCGTTCTTCACACCAATCATGGGTAAAATCGAAACGCCTAAACCCGCAACAACCGCTTGTTTCACGGCTTCATTACTCGTAAGCTCAATCTTATTAACGATATTCAAATCGTTCTGCGAAAAAAACCGTTCCATCATCATGCGTGTACCCGATCCTTTCTCGCGAAAAATAATTGGCAATTCTTTTAAATCGTGGATCGATTGGCAGGCTGCAACCTCAAAATACTTCGGATTCTTCATCAAAAACAATTTGTTTCGAAGCAAACTGATGCTGCTCAATTGAAATTGGTCGGGAATAATCGAAACTAAAGCAAAATCAATTTCGTTGCGTTCCAAGCTCTCCAAAACTTTAAAACGATTTGTCACGTCGAGTGATAACTCAACACCGGGATGCTGTTTCAAAAACGATTGCAGGTAAAACGGAATGATGTATTTTCCGGTGGAAACCGCTGATAGCTTCAATCGGCCACTTAACTGTCCTTTATGCGCCATCGTTTTAAAATTAATTGCATACACCTGATTCAATATGTTTTCTGCGGCAGCGGCAATTTCTCTACCAAAATCGGTTACATACAATTTTCGTCCAACAATTTCGGTCAGCGGTATCTCAAACTGATCCTGTAAATTCTTTAACTGTATAGACACGGCCGGCTGCGTTAAATTGAGTAATTCTGCCGCCTTGGTAATGCTTCCCGTTTGTGTAACGCGCAAAAATACCTGCAGTTGGTGAATGGTATAATTCATAAAATATTTTAATGTTTAATATATCAAATATAAATAAAAATATATGAAAGGAAGCTGTCATCTTTGCACCGATATAAAATTTATTCAGCATGAAAAGAATCACAATTGCAAAAGGAGACGGGATTGGTCCGGAAATTATGGACGCTACGTTGTCGATCATCAAGGCAGCTGGTGCCGAATTGGAGTACGATGAAATTGAGGTAGGCGAAAAAGTTTATCTATCGGGAAATACATCGGGAATTGCATCAGAATCATGGGATATTATCCGACGTAACAAAGTGTTTTTGAAGGCGCCTATTACAACACCTCAAGGTGGTGGTTACAAGAGTTTGAACGTTACCACACGTAAATTTCTAGGTCTTTACAGCAATGTGCGTCCGTGTACGTCTTTGCACCCATTTGTGGCTACCAAGCATCCTGAAATGGATATTGTGATTGTTCGTGAAAATGAAGAAGATTTATATGCAGGAATCGAGCACCAACAAACCGACGAAGTGGTTCAGTGTTTGAAAATTATTTCTCGTCCGGGTTGTGAGAAAATTGTTCGTTACGCTTTTGAATATGCACGTGCGTACGGCAGAAAGAAAGTAACTTGCTTCACAAAAGACAATATCATGAAGCAAGCCGATGGTTTGTTTCACCAAGTTTTCGACGAAATTGCTGCCGAATATCCTGAAATCGAAAACGAACACTGGATTATCGATATCGGTGCTGCGAAAATGTCGGATACACCAGAAGTTTTCGACGTTATTGTGACGCTAAATCTATATGGCGACGTTCTTTCGGATATCGCCGCACAAATTGCAGGATCTGTTGGTCTAGCAGGTTCAGCAAATATTGGTGAAGAATGCGCTATGTTCGAAGCTATTCACGGTTCGGCGCCTCGTCGTGCTGGACAAAACTTAGCGAATCCGTCTGGACTATTACAAGGTGCGGTGATGATGTTAACGCATATGGGAATGACCGACGTTGCCGAAAAAGTGCAAAACGCTTGGTTGAAAACAATTGAAGACGGCGTTCATACCTACGACATTTTCAAAGAAGGAACCAGCAAAGTAAAAGTTGGAACTAAAGAATTTGCAGATGCTATAATCGCGAATTTAGGTCAAAAACCTTCTAAATTAAAAGCGGTTACTTATAAAACAGACGCTACTTTGAATCTGCCGAAATACGAAAGAAAAGCACCAAAAGCTAAGAAATTAGTTGGCGTAGATGTTTTCTTGCACTACCGCGGAACAAATCCTGACGAGTTAGGTGCAGCTGCTTCTAAAATTGGTTTTGATTCAGTTTCGTTGTCAATGATTACCAACCGTGGAATCAAAGTATGGCCAGAAGGTTTCTCAGAAACTTTTTGTACCGATCACTGGCGATGCCGATTCAAATCAGCAACAGGAGCGTTGAGCAAGCAAGATATCATTACCTTACTTTCTAACGCGGAAGCTCACGGATTAGACGTAATCAAAACGGAAAATCTATATGAGTTCGACGGTAAAGCTGCCTTCTCTTTAGGTCAAGGTCAGTAATCATAATTCATGGCTAACCAACCTCAAACGCCTCAAATGAAGCAAAATGTAAAACTGGTTTTGGTTTTATTGTGGACAATCAGCGGATTGATTTACAATCTATTACAACCCAATTCCTGCTACGGCACCGCTTTTTTAGTGGTAGGAATACTACTCGCATTTATTGTCCTTTCTAATTTAACTAAAACAGAGAATCGTGAATCTAACAATGCCAATGACTTCAATCAAATTAATTGACGGAACGTTTACGCCGGAAGAGGCGGAGAATGTGCTTTTGAAATTGCTAGATAGCAAGATCAAGTTTCACGCGCTCGAAAGTTTCAGCTCGCAAATTCGAGGTGGCGAGGAAAACCAACACAGCAAACAACGTGTTGCCGAACTGGTTGATGCAACCGAATCGGTACGCGAGTTGGTAAAGCAAGCCAAAGAACGCAATTTGAAATTCTCAATTCAATCGAATATTTCAATTGAATTGCTTTGATGGAACGCAGTAAATTTCTTTTGGGCGAAGGAAGAACGGCATTATTTGCCACTAAGCACGGAAAGGGACTGCTTGTTCAATCATTATTTAACGATCAGTTAGGAATTCAGGTGCAAGTTGCGCCTGAATTCGATACTGACGTGTTCGGAACGTTTTCTGGAGAAGTTAACCGACGCGACTCCGCACTTGAAACCGTTCGCCGAAAGGCAAAAGCCGCGGCAGAAAAATACGGACACGATTTAATCTTAGCCAGCGAAGGATCTTTTGGCCCGCATCCCGAGATTTTTTTCGCTCATGCAAATGAAGAATATCTGTTACTGGCCGATTATAAGAATAAACGCGAGTATCTCGCCAAACACCTAACTACCGACACAAATTTTTCTGGTGAACGCCTCACAAATCTAACCGATTTAGCCACCTTTCTACAAAAAGTTGGTTTCCCAGAAGCAAAAGTGATTTTGAAAAATCGCGAGGAAAATCCAGATGTTGTTAGTAAAGATCTAGCGTCGGAAGAAGAAGTAGCTACAGCTGCTCAAGATTTATTAAACCGCTTCGGTTCTTTTTATGTCGAAACCGATATGCGTGCCATGAATAATCCGTTGCGACGAAAAGCAATTGCCGAAACAGCACAGAAATTAATTGAAAAAATCAAATCTTTGTGCCCGAATTGTGCTGCACCAGGTTTTGATTGGTATGATGTTAAAACAGGTTTGCCCTGTGAGCTATGCCAGCAGCCAACGAACAGCGTTTTAGCTTTGAAGCATCGCTGCGAAGTGTGCCAATTCGAAAACGAGCAGCCAAGACCCGATAATAAATCTTTCGAGTCGGCTATGTACTGTAACTATTGCAATCCGTAAGATGATTATCACCGAACTCGCACAAGCTGTAAATCGACTAAAAAATGGTTTAGTAGTTGCCATTCCCACTGAAACCGTCTACGGACTCGCGGCCGACAGCACCAATGAAATCGCGGTACAACAGATTTTTTCCTATAAAAATAGGCCACAAACCAATCCGCTAATTTTACATTTCCACAGCAGTGAAGCCGCATTCGAGCAAGCCCGTTGGGTGCCAGAAGCTGCAAAAGTATTGGCCGCACATTTTTGGCCCGGACCGCTGACACTGGTACTTCCAAAAAAGCCGCATATTTCAGATGTGATCACCGCTGGTCAGGATACAGTTGCTTTGCGAGTACCTGCACACCCGCTAACACGTGAACTTTTACTCAATTTTCCAAATGGCTTAGTAGCTCCTAGTGCCAATAAATACATGCAAACCAGTACCACAAATGCCGTTGATGTTGCCAAGCAATTTGCCAATGACGACGTTTGGATTTTAGACGGTGGCCCATGCAGCCAAGGTTTGGAATCGACGATTGTAGCTTTTAAAGATAATGTGCCGGTTGTTTTGAGATACGGTGCCATTACCGTGCAACAAATCACAGAAGTTACCAAGCTCGAGGTCTTGCAAAATATACCAATGCAAACTGTGGTTCCAGGCATGCACAAAAAACACTACGCTCCAAAAGCGCAATTAATTGTAACCGAAAATCCGGTTCAAACTTTAAGAGCATTAACGGATAAAACAGTCGGTTTCATCGGAGTTAATCAAGAAGCAGCAAAATTGGCGACAGCAGCTTTTCTCTACAATCCAGATGATTTACAAGAACTAGCAACAAATTTATATCGACTTTTTCACCAATACGACGCACAGAATTTAGCATGTATTGTAGTGGAAAAGCCAGAAAATATCGGACTCGGACAAACCATTAACGATCGCCTGAAAAGGGCGGCAACCAGTATATGAATTTAGATTTACTCTTAGAAAACCTCAAAAATCCGGCATTGCTTTTTTTCCTTTTGGGAATTATAGCCGTTAAACTAAAGAGCGACCTCGAAATACCAAACAATTCGTCGAAGTTCATCAGCTTATACCTTCTTTTTTCGATTGGTTTTAAAGGCGGGCAAGAATTGGCGCACAGCCACTTTACTTTCGAGATCATTTGGGCCGTCATTTTCGGAATTGTCATAGCATCTTTAATTCCCATTTATAGCTTTTTTATCCTGAAACGCAAGTTCAATATTTACGATTCAGGAGCCATTGCCGCAGCTTATGGTTCGGTATCGGCGGTAACATTTGTCACTGCTGCTACTTTCTTAGAATTACAGGATAAAACTTTTTCGGGTTATATGGTTGCCGTAATGGCTTTAATGGAAGCGCCCGCGATTATTATTGGTGTCGTTCTTATTCGCTTGTTTGCAAAGAATGGCGAAAAAACAGAAGCCGGACTGCTTTCTCTAGTAAAACACTCTTTTACAAATGGTTCTGTATTGTTGATTTTAGGAAGTTTGATTATCGGACTTTTAGCATCCGATCAACAAGCCATGGGTATTAAACCTTTTACAACGGATTTGTTTAAAGGATTTCTCGCTATTTTCCTACTCGATATGGGGATTACCAGTGGAAAGAAACTCAATGATTTCGTGAAAAGTGGTTGGTTTGCCGTGGCATTTGCTGTTCTAATTCCTTTAGTTAATGGTTGTTTGGTTGCTGTTTTATCTTCAGTGGTAACTCAAGACGTAGGAAACCGATTCATCTTTGCCGTTTTGGCTGCCAGTGCTTCGTACATTGCTGTTCCAGCTGCAATGAAAATTGCAGTTCCCAAGGCAAATCCAGGTTTGTTCTTACCAATGGCACTTGCAGTGACTTTCCCAGTCAATATTACTATTGGCATGCCACTTTATTTGGCTCTTGCTTCACTTTAATTACTCATTAACAAGAGCAGCTAGCACAATCTCATAATGCGACCACGGAATAAAATGATCGGCGTTTTCGATCGTTACAACATCCACTTTTTGTGCAGCGGTAAGTGTTTTTTTGAGAAAATCTACATTGCTGTAAGGAACCAAACGGTCTTTTGTTCCGTGAACGATGCGCACATTTCCGGTAATGTATTTCAATTTCGGCTTCAAATCGTATAAGTCTGATTTCAACCAATACAACTCGTCGTTTGAAGTACGCAAGGCGCGAGGTATTAAATACCGAACAGGTTTTACCTTGATGACTTGTCGCCAACGTTCGGGCTTTTCGGCAGCAGGATCCACCGAACCCGCTAAAACATATAGTTGTTTGTAAAATTCGGGATAAGTGCCCGCTAAATCGCAAACTACGGGTCCGCCCATCGAATGGCCGACAAGAGCAACCGATTTTAGCCTTAATTTCTTAATCGCTTCATGCAAAAGTTCCGTTTGTGTTTGCAGAGTTTGTGCTTCTCCAAAATCCGAAAAACCAAAACCCGGCCGATCGATAGCTACCAAGTAGTATTTTTCTAAAAGTCGTTTTTCGACCATAAATGTTTTAAAAGCATCCCAACTTCCCGGTGAGCCGTGTATAAAAACTAGGGCTGGTAAAGTCGAATCGCCGCTCGTAATCACGTGAATCCGATGCTCACGAATTGTTAACAGCTTTGATTGGTATGCAATTCCCGCTTTTTCAAAATGCTGTCGGGTTTCTTTTGCGCTACTTCGCATGGTCATACAACTCTGGCAGAAAACTAAATAGCTCATGCAGAGTGTAATCAACCAAAAGCGCTTCTTTTTTAGATAAGCTTTCAATCTGATTTTTTTCGGAAAATTAGATTGTTTTAGAATATGTTTATCATTTTTTAGGAATTCCTTTAGTTATCTTGCGGCTATGAAGTTTAAAGTTGTTTCCGACTACGCGCCAAAAGGCGATCAACCCGCAGCTATTTCTGCTTTAGCGAATGGAATTCACTCGGGTGAAAAGTTTCAAACATTATTAGGTGTTACCGGTTCTGGAAAAACCTTTACCGTTGCAAACGTCATTCAAGAAGTTCAGCGACCTACCTTGGTTCTAGCACACAACAAAACGCTTGCAGCCCAACTTTATGCCGAGTTCAAAGAGTTCTTTCCGAACAATGCCGTCGAGTATTTCGTTTCTTATTACGACTACTATCAGCCGGAAGCTTTTATGCCGGTTACGGGTGTTTACATTGAAAAAGACTTATCCATAAACGACGAACTCGAAAAAATGCGAATGAGTACTACAGCTTCGCTGCTTTCCGGACGTCGCGATGTTCTCGTGGTGGCTTCTGTTTCGTGTTTGTACGGTATCGGAAACCCGATAGAATTTCAAAAAAATGTAATCCCGCTCGAACAAAACCAGCGTTTGGCTCGAACAAAGCTCTTACATGCCTTAGTCCAAAGCTTGTATGCCCGAACCGAAGCCGAATTTAAACCCGGTTCGTTCCGAATCAAAGGCGATACCGTAGAAGTATTTCCGAGTTACGCCGACGACGCTTTTCGCATTCACTTTTTTGGCGATGAAATTGAGGAAATAGAACGATTTGATCCGACCTCTGGTGTACGAATCGAACAGTACGACCGACTCACGATTTATCCGGCCAATATGTTTGTGACATCGCCCGACGTCTTGCAAAACGCCATTTGGGAGATTCAGCAAGATTTGGTGAAGCAAGTCACTTTTTTTAATTCGATTGGTAAAAATCTAGAAGCAAAACGTTTAGAAGAGCGTACCAATTTCGACTTAGAAATGATACGCGAACTCGGCTATTGCAGCGGAATCGAAAACTATTCGCGTTACCTCGACGGTCGATTGCCGGGAACACGACCGTTCTGTTTGCTCGATTACTTTCCCAAAGATTATTTGATGGTTGTCGACGAAAGTCACGTGACGCTTTCGCAAGTAAGTGCCATGTATGGTGGCGACCGCAGTCGGAAGGAAAATCTCGTGGAATACGGATTTCGCTTACCGGCAGCGATGGATAACCGGCCGCTGAAATTTGAAGAATTTGAAGCATTGCAAAATCAAGTCATTTACGTTTCAGCAACGCCGGCCGATTACGAATTGCAAAAGTGCGGCGGTGTTTATGTGGAACAAATTATTCGCCCGACCGGTTTGTTGGATCCGATTATCGAAATTCGTCCTAGTGAAAACCAAATCGACGATCTTATCGAAGAAATTCAGCAACGAGCCGAGCAAGACGAGCGCGTTTTGGTTACCACACTTACCAAACGTATGGCCGAAGAATTGGCGAAGTACTTAACGAAAGTTGATATTCGTTGTCGGTACATTCATTCCGAAGTGGATACGCTGGAACGTATTGAAATCATGCAAGATTTACGAAAAGGTATTTTCGATGTGTTGATTGGCGTGAATTTGCTGCGCGAAGGTTTGGATTTACCGGAAGTTTCGTTAGTTGCCATTCTCGATGCCGACAAAGAAGGATTTTTGCGCAGCAATCGTTCGCTTACGCAGACGGTGGGTCGCGCCGCTCGAAATTTGAACGGCAAAGCCATTATGTACGCCGACACGATTACGGGCAGTATGCAGAAAACCATCGATGAAACCAATTACCGCAGAGCGAAACAACTGCAATTTAATGCCGACAACAATGTGGTTCCGATGGCATTGAATAAAAAGTTGGACAATATTTTCACCAAAGTAAAACAGCTCGACGAGCACCTAAGTTCGAGCAATGTGCGCCTAGTTGCCGAGGAAAAAACCGAGTATTTGTCGAAATCCGACATTGAAAAACTCATTAAAGAAAAGCGTAAAAGCATGGAAAAAGCGGCAAAAGAACTCGACTTTATGCTGGCAGCTAAATTGCGCGACGAGATTAAAAAACTACAAGAAATTGAATTTTAATTTTTTGGGTGTGCCGGCGCTTTTTAGATCGTGCACGGCTTCGCCAATCCGTCGCTGCGCCTACCGAATCAAGGTCAACAAGCTTTTCGAAGCGCCGTCGCGCCATTCGCTGTATCTTTTTTGCTTAGACAGTAGTGGAAAATTCGTAGCGCCAAAAGATTCTGTGTTGAATTACAAGTAAAATCCTAATTTTTTATTTTTGTATTCTAAGACGGTCCTTGAACTAGTCTCGATAGCGTGCTTAAACCATTTGTGTTTGCACGCTATTTTTTGTTTGATGGGCTTTATCATAGACCGATTCATTTTTGTACAATATGTAGATTAGTTCAAGTATTTTTCTGAGTAATGGACATTTTTTAGGCTGATAATCGTGTGAAGCGTTGATATC
>NZ_NOXX01000182.1 GCF_002251775.1 Flavobacterium aurantiibacter
GCCTTCGACAAGCTCAGGCACCAACGACACGTGGGTTAGATCGGGAACATTAAACGTAAAATGCTGAACGTCGCAATCCCGATAGCTATCGGGACTAGCTTCTAAAAAAACGATACGTTAAGTGGTGAAATCATCGAAGTCTTAATACTTAATACTCCAATCTTAATACTACAATAAAACCGCTCTGCGAATTTTGCGTAAATCTTCGTGTCCTTTGCGGTTGCCTTCGACAGGCTCAGGCGCCGAGGGAGCACAATGTTTCTCAAAGTTTTTCACAATGTCCACAATGCCACCTCCAACCCGCTGCTCNCTCATCAAAATCTTAATACTTAATACTCCAATCTTAATACGCTAAAAAATCCTTACTTTTACTTTTTAAACATACACGCCATGATAGAAAAAATTAATGTATCGCATTTGTTATTTATTGATATCGAGACGGTTCCGTTAGCGGCCGATTTCTCCCAGCTCGATACCGAATCTCAAGAACTTTTCGAAGAAAAAACCCGTTATCAGCGCAAGGAAGATGAGACGGCAGCGGCCTTTTATCACAAAGCCGGCATTTGGGCCGAGTTTGGCAAAGTGGTTTGCATTTCGCTCGGACAGTTTGCCGTACGTCGCGATGTTCGGAATTTTCGCGTAACCTCGTTTTACGGCGAGGAGCCAAAGTTGTTAAAGGAATTCGCCAACCATTTGTCGCAAAATTACGAGTCGGCACAATATGTGTTTTGCGGACACAACATCAAGGAGTTCGATTTACCGTTTTTGTGTCGGCGTTTCCTGATCAACGGCATAAAACTTCCCGAGAAGTTGCAGTTTTTTGGAAAGAAACCTTGGGAAATTGCACACATCGACACGCTCGATTTGTGGAAATTCGGCGATTTTAAACACTACACCTCGCTTAAATTGCTAACAGCCGTTTTAGGCATTCCGAGCAGCAAAGACGACATTTCCGGCGCCGATGTAGCTAACGTTTTTTACCGCGAAAACGACATTGATCGCATTATTCTCTACTGCGAGAAAGACGTTGTTGCCTGCGCTCAAGTACTGCTGCGTCTGCGCAACGAACCCCTTTTAGATCCCGACGAAATTCTAAAGTTTTAAACAGTAGCTACTAGCTGTTTTATTTGGTCGTTGCCCGCTGTTCATCCTTACGACAAGTGCGGTTGTAGCGGGCCGGGCTGTTAGCTATCCCCGATGGCTATCGGGGTGCCACTCGGCAACGGCCGCTCGTGGTTGGATTTTCGCTGCCATCGCTAACGTACCAAACGTTAACGATCGAATGTGCGCAGGGAGGAAATTGTGCGCAGTAATTATTTTTCAAACAGCCCAACAACTGTTTTTTATAAAAATTTACAGAGCGTTTGATTTTTGAGTAAATTGGAGGCGTAAATGTTGTAAGGAATTATTTCTATCAAAGTCACTACTTTATACTCACAGGTAAAATCATGATCATGAGCGAAGTTTTATTTAAGTATCGCGTTCATCCTGGCGATTTTTTCAGAAACGCAGAAATTGCAAAACTTCCGGATCCCAATAATGATCTAGAGGGTTTTTTAATTTGGTTTCTTGACGACTATCAATCGGATGAACGAATAGCTTACATCAATGATTTATGGAAGCTTCTTGAAGATCAACAAGTAACACCAGTACAAGTGAATGAAAAAACGTTTTACAGCAATGGCGAAATTCAAGCCGAGATCACGGAACTCGAAAGCCAACTCAAAGACGAAGCGTATAGGAATTTCTATGATTTACTGCGAGAGAATAAAATTCAAATAATCGATAGAGATGAAGAGTAATCCTTGGACGATGGAAGAGACGATTGTTGCATTTAATGTTTACTGCAAGATACCTTTTAAAGCAAGCAGTAAGTCAAATGCAACAATAATTAAATATGCTAACATTTTAGGTCGAAGTCCTTCAGCACTAAATATGAAAGTTGGCAATTTTGGTAGACTTGATCCGGAGTTAAAGCAACAGGGTATTGTTGGACTTTCTCATGGAAGTAAACTTGAGGAAGTTGTCTGGAATGAATTCCATGGGAATTGGGATAAGCTTGCATACGAAAGCGAGTTGTTAATCGCAAAGTTTTCCCAAAAAACAATAGAACAATCAACGGGACTAGATATTGAAGATGTGAAAGAAGGTCTTGATCGACAAGTTTTGGTAAAGCAAAGAGTAAATCAAAGTTTCTTTAGATCAACAGTTCTATCTTCCTATTATTTTAAATGCTGCATTTCGGGTCTGTCAATTCCAGATTTTCTTGTTGCAAGTCATATTATTCCTTGGTCAAAAAATGTTGAAGAAAGAATGAATCCTAGAAACGGAATTTGCTTAAATTCCATTCATGATAAGGCATTCGATAAAGGTTTTATAACCATAAGCCCAGATTTCGTCGTTAAGATATCGGATGCCATTTTGGAGTTTGAGAAAGAAGAGGCAGTGAAAGATTTTTTCTTAAAGTTTAAAAATCATAAAATTACGTTGCCCGACAAGTTCCTTCCTTCAAGAGCGTTTTTAGATTATTACTATCAGAATATATTCATAAAATGAAATACAACTTAGAAGTAATCTTTGGCAAAGAGCAAGTACTAAAATTTAGCAACAACGAGCCATTTACTAAAGAAGAGACAGAGCTGAACGTAAAACAATATCAGTTTAATTCAGTAGAAGAAAAGCAAGCATTTATTAAAGGTCTAAATGAGGCACTAGGTTGGATAGATTTTTATATTCCTGAACTTGACATGGTTAAAAGGTAAAAACATAAAGAAGGTTTTGTTGGCCTTTACATTACAATTAGTAAACACTACTTAAACCAAAATAAATCGTCTCTGTTTAATTTCTATCGAGCTCATGACCTACCAAAGACACCCATCTAAACGATTAAACGAGCTGTATGCTCACAAATCATTTCAAGGAGCAAATCCAGAAACAGCTAAATTTATCTTTGTTGGTCGCGATCCTAATTGGGCAGCTAACGTAGAGCAGCAGTCCTCATTTCCTCAAATTGAAAGCTATCTTCAAGATGGCGTAGCTTTTTGGGAAAGCAAAGGAGTTCATCACCCCTTTTTATTGCCTGATTATAAAGGTGATGGAAAGCGTTTCCACAGAATGTTTAGTAATATGAAGCTAACTTCAGAGTATGCAAAAAACATATCTTTTGTAGAATTATTGCCTTTCCCTACGACAGGTATGTCGGGTTCAAACCGTAAATCTTTTCTTTCTTATTTAATGTCGAACGACAATCAGAAACATCTATTGAAATTAGAAAGTTACTTTGAAGATAAAACTAAAATAGTTTTCGTTTCGCCAGGAATAATAACAGATTTACGGCTAATTTTAAAGCAAAAACAAATTTTTAAAGCGGTTCAGAAAATAGAAACCACACCGAAAATCAGTGTTGACGTGTTAAGACACGAAAACATTAGAATACACACTCATTTTTCTAACGCAATAAGCTTGAGTACCTTAGATCAAATGAGACGAATAATTGATTTCGAATAGGGATTAGTCAAAAAACAACTACTCACCCTTCAAAACCAAAAAAGCCCGGATTTACTCCGAGCTTCTAACTATTTTTTTATAGTGCACCAATAAAGCAAATTCGAATATTGAGGCACTCTTTTGCGTACGCAACGATCTAAAAACACTGCTTCAACCACTGCTTCATACTCGTAGCCGAGTGAATGATGCCCGCAAGATCCACGATTTTTACGCGCTCTTGCTGCATGCTGTCGCGGTGACGTATAGTAACTGTTTGGTCTTCGAGCGATTGGTGGTCAACCGTAACACAAAACGGCGTTCCCAGTGCGTCTTGGCGGCGGTAACGTCGGCCCACAGCGTCTTTTTCGTCGTAGGCTACGGTGGTTTCCCAACGCAAATCGTCGCAAATGCTTTTGGCAAGTTCCGGTAAGCCGTCTTTTTTCACCAAAGGTAAAACCGCAACTTTGGTTGGCGCTAGTACGCTCGGAAGTCGCAATACCGTACGTGTAGAGCCGTCTTCCAGCGTTTCTTCGGTAAGTGCTGTGGCAAAAATTGCTAGGAACATACGGTCAAGACCCACCGAGGTTTCCACAACATAGGGCGTGTAGTTTTTGTTCTCTTCGGCGTCGAAATACTGCATTTTGCGTCCGGAGTATTGTTCGTGCGCTTTCAAGTCGAAATCGGTACGCGAGTGAATACCTTCTAATTCTTTAAATCCGAACGGAAACTCAAATTCGATATCGGCAGCGGCGTTGGCGTAGTGCGCTAGTTTTTCGTGATCGTGAAAACGGTATTTCTCCCGACCCAAACCAAGCGATAAGTGCCAGTTTAAGCGCGTTTCTTTCCAGTATTCGTACCACTTCATTTCGTCGCCGGGTTTTACAAAAAACTGCATTTCCATTTGTTCGAATTCGCGCATGCGGAAAATAAACTGGCGCGCAACGATTTCATTTCGAAATGCTTTTCCGGTTTGTGCAATACCAAACGGTATTTTCATACGGCCCGACTTCTGCACGTTCAAGAAGTTCACAAAAATACCTTGTGCCGTTTCCGGGCGCAGGTATAAATCCATTGCATTTTCTGCCGATGCGCCTAATTTGGTGCCAAACATCAGGTTAAATTGGCGCACTTCCGTCCAGTTTTTAGAACCGGTATCCGGATCGGCAATTTCCAATTCTTCGATCAAGGCTTTAACGTCGTCGAGTTCGCCGGCATCGAGCGATTTCGCCATGCGTTGTAAAATGGCTTTCTTTTTCTCCAAATATTCCACCACACGTGCGTTGGTAGTTATAAAGGTTTGCTCGTCGAAGGCATCGCCAAAACGCGCTTTAGCCTTTTCGATTTCCTTGTTGGCTTTTTGTTGTAATTTCTCGCAGTAATCTTCGATGAGCACGTCGGCACGGTAGCGTTTTTTCGAGTCTTTATTGTCGATCAACGGGTCGTTAAACGCATCTACGTGGCCCGAAGCTTTCCAGGTCGTTGGGTGCATTAAAATTGCTGCGTCAAGGCCAACAATATTGTCGTGCAGTTGCACCATTGCGGCCCACCAGTATTCGCGGATGTTTTTCTTAAGTTCTACGCCGTTTTGTGCATAATCGTACACAGCACTCAGGCCGTCGTACACTTCGCTCGAAGGGAAAATAAATCCGTATTCCTTAGCGTGTGATACAACGTTCTTAAATAAATCGTCTTGTTTTGCCATAATGCTGCAAAAGTAAAAGAAATTTCGAGAGCGCGCTTGCGATTGAAAAAATCAAAAAGCGGTTTTAGAAGAAGTTAGCTTTACGAAGGTATTTTTAGGTTTTTGGGGGTGCCGGCGTCTTATGCATAGCGCTTCGCCAACGTTTCGCGGAGCCGCCGTCGCGCTATCCGCTGTATCTTTTTTGCGAAAACCCTAGTGGAAATCCCGTAGCGCAAAAAAGTATGCCGCTGCTATCGCTCACCCGGAAAAGAGGGGAAAAAATTGAAAAAATTGAAAAAAGCGAAAAAATGGGAAAAAGCGAAAAAAGTCAAAGATGCGCCTTCGACAGGCTCAGGCACCGACAATACTTGGGTATAGACATCTACGATATGTGGGTTAAGTTGGGGAAATGATACGTTAAGTGGTGAACGTCGCGACGTCTTAATACTCCAATCTTAATAATAAAAGTCTTTGCAGTTAGCCTTCGACAAGCTCAGACACCGGCCTTTGACCCGCTCAACCACCAACGAATTGCGGGTTAGGCGGGAAGATGACACGTTAAGTGGTGAACGTCACGCAGTCTTAATACTTAATACTCCAATCTTAATACTTAAAAAACTCTTTGCGACCTTTGCGTAAATCTTCGCGTCCTTTGCGGTTAACCCTTCAATACGCCGCCTTTGACCCGCTCAGGCATTAGCTTTTACAGCGCACAGAAAACACCGAAACTCACAGATTATTTCGGAATGTAGAACTGTTGAGGAAAACACAGAACGTGTCAAGCCAACAAAAAAATGCACTAGCCTTCGACAGGCTCAGGAACCGACGAATTGCGGGTTAGGTAGGACAAAACGATACGTAAAATGGTGAATTCATCGATTCCGATAGCTATCGGAACTAGCTTCTAAAAAAAGCCTTCGACAAGCTCAGGCACCTACGAATTGCAGGTTAAGTTGGACAAAACGATACGTAAAGTGGTAAACTCATCAAAAGTTGAACCATTTTCTCGGTAGCGATTTTCGCAGCCCGGATAGAGGCGGCATCCTTTTTTTGGAGCGAAGCGGAATAAAAAGATACAGCCGAAAGCCGGAAATGCTGCCCAAATAAAAAAGAAATTCAGCCTTCGACAATCTCAACCACCATCCTTCAACAAGCTCAGGAACCGACGAATTGCGGGTTCAGGTGGGCAAAATGATACGTAAAGTGGTGAACGTCGCAAAGTCTTTCCCGATAGCTATCGGGACTCCAATCTTAATACTAAAAGTCTTTGCAGTTAGCCTTCTACAAGCTCAACCGCCGACACGTAAACTACCCAACGCTCCTAACTGTTAAAACCAACAAAAAAAGCGGCTTTCAAAACTGTTAATTTCTGATTTCATTAGCATAAAATTAGCAGTTAGTTGGCTATTTTTTAGTGGTTTGAGAACAATCTTTGAAGAAAACAACAACATCATGATACGAACCATTACGTTTTCTTTCTTAAGTGCCGTTCTGTTCACGAATTGCGCAATTGTTAGACCCGGAGAAGTGGGCGTTCGCCAAAAACTCGGAAAACTATCCGACGAAGTAACCTCGCAAGGGCCGGTGTTCTTCAATCCCTTCACCAGTAAAGTAATCAAAGCATCGGTGCAAACAAACGATCTGGAATTGAACCTGAGTTTACCCAGTAAAGAAGGTTTGAGTATTTTAACTCAGGTGTCTATTTTGTATCGCCTCGAACAAGCCAAGGTGCCAACAATCATTCGTACTTATGGTTTAGGTTATGAAAATATTATTTCAAACGTGTTTCGCTCGGCAGCAGCCGATGTGAGTTCCAACTTCTTTGCAAAAGATATGCACTCGGGTATGCGCGCCACCATCGAAGCCGAAATTAGCGCTAAAATGGCCGAGATCTTAAACAAACAAGGCATCGTTATCGAATCGGTTTTGATGAAGAGCATTCAATTGCCCGACGGTTTAGCGAAGTCGGTTGAACGCAAACTGCAAGCAGAGCAAGATGCCATGCGTATGGAATTTGTTTTGCAACAAGAAAAATTAGAAGCCGAGCGTAAAATCATCGAAGCAAAAGGAACGCGCGATTCGCAGAAAATCCTTTCAGAAGGACTCAACAACGATATCATTCGCCTGCGTTCTATTGAAGCTTTTCAGGAACTATCGAAATCTCAAAACAGCAAGATTATCATAACCGACGGAAAAACGCCGATGTTAATCGACTAAAACGGCACAAACAGCTACGCAGCAGGCGGAAACAGTATGCCGAAATAAGTTTGAAATTTACGGGTTTTCCGTAAAATCGAGAATTTAGACGGTTGTAACTTGCTTAAAAAAAGATGTTAAGCGATTTACTCAACGTATTGTATCCGCCGGTTTGTTGCGGTTGTCGGAATTTGCTGGGAACGGGCGAGCGCGTAATTTGTACCCAGTGTAGGCACGAGTTGGCATTAACAAATTACCATTTGTATCGTGAAACCGAAGCGGCATCGAAGTTTAGCGGACGTTTGGAATTGGCGTTTGTTTCGTGTTTCGTGTATTTCAGTAAGTCGAATATTGCACAAAAGCTCATTCACGAACTTAAGTATAAAGGTCAGCAGCAAATCGGCGAACTTTTTGCGTATTGGTATGCCGCCGATTTAAAGCAGGTTCCGGCGCTCGAGCAGGTAGATTATGTGATTCCGGTTCCGTTGCACCGCCGCCGATTGCGTGAGCGCGGATACAATCAGGTAGATCGTTTTGCTCAAACGTTGGCTTCGGCACTGGGAGCCACATACAACGATACGCTTTTACTGCGAAACAGTTATCGAAAAACCCTAACGACCAAGAATAAATCGGAGCGCTTGGGTCAGGCAGGAGGAATATTCGGACTAAATCCGTTTTCCGATACGCCTCCGGGCCACTATTTGTTGGTCGACGATGTGTTAACAACCGGCAGCACCTTAACGCAATGCGGTCAGGTACTTAGTCGGATTCCGGGTGTAAAGTTGAGTATCGTTACGATGGCTATGTCGGTTTAAAACTACTTGATAATAAACTATTTACTTTAAATATTTGATTTAGCAATAGAAATAGACAAGATTACTGCGTCACATATCCTTATTATGCTGGAATAGTAGCTTAACAGACACGAACTTTCAACTGTAGCTTTTTTCTTTACCCTTTAATCTGCTTCAACGACGTTTTAATTCCTTTTATTAACGAGGAGCTAAAACCTTCGTGCTCCATTTCGTTTAAGCCCACTATCGTGCAGCCTTGTGGTGTAGTTACTCGATCGATGAGTTGTTCCGGATGTACTTTTTCTTGCATCAATAATTCGGCTGCGCCTTTAACCGTTTGCGCTGCAATAGCTAAAGCTGTTTGTGCGTCGAAGCCAATTTCAATGCCGGCTTGCATCGATGCTCGGATGTAGCGCAAGGCATAAGCTGTACCGCAAGCGCCAAGAACTGTAGCTGCATCCATCAATTTTTCTTCAATTTTTGGAGCTGTTCCCAAAGCACTAAACAATTCACTCACCACATTTGCTGCTTCGCGCGCCGGTTCTCCTGCTGCGATACACGTAGCCGACGCATTGAATTGTGCGGCTATATTCGGCATGATACGAACCACGTTTTTAGTATTCTGCGTAAGCGCCTGCAATCGTTCTAAAGACAAACCACTTACCGCACTGGCAATAATGGTATTTGTCGAAAAAGGCATAAGATTTTCAATGACAGCCTCCGCCTGATGCGGCTTTATAGTAAGAATGATTAAATCGGCTGAAGTAGCAAATTGCTTGGAATCTGTAGCTGTTGCTATACCGCGATCGTGTAAATACGCAATCTTAGCTATGTCTCGGCGTGTAACCGTAATGGTGTGTGTTGGATAGGCATTTCGTAAACCAATGGCAATGGCCGTACCCAGATTTCCGCCGCCAACAATTAAAATATTCATACGTTTGGGTTTTCACCAAAAGTAATCGATTCAGCGTCAGAAGCCAAGTATCAGTTTCGCAATGGTGAAATAAATCATAATTCCGCAAATGTCGTTACTTGTGGTGATAAACGGTCCTGTTGCCAAGGCAGGGTCGATGCCCGCTTTGTTCAGCAACAACGGCACAAACGTACCGATAAGTGAAGCAATTACGATTACCGAAACCAGTGCGATGGTAACAATCATTCCTATAACCGAGTCGACACCAAGCAAAAAGTGTGTTCCAAGTAGCAAAACGCCCGCGAGAATTAAACCGTTAAGTAAGCTCAACGAAATTTCTTTGAGCAACCGATTAAACAACGAACCGCTCAACGTATCGTTTGCCAAACCTTGAACAATAATTGCAGACGATTGTACGCCTACATTTCCGGCCATCGCAGCTATCAGTGGAATAAAGAAAAACAGCGTTCCATGATCGGCCATAGCCGCTTCGAACAGTTTAAGCACATGAACCGTGATAAAACCGCCTAATAGCGCCAAAACCAACCAAGGTAAACGTGCTTTCGTGAGTTCCCACACACTGTCGTCGGCCTCAACGTCTTGCGAGATACCTGCCGCCAACTGGTAATCTTTGTCGGCTTCGTCTTTAATTACGTCTACGATATCGTCTATGGTAATCCGACCTACCAAACGTCCCAATTCATCAATTACGGGTATGGCTTCTAAGTCGTATTTCTGCATGATGCGCGCCACTTCTACGTCGGGCGTGTCTACTTTCACAAAGTTTAATTTGCTGATGTACACGTCGCTAATCGGCGTTTTGGTTGAGGTGGTGAGCAAATCTTTTAGGGAAAGGCGGCCTTTTAAACGGTCTTCGTCGTCCACAACGTAAATCGAATGTACACGCGAAATGTTTTCGGCTTGAATCCGCATTTGTTTCACGCAAGTAAGTACGTTCCAGTTTTCGTTGACTTTCACCAACTCTTTATGCATGATACCACCGGCGGTATTCTCGTCGTAACGGAGCAGTTCTACAATGTCTTTGGCGTGCTCAACGTCTTGTAACTCCGAAATTACCTCTTCTTTTTTGCTTTGCGAAAGCTCGGCAATAATATCGGCTGCATCGTTGGTTTCCAGTTCGTCGAGCTCTTCGGCGATTTCCTTTGGCGAAAGTCTGTTTAAGATGTTTTCCCGAAGATCGTCTTCGAGTTCTAGAAGGATTTCGGCTGTTTTCTCCGAATCTAAAACGCGGAAAATATAAGTAGCTTGCTCAAAATCGAGTTCGTCGAGAATTTCGGCAATATCAGCGTGGTGCAATTCATTTAAAATAGACTCGAGTTCCGAATCTTGGCGGGTTTCAATGAGTTGCTCAAAGCGCGATATTAAATCTTTACTGATTTTGAATTCCATCGTTTCCTATTTTTTCGCAGAGTTCGATAAATTCGCCGACCGACAGTTGCTCCGGACGCTTGTCAAAGATACTATCTAATCGTAAACCGTCCGACAAAGCGAGCGATTTTAAACTATTTCTTAATGTTTTGCGTCGCTGGCCAAAAGCTGTTTTCACTACAGTAAAAAACAATTTTTCGTTGCAAGGAAGCGTAAAATTTTCTTTTCGAGTGAGTTTCAAGACACCACTTTTTACTTTCGGTGGCGGATTGAATACATTTTCGGAAACAGTGAATAGGTATTTGGCGTCGTAAAAAGCTTGCACTAATACCGATAAGATCCCGTACGTTTTTGAACCTTCGCGTTCGCAGATGCGTTCGGCAACTTCTTTTTGAAACATCCCTGAGAATTCCGGAACAAATTGTCGGATTTCTAACATTTTGAAAACAATTTGCGAGGAAATGTTATACGGGAAGTTTCCGATGATGGCAAAGGCTTGGCGATCGAAAAACGCGGTGATGTCTGTTTTGAGAAAATCTGCCGACAAAATTCGGTTTTCCAGTTCGGGATAATGTGTTTTTAAATACGCAACCGATTCGGTATCGATTTCAATAACCGAAGTTTTAAAGCCTTCGTTTTTAAGCAGATATTTTGTAAGAACACCCATTCCCGGACCAATTTCAAGTACGTTATCGTAACCGGTTCCGCTAAGGGTTTCGGCAATTTTCTGAGCTACATTCTCATCGGTGAGAAAGTGCTGTCCGAGGTGTTTTTTAGCGGATACTTTTTGCATGAAACGGATTTAGGTATTTTGGTAAAAGTCTTCTACAACTTGAAGTTCGGTGCGAAATGCGAGCATTTTATCACCAAAAAGTTTAAGTCCGTCTTGGCGCAAGCGCGGCGCATCGTGGCGGTAATAGCTTTCCAAATCGCTGCGGTTTTGGGCTGTGTACAGTACGGCATACGTGCTTCCGCCTTCGGGTTCTTCCACCAAAACTTTCACCAATCGGGCAGCAATAAACTTTCCGGTTGCTAAAACTTCGGGAATATGTGTTTCTTTCATCCAGCGCAGCCACTGGTCGTGAATGGATTTATCCACGTTGCAGGTTACATTATAAATGATCATGTGTTAAAGATTTTTATCGCCACGGAGTAAACGGTAGCGCTTCCGAGCATCCACAAAAAAGATGGAGTCGGGATGATTGAAAATAACCTTTTCGTAAAAACTTTTCGCCTTTTCGGCATCAGCCAAACGCTCTTCGTAAATCAGTCCCGAAGCATACAAAGCTTCATCGAGATAAACGCTTTCCGGAAAATTCGATATAACGGTCGAATAGTAGGTTAACGCATCGTTATATGCGCCGGTTTCGTTAAAATAATTACCAAGACGAATGTTAGTAACGTCGAGTATCTCCTGTGTTTTGTTGCTTTTCAGTAAACTTTGAAGAATCTCAAGTGCCAACGTATTTTTTCTGCGATACAGGAAAAAGTCGGCTTTTGCCAATTGCTTTAAGTCGGTTTGTGTCGAATCGGCAACGGTATTATCGCTAATTAGCAAAAACATCTCGAGTGCATCGTTGGCAATAAGTTGTGTAGATGCCGACTTTAGCGCTTTAAATTGTTGTTGCGCCCAGGTAAAATCGCCTTGATAGTAGCTGGTTTTAGCTGCTTTTAAATTGGCTTCGTGGCCAATGGCGTCGTTTTTAAAATCTTCCGAAACTTGTGCGTAATAGAGTAAAGCTTGGTTAAACTTCTCGTCGAACAGCAATATGTCGGCCATATTCATTTTAACCTCGGCGATTTCCGTGCGGTTGAGCGGCATTTTCAAAGCATCTTTCAAAATTTGAATACCCATATTCGGATTTTCTTTATTGAATGCTTCGAAATTTGCTTGGATGAGCAACAACGGATAAACTATGGCGCTTCTTCCAAACTCTGCATATAAGGCCGCGAAATTGGCATCGATCGCCGGATAATCGGCTGGTTTCGCTCTGTTAATCGTATCTGAAAGCAAAAACGTCTTGGCATCAATAATTAAATCAACGTCGGTTGTATTGGCAAGTACGAATTCGTACACACCTTTTGCGGTTTCTACATCATCATCTTCATAAGCTAAATTTGCCAGATTGAGGATGTTATAAAAAACGTCCGGATTTCTTTTGAAAATCGCTTTTTGCTGAACAAATGCCTTGTCGTATTCTTTAAGTTGAATGTAAAACCAGCTTAAAAACTCGTTCCAGAAAACGTCTGGATCTTTTTGCGAACGCTGAATGAGCGCTTTCCGTAAAGCTGCTGTAAAGGTCTCGTCGCCTTTATCTTCACCCATCATAAACCGACTGAGTTGCATTTGTATGCTAATTTGCATGGTCGGATTTTTCTTCGCTTCATCAAGAAATTTCTCGATCATTAAATCGGTTTTTCCTTGCTGTCCGTAAATCACTGCGATTTGAAAATTAAAATTCAAGCGCGGATCGGCAGTTGTTGCCAATTCGTACACTTGAAGTGCGTAGTCGAGCAGCACATACTTCTCGAAACTGTTGGCAACAGCATAAACTTGAACCGAATTTTTGCGAACTTCTTCAACGGCTAATTGGTAGTTCTCTTTTGCTTTTGTCTCTTCTTTTTTGGCCGCGTAGAGGTAGCCTAAATCTACGTAAAGGTTAGGTTGTTTGTAGCGTTGCAAGCGCTCTTTCAGCAGTGTTTCGGCTTTGTCGAATTGCTTAAGTTGCTGTAAGCTTTCGATCAGGCGTGCAAAATGTCCGTTATGTCCCGGATTTTTCGCGAACAATTCTTCGTAGCTAAGTACGGCTTTTTCGAAATCGCCTTTTTCGAAATACTGCGCGGCAATCTGTTCGTTTTGTGCAAACGAAGTCAGCGAAATAAGACAAAGCAGTATCCAAAAATATTTTTTCATATGCGTTCTAAAAAGCTAACGAAACTGCCGGCGAAACCGTATGTGTACTTACGAAATAATGTCGAATCCGGTGTATTTGCGAAGTACTTCTGGAATTACGATTCCGTCTGGCGTTTGGTAATTCTCCAAAATTCCTGCCAAAACACGTGGCAACGCTAACGAAGATCCGTTTAGTGTGTGCGCCAAATGATTTTTACCGTCTTCGTCGCGGTAGCGCAATTTCAAACGGTTTGATTGGAAGGTTTCGAAATTGGAAACCGAACTGATTTCCAGCCAACGACCCTGCGCGGTGGAATATACTTCAAAATCGTAGGTCATAGCAGAGGCAAAGCCCATGTCGCCGCCGCACAAACGCAAAATTCGATACGGCAATTTCAATTCTTCTAAAATTTCTTTCACATGTTCAACCATGCCTTCCAAAGCAGCGTACGAGTTTTCGGGTTTTTCGATGCGTACAATTTCAACTTTATCGAATTGGTGCAAACGATTTAAACCGCGAACGTGCGCACCCCATGAACCGGCCTCACGACGGAAACAAGGTGTATATCCGGTGGCTAGAACAGGAAGTTCGTTGCTTTTGAGAATGACATCTCGGAAGATGTTCGTCACGGGAACTTCGGCTGTTGGAATGAGGTATAAATCGTCTTTAGCAGCATGATACATTTGACCTTCTTTGTCGGGAAGTTGCCCAGTTCCGTACGCCGACGCTTCGTTTACCAAATGTGGAACCTGAAATTCTTGGTAACCCGCATCGATGTTTTTATCGAGGAAGTAGCTGATGAGCGCACGCTGTAATTTGGCGCCTTTACCTTTGTAAATTGGGAAGCCCGGACCTGTAATTTTGGTTCCGAGTTCGAAATCGATGATGTCGTATTTTTTGATTAAATCCCAGTGTGGAACGGCATCGGCACCCAGTTCAGGGATGATTCCCGAAGTGAAAACCACTTCATTATCGTCGGCACTTTTTCCGGGAACTACTTTATCGGCAGGCGTGTTGGGCAAGCTATACAGCAAGGGTAAAAGTGCAGCTTGTAACTCGTCGAGTTTCTCGTACAGTTTTTTGCTCTCTTCTTTGAGGTGAGCGGTTTTTTCTTTGAGAATTTGAGCTTTAGCGTTTTCGCCCGATTTAATCAAATTTCCGATGTCTTTTGCAAGGGCATTGGCTTGGGTAAGCACTTCGTCGAGCGCCAGTTGCGTTGCTTTTCTGTTGTCGTCGAGTGCCAATATTTCTTCAACTGTTTTCGTGGCATCGATATTTCGTTTGGCCAAGGCAGCAAGCACTTTGGATGTATTTTCGCGGATGTAAGTTGTTTGTAGCATTTGAAAAAATTGTAAAGCGTGCAAATTTAACTAAAAAGCCGTGTGTATGGTTGGTAAACTGCGTTCAAAAGTGTTCGTTTTGAATGAACGGCGGTCTTGTTTTTTGTTTTGAATGAATTGGAAATCGATGCTTTTTGTTGCTTGATGACGGAATTTATGCTCAATTGTTTAATAATTAGACACTTAACCAATTTAATTCGATTTGCTTTTTTTAGAATTTTGGATGTCTTTTCGTGTTACGAGTTTGACTGCCCGCTTTATGTTTTTCGTTTGGTTTTAGAGATCGAGCTGAAAAATCGGAAAGACGGTTGGCGCTTCAAACACATTTTCTTTGGTGAAAACTTTGAATTTTGAGCAAGGGTATACTATATACTGGGAAGTACCACCCCCGCCCCGTGGTGCGAAGTTACAAAACAAATTTTCCTACCATTACGGGTTTTCCGTAAATTTTTTAGGAAGTATTAAGTATAAAGATTGGAGTCCCGATAGCTATCGGGAAAGACTTTGTGACGATCGCCACTGAACGTTTCGTTTTGCCCAACCGAAACCACGTATCGTCAGCGCCTAAGCTTATCGAAGGCAGCGTTGTGTATATTGTGAAAAACTTTGTGAAACACGGTGTTCCCCTAATCTTTTCATCTCGAAATTTCGAAATCTCAAAATCTTTCTAGATATCCGGTTTTTCCGTAAAATTTATTTCCGGGAATTTCGTACGTGGGAA
>NZ_NOXX01000148.1 GCF_002251775.1 Flavobacterium aurantiibacter
CCCTCAATATCGTAGGATATCAAGGGTTGGATGTGGTACCTCCAGGAATCGAACCAGGGACACACGGATTTTCAGTCCGTTGCTCTACCAACTGAGCTAAGGTACCTCGCTAATGCGGGTGCAAATATAACCGAGTTTTTATTTGTGCAAAAGAAATCTTTAAAAAAATTCATTTGTAACTTGCCGTCCTAGCTGTAAAAACATGTTACTACTCGTTGATCACGGAAATACACGCATCAAATTACACCTAACATCCGATGGGCAAAAATTTGATACTACGACGGTTAGCCACGATTCGTTTTCCGACGAAACTGCCGAGCTACTGCGCAAACATCCAAATGTTAAAAATGTTGTTTTGAGTTCCGTTGCAGCCAACTTAGCGCCCTTTTTCGAACAGTTTTATCCAAATATACCCGTTTTTGATGTGGCAAAGTTGGCCGATTGGCCGTTTATTAATCGATATACCACACCCGAAACCTTGGGAATCGATCGTAAAGTGCTCGTCTCGGGTGCTGCTTTATTGTATAAAAATACCTCTTGCCTAATTATCGACGCAGGTACCTGTATTACTTACGATTTCATTTTGAACGACGGTTCGTACCTCGGAGGTGGAATATCGCCTGGTTTTCAGCTCCGTTTTAGATCACTACACGATTATACAGCGAAACTTCCGCTCGTAACTAAGGTTAGCGAAACCCCACTTGTTGGCAATAGCACCGTTTCTTGCATCGAATCGGGTGTAATAAATGGAATAGTAGCCGAAATAATTGGAATCATTAACCGTTATAAGCAGCAGTATGCCGACTTTACCATAATTTTAACGGGCGGGGATGCCGAATTTTTGGCAACCCAATTAAAAAATGGCATATTTGCCGATTCAAATTTCATGCAGCGAGCTTTGTATGCACTGTACCAATTTTACAACCCTAATGATTAAACGAATTCTGCTGTCAGTGAGCCTTTTTATGAGTTTAGTTGCTCACGCTCAAAACGGAACACCTTCTATCTATTCTTTTTACGGTATTGGAGAAGTTACCTTCCGAGGTTCTGTTGAAAACAGATCAATGGGCGGCGTGGCCGTGTTTACCGACAGTATTCACATCAATCTGCAAAACCCGGCTTCATATGGGTCTTTAAAAGTTACCTCTTTTTCTGTGGCGGCCACCAACAATAAAACACGATTTGTAACCAATTCCGTAAACGATAATGCAGGCAGGACAAGTATTGATTACCTTGCTTTTGCTATCCCGATTTCAAAGAAATTCGGCGCCGGAATTGGTGTTTTACCGTACAGTTCTGTCGGATATAAACTTCAAACTTTAGCAAGCGGAACCAACACAAATAATCGCCGCTACGAAGGGTCAGGTGGTTTAAATCGAGTGTTTTTCTCACTTGCGTATAATTTTTCTGAAAATCTAAGTTTTGGAACCGATTTACAATACAATTTTGGACAGATTGAAACAAGTACTTTAGCAACAATTGAAGGCGTTCAGTTTGGATCGAGGGAAGTTAGCTTGTCGGCTCTATCAGGTTTTACATTCAACACAGGTTTTATGTACCGCCGAAAAGTAGGAAAGAAAAATACACTTTACTCCAGTATTACGTACACCCCAGGGACATCAATTAATCTCAACAATAGCCGGTCTATAGCTACGGTCTTAATCGGCGCGAATACCGAAAATATTCAATCTGAAACAGAAGTAATTGTTCCCGATTCAAAATTAAAAATGCCACAACGCATAACTTTTGGTGCCGGTTTTGGAGAAGAACGCCATTGGTTGATCGGTGCTGAGTTGGCTTTAACATCGAATAACGGTTTTGCAAATCGCTTTGATGATATTCAAAACGTAAATTACGAAAACGGTACCAAGATCAGTTTTGGAGGTTATTTTATTCCAAAATATACTGCCTTTAATGGATACTTCAACCGAGTTACATACCGCGCGGGCGCTCGTTTTGAGCAAAGCGGATTGGTTGTCAATGGCAAGAATATTGAAGATAAAGCAGTAACTTTTGGTCTCGGATTGCCTTTGCGCGGAACTTTTTCTAATATCAACCTGGGTTGTGAATTAGGTAAACGCGGAACAAAGGCTGCTGGATTGGTAGAAGAACGCTATACCAACATATCTATCAGTTTGTCGCTTAACGACAGATGGTTTGTAAAACGTAAATACGACTAATAGTGACAACCAAAAATTTATTTTTGTGCCTCATTTTGTTTCTGATTTTTTGCAGTTGCGAAGATCGAATCAAAGCCGTGAACAAAAGTAATTTGGCAACTTTCACACCAAGTGGCGAGGCCGATTTCCTAGCTCTCAAGTATACCGATTCTGGTCGCATTACCGCGGTACTCGCAGCTAAACAAATGCGCGATTTCGCTACTGTAAAGCACGCCTTCACCGAGTTTCCCAAAGGAATCGATTTAACACTCTACGACAAAAAAGGAAAAAGAACATTCATCACAGCACAGTACGCTGTGTCCTATAAAGGAAGTGATTTGATTGATTTGCGTAAAAATGTGGTTATTCGATCTGAAGAAAATCAACGACTAGAGACCGAACAGCTATTCTTCGACCAAAAAAACGGCTGGTTCTTCACCGAAAAGCCTTTTTTATTTACCGATCCAAATGGCGGAACCACGCGTGGAACCGGAATCGATTTCAACAAAGATTTTAAACGAATCAATTATCAGCAGGTACGTGGACAAATAAACAAAGCAGAATAAAATGAAATTTCTAAAATTTACGCAATACGTTTACTTAGCTGCCGCAGCTTTTATGGCTTATCGAACTGTAGAGTTGTGGAATAGCGGAACTGATGAACGCTATTTATACCTAATTTTTGCAGTAGGCGCACTTGCAATGTTCTTTTTTAGACGTCTTTACTTCAAGAAATTTGAAGAAAGAGCAAAAAACAATCAGCAAAAACAGCCGTAAAATAAGGCTTGGGCGACGCTATTAAAAAATAAAAATTTACCCTTGCCGTAATTTGGCAGATAATTGTATTTTCGCAGACTGAATTTAAAAATTAGAGAGAAACTATGGCAGTTTTATCCAAAATCAGACAGCGTTCGTTTTTACTCATTGCAGTAATCGGATTTTGTCTTCTCGCTTTTATCATTGGAGATATTTTTCAAAGCGGTGCATTTAACGGCTCTTCGAGATATGTCGGTACGGTGAACGATGAAGATGTAAGCTTCGACGATTTCAATGTAAAGGTTGTAAATCTGGAGAAAAGTCAGCAAGGAATGACTACTACTCAGGCGGCAAACCGTATTTGGGATCAAGAAGTTAACATCGTTTTGCTTACTGAAGAGTTTGAAAAATTGGGAATCCGTTCTTCGGAAGATCAAATAATGGATATCCTCAAGCAAAGCCAAGACATTGGGCAAAACCCTATGTTTTTGAATGAGGCAGGTTTATTCGACCAGAAAAAGTTTGATGAATTTATCAAAGCAAATCCAGCTCAGGCGCAATTGTTAAACGATCGTAGAAAAGAGGCAGCCTTGAACGCCAAGTTCCAGTCGTACGGAAGTATGATTCGTGGAGGTATGTATACAGCTTCTTTTGAAGGAAAATTGAAATACAAACTCGAGGCGGATAAAGTTTCTTTCGATTACGTGCAAGTATTGTATTCTTCAATCAAAGATTCGGACGTGAAAGTTTCTGACGAAGAAATTATCGCCGAAATGCGCAAAGATGAAAAGCGATTCAAAGCTGAGGAAAATGTAGAGTTGGAATATATTCTCGTTGAAGATAAACCGTCGGCAGAAGATGAGGCTGAAGTTAAAAACGCGATCAATAGCCTAATGGCACCTCGCGTGGTACTCAACAACGAAACCGGCAAAAACGATACGATTCCGAGTTTCATGAACGCGAAAAATACAGAAGAATTCGTTTCAGAAAATTCAGATATTCCATACGATTCGTCATACACCGCGAAAAACCGTTTGCCTGCTGAACATGCTGAGGCACTGTTTAACTTACCTGTTGGATCGGTTTACGGACCATATATGTTCAACGGATATTATGCAATATCTAAAGGTATGGGTCGTAAAGCCGGAGCAAACGCTCGTGCATCGCATATTTTATTGTCCTACAAAGGAGCTATGCGCGCACAGCCAAACGTAACTAGAACTAAAGAAGAAGCCGCAGCTAAAGCAGCAGAACTCCTTAACGAAGTTAAAGCAAATCCAAACAGCTTTATGATGCTTGCTATGACAAATAGCGACGATGGTTCTAAACAAAATGGTGGCGATCTTGGGTATTTCGAACCAGGACAAATGACCACCAAGTTCAACGACTACGTTTTTAACAATCCAGTAAATTCAGTCGGGTTAGTTGAAACCGAATTCGGATTCCACGTAATTAAAGTTACTGACAAACAAGATGCTGTTCGTCTAGCAACAATTGCGCGCAAAATCGAAGCGTCTGAACAAACAAACGACAAAAACTTTGCAACCGCTTCGAAAATCGAAAACGATTTGAAATCGAAATCAATTGCTGAAGTAGCAAAAACCTACAAACTTACTGTTGCGCCTGCGGTAAAAGTAAAACCAATGGACGAACTTGTTGGAGCACTCGGAAATCAACGTCAGATTGTTCGTTGGGCGTACGATGATGAAAACGAAGTAGGCTCTTTCAAAAAATTCGATATTCCAAATGTTGGAAACGCCATTGTAAGCATCAAGAAATACAATGCGGAAGGTTTGATGGCGCTTGATCAAGCACGCCCAATGTTGGAGGCAAAATTAAAGAACAAGAAAAAAGCTGAGCTCATTAAAGCGAAACTTAAAGGTGCAAACCTTGCTGCTATGGCTGCTGCAAACAAGACTAACGTAAAAGTAGCAACCGATGTAACTATCGAAGCAGGTGTACTCGAAGGTGTTGGTCCAGAACCACGCGTAATTGCTACGGCAATGGCACTGGGCGCTAACAAATTGTCGGCTCCAATCGAAGGCGTGTCAGGTGTGTATGTTGTAAGCGCTAAGGCGGTTACTGCGGCACCCGTAATCAAAGATTATAAAGATTACGTAGCCAAATTACAAGCTCAGAACGGAAGCGCACCTGGACGAATTTTGAACGCATTAAAGGATGCAGCCAAAATCGAGGATAATCGTAGATTGTTCTACTAGAAATAGGCACATAGACCAAGTAAAAGTCCTGCATTACGCGGGACTTTTTTTATGCCCCATTCTCAGTTTGTCATTCTATTTTGGGCGGCAGTTCCGGCTGTTCGCTACAAGCTTGCCTCCGCAGTACGGCAAAAGCTAAAAACCGCAGGAGCTTCCGCTGGTCGCTCTGCGGTTTTTGTTTTTGCACGCACCGCGTTTGGCAAGGCTTTACGCTACCATCCGGGCCGCAAAGTCGTTGCCGGCGTTTCGTCTTCTAAATAAAGGATTGCCAAAACATTCGAATTTTAACAAACGTAATATTGCAATATTACTACGTTTAAATTATTGAAAATAATATGATTACATAAAGATGATCGTTTGATAATTAATAACGTTTTACGAATTTAAAGAACGATTCTTAGGTAACGTCTCTCGCGGCCGTGATGGCAGTGAAAATAAAACCGTAGTGGCAACGTGTGACGGCGTTTTTTGCGCAGCGACCAGCGGAAGCTGTGCGAAAGACTGCCAGAACCGGCGCCACACGATTTTATTGCAACGAACAGCGCGAAATGCCGCCCAAAAAAGTTGTCAATTCTTTTTTTGTCTCGTTTGCCCCAAATTCTCGGACTCGAGTAATCGCAGAGTTTTTTTATGAACTATGTGCCTATGTGGTCCGCCGCAACCAGCAAAACCAGCAGTTTGTGGTTAATATACTATGTGCCTATGTGGTCAGCCATAACCACTAAAATCGATAATTTGTGGTTAATAAACTATGTGCCTATGTGGTCAGCTGTAACCATCAGAGCAGGTATGTGGTAAATCACTATGTGCCTATGTGGTCAGCCATAACCACTAAAATCGATAATTTGTGGTTAATAAACTATGTGCCTATGTGGTCAGCTGTAACCATCAGAGCAGGTATGTGGTAAATCACTATGTGCCTATGTGGTCAGCCATAACCACTAAAATCGATAATTTGTGGTTAATAAACTATGTGCCTATGTGGTCAGCTGTAACCATCAGAGCAGGTATGTGGTAAATCACTATGTGCCTATGTGGTCAGCCATAACCACTAAAATCGATAATTTGTGGTTAATAAACTATGTGCCTATGTGGTCAGCTGTAACCATCAGAGCAGGTATGTGGTAAATCACTATGTGCCTATGTGGTCAACCATAAAAAATAGTGAATTCCTGCGCACTGTTTGCTACCCCGAGAGTTCTCTATATCGATAAAATGTTGTGTTGCTTCTTGCCGAAGTATTTCCGAGACTAGTTCAAAAAAGTTGTTTGTTTAAACATCAAACAGCTCGTCGAATGTTAAGCAAGTAGTAAAACCTTTTGCGGAAAAGTAGAGCTGTGGAGGTGTTTTTGATAGTGCCAAAACAAAGTCGCCTCCCCATGCTCCCAAACTTTTTATCACACCCGGATAGTCGCTGAAAAGTTGTGCTTTTATGGTCGGAATTTGGAGTTGTGCCGACAGTAAATCCTCATGTCGTTGCAGTAAATCTGCTAATTCCGCAAATTGGGTTGTTTGTGCTACAGCGTTCGTAATCGAGGAAACGGCTTCAATAAATGCCGTGCTTTTCGGCAGCTCCTTGTATTGTGCAATCGCCGACCGACTGTTTTGTTTCTGATTCAAATGCACAAAATACATGTGATTTTTCAATGCCATTGGAAAATTAGCCGATCGAATTTCGCGACCGTTTGGGGTTTTGTGGTAAAAAATAGGTCCGTTTGCTGTCGCGCATGCCACGTCGTATCCGCTACCGCCAAAAGTTGCATCGGATAGTTCAAATGCATCGATATCAACGTATTGCGCCACCAAACTGATCAACGTAGAGCTGCTTCCCAATCCCCAATTATTTGGGAATTCCAGCTGTGTGCTAAATTTCTTTCCAAAAAGTGGTGCGGTTGTTTTGCCTTGTATCGCTCGATTTAATACGTTGGCTAAGGCTTGTCGTACCGGATCGGCGATTTGTATTGCATTTTCGAGATCTTCTTGGGTAAACCGCGTATCAAGCCATTTTTCGCCTGCCGCGTTGAAGCTTTCCCAGGCTATTTTTTGTGTGTCTTCAAACTCGCTTACTCGCAATCGTTGTCCCAATTTTGTGGGAATCGCGAGTGCAAGCGCTCCGTCTAAGACTGCGTATTCGCCTGTGATGAGAAGTTTGCCGTTTGCCCGATACATCTGTTCGTTCATGACTGGCGCAGCTTATCGATAAACTCGTGAACACCGGCGTGCGACACCGCTTTTCCGTTAAACTCTGCCTGAACTGCTTTGCGTTCCTCGCTGTTTGCTTCAAGCTGATTTAAAATATTGTTGAGGTGCATTTTCATGTGTCCGGCCTGAATTCCTGTTGTTGTTAACGAGCGCAGTGCAGCGAAATTTTGTGCCAAGCCCGTAGCGGCAACTATTTCCATGAGTTGTGCGGCACTCGGATTTTTAAGCAGTTCCAAACTAAATTTAACCAGCGGATGCAACGACGTTAAGCCGCCAACGGTTCCGAGAGCCAACGGCATTTGCAATCCAAACGTAAACCGTGTATCGGTAAGTTCGCAAAACGACAACGAGCGGTATTGCCCATCGCGCGATGCATAGGCATGTGCCGCAGCTTCGATGGCACGAAAATCGTTTCCAGTAGCTAAAACCACTGCATCGATACCGTTCATGATTCCTTTGTTGTGTGTCACGGCGCGGTAAGGTTCGGCTCGTGCAATATCGACAGCCATTTTGAAGCGTTTGGCAAAAAGTTCTGGATCGTCGATTCCTTTGTCTTTCAAGTCGGCAATCGAGCACGACACTTTAGCTTCGACCACGCAATTGGTCACGTAATTAGAGAGTATGCTCATAATAACGTCGAGTTGTCCGTTGAGTTTGTCGGCTTCGCGGCGCATCACAGCTGCAAATTGTTCTAAGCAACTGTTTATAAAGTTAGCACCCATCGAATCTTTGGTGTCGAAAGTTGCGTGGAGTTGGTAATAATTAGGAAGTTTATCGGTAGCGTTTCGCAGTTCAATGGCTAAAATTCCGCCGCCTCTTTTCTTCATATTTTTGGTGATGAAAGCGGTTTCTTCGCGGAAAAGCGACTGGCAATTTGCGAACCAATCGTGTAATTCGTTGCTTGCTCCGTTATAGGCAAAGTGTACTTGTCCGATTTTTTCTTGTCCGATAATTCGAGTGGAGAATCCGCCGCGGGTTTTCCAAAATTTGGCGGCTTTGGCAGCAGCAGCCACCACCGAACTTTCTTCGATGACCATCGGAACAAAATATTCGTTGCCGTTTATCGAAAAATGGGGTGCGACACCCAGCGGTAAGTAAAAGTTACTGATGGTGTTTTCTATGAAATCGTCGTGAAGTTGTTGCAACTTTTCGTCGGCGTTCCAATATTTTTGGAGTACGTTTTTTGCGAGCGTGGGTTCTTTGAAAAACGAAGAAGCAATAAAATCTATTTTTTCCAACTTGCTTAACTTCGAGAAGCTTGCTGCAGAATCTGTCATTTTAAACGAATTAAGTTGCAAAGATACAAGATATCGGAGTTTTTAACAGTTTTATTCTGATGTCTGAACGCTTATTTTATGCCCATTTATAGCTTTTGCACCCTTTTTTTTACTAAAATTGACACTTTAATTCGTTTCTATGCGCAACAGCAAATTTTTGTATCTCTTTTTAGTGGTAACCACGTGGGTTTACGCACAAAAACAAATCACAATTGATCAAATTTATCGGGGCTATTTTAGAACCGAAAATCTAGAAGAACTTCAGGTTCTCCACAAATCCAATACCTATGCGGTTTTAGAAGAAGAGGGCAGTGGTATGTCGATAAATCTGTATGATTTTGCGACTCGTAAGAAAATTGAAACCATTTTCGGTACGGCTGCATTTCCAGAAACTAAAGCAGGCATCGACGGCTTTCAATTCAGTGAAGACGATAAATACATTTTGATAACCGCGGGATCAACGCCTATTTATCGACACTCTTTTCTTGCGCGTTATTTTCTGTACGACACGGTTTCCAAGCAGCTTACTGCGATCACGCAAGATTTGATTCAAGAGCCGCAGTTGAGTCCGGATGGTTCGAAAATTTGTTTTGCACGCGAAAACAATCTGTATCTTTTTGACGTTCGAAGCAAAGCGGTTAGTGCTATTACAACCGACGGTGTAAAAAACAAAATCATTAACGGTATCACCGACTGGGTTTACGAAGAAGAATTTGCCTTTGTGAAAGCTTACCAGTGGAGTACCGACAGTAAAACGATCGGATTTATTCGTTTTGATGAAACGGAAGTTCCTGAATTTACCATGAATGTTTACGGACAAAATTTATATCCCGGTAACGAAACATTTAAGTATCCAAAAGCAGGAGAAGCCAATGCTAAAGTGAGTTTACATCTTTTCGATGTGGCGCAGCAGGCAACCAAGAAAGTGGATTTAAGTGCCTACAACGACTTTTACATTCCGAGAATAAAATGGAGTGCAGATGCTCGCTTTTTGAGTGTACAGATTTTGAATAGACATCAGAATAAACTCGATTTTTATTTTGTAGATGCACAAACTGCAGAGAAAAAACTACTATTCTCTGAAACGGATAAAGCGTATATCGATATTACCGATAATTTGACTTTCATTTCTAAAAACCGCTTCATTTGGAGCAGCGAAAAAGACGGCTTCAATCACTTGTATTTGTATGGAAGCGACGGTAAACTAATCAACCAAATTACGCAAGGAAATTGGGAAGTAACGGCTTATTATGGTTTTGACGAAAAAACGAAGCGTGTTTTTTACCAATCGACTGAGGAAGGCAGTATCAATAGAACGATCAGCAGTATTGGAATCGACGGTAAGAATCGAAAAAAGTTATCGCAGCAAGTGGGTACCAACGGCGCCACGTTTAGTCCGGTGTTTACGCACTTCATTAGTAATTTTCACGACAGCGCAACACCTCCGCAGGTTTCGTTAAACGATGCGGTAACTGGAAAATCGATTCAGGTTTTGTTGCGAAATGAAGCTTTGCGTTCGCGCGTAGCCGAATTCAAAATGCCGGAAAAGGTTTTTATGACCGTGAAGTCGGCAGACGGACAAGATTTAAATGCTTGGATGGTAAAGCCAACAGATTTTGATGCGAAGAAGAAGTATCCACTTTTTATGTATCAGTATTCGGGTCCGGGTTCGCAACAAGTGAGCAACAGCTGGAACGATTACGACGATTATTGGTTCAAAATGCTGGCGCAACAGGGCTACATTGTTGTTTGTGTTGACGGTCGTGGCACCGGTTTTAAAGGTGCTGCATTTAAAAAGTGTACGCAAGGCGATTTAGGAAACTTAGAGGTTCAAGATCAGATTTTTGCTGCTAAAAGCTTGGCAAAATTCGACTACATTGATGCCAATCGTATTGGAATTTTTGGCTGGAGTTACGGCGGATTTATGTCGGCTAACTGTTTGCTTAAAGGTTCCGACATTTTCAAAATGGCTATTGCTGTAGCGCCGGTAACTAATTGGCGTTTTTACGATACGATTTACACGGAACGTTATTTGACTACGCCGCAGGAAAATGCGAAAGGTTACGATGATAATTCGCCGATTAATTTTGTGAAGCAACTGAAAGGAAAGTTTTTATTGGTTCACGGAACGGCAGATGACAACGTGCATGTACAAAACTCAATGCGCATGATCGAAGCATTGGTGCAAGCCAACAAGCAATTCGATTGGGCGATTTATCCCGATAAAAATCACGGTATTTACGGCGGCATGACCCGTATACAGCTTTACAATAAAATGACAGACTTTATTAAGAATAATCTTTAACCAACCAAAACTCTTTACATGGAGCAAACTCAAATAAAAACCGGACATCCAAAAGGACTTTATTTCTTGTTTTTCACAGAAATGTGGGAACGATTTAGTTACTACGGCATGCGTGCCATATTCATTCTGTTTATGACCAAAATACTGCTAATTTCTGACGCTGATGCATCGGAGATTTATGGCAGTTACACCGGACTGGTTTATCTTACACCACTACTTGGCGGATATTTATGTGATCGCTTTTTAGGGAACCGACGAAGTATTGTTATTGGCGGTTTGTTAATGGCTATAGGTCAGTTTTTAATGTTTTTAAGTGCGTCTGCAGGTGCCGATGGAGGTGTGGCTTTAATGTGGGCCGGATTGACAGCAATTATTATAGGTAACGGATTTTTCAAACCAAATATTTCTACGATGGTAGGGCAACTATACCCAGCGAACGATCGTAGAATTGATAGTGCCTTTACCATTTTTTACATGGGAATAAATTTAGGAGCATTTTTCTCGCCCCTAGTTTGTGGTTCCATGGATTTCAAATGGGGGTTTTTAGCCGCTTGTATCGGAATGCTTCTTGGTCTCGGAGCTTTTGTTATCGGCCAAAAGAAGTATTTAATTTCTGAGGAAGGAAAAGAAATTGGCTTGCCAGTGAAGAAGTTAGATGTTCCGAATATTTTAGCAATCATTGGCTCCATTGGTATCATTTATTTCATGCTAAATTTTAAGACGCTGTTTCAAACGGATGTTGATATTATCAGCTATTTTATTTACGGTGCAATGATTTTGATGCCGATCATCATTCTAACGGACAAGTCGCTTACCAGTGTAGAAATGCAACGAATTATCGTGATTTTGATTTTGGCGTTTTTCGTTATTTTCTTTTGGGGAGCGTTTGAACAGGCAGGTGCGTCGCTGACTTTGTTTGCAGATAGACAAACCGATCGTGACTTCTTTGGGTTTGAAGTCCCTGCGAGCTGGTTTCAATCTGTTAATCCACTGGCGGTAATTTTATTAGCTCCTGTTTTCACTTTGATTTGGGGCTTTTTGTATGTGCGAAAATTAGAGCCAAGTTCGCCGAAGAAGATGGCTTTAGGTCTTGCTTTAGTTGCCTTGGGTTATGTGGTGATTGCGTTTGCCGTTAAAGGAATCGGTGCTTCGGATAAAGTTTCGATGTGGTGGTTGTTTGCTTTGTACGTAATTCACTCTATGGGCGAATTGTGTTTATCGCCCATTGGTTTATCAATGGTTTCTAAATTAGCGCCGTTACGTCTATCGTCGTTGCTAATGGGAACTTGGTTTTTGGCAAATGCGGCTGCCAATAAATTTGCAGGGACACTAAGTGCTTTGATTCCACCGACAGCAAATGCCGACGGATCAGCCGTTACTGATTTTCCTAGTATAGTAGGTTTTCAAATTACTAACTTGTACGAATTCTTTATCGTTTTTATTGTAATGACTGGTGCTGCGGCAGGAATCTTATTTTTCTTGTCTAGCTACTTGCAAAAGAAAATGCACGAAGAAGTGCAATCTTAGAATTCACTTTTCAGATCTATAAAAAGCTGCCTCGTGCAGCTTTTTTGTTTGATAAATAGTATATTTCTCGTAAAATGTTTCAAAAAACACAATTTGTTTTAAAATGTTGTATTTTGTTGAAAAATTTGAAGAACTACTGTACTCCCTTACTTTTGCCAAAATTTTGATCTATGGAAAACCAGCAACTGCAACAAATTGCCGAACAATTCCCTTTGCCGGCCTATGTGTACGATAGCGAGAAAATCGTAGCACAATACAACCGCTTGCGAAACGCTTTTTCGAAAATCGAACACTTGCGGATTAACTATGCTGTAAAAGCACTGTCGCATACAGCTATCATTAAATTGTTTAAGAGCCTAGGTGCAGGTTTAGATACTGTTTCCATTCAAGAAGTGCAATTGGGTTTGTACGCCGGAATGCAACCTGAGCAGATTATCTTTACGCCCAATGGTGTTTCGCTTTCCGAAATCGAGCAAGCTGCCGCTTTAGGTGTTCAAATAAACATAGACAATTTGTCGATTCTCGAGCAGTTTGGAGCCAAGCATCCGCAACATCCGGTTTGTATCCGCATTAATCCGCATGTGATGGCTGGCGGTAACAGCAATATTTCCGTCGGACATATAGACAGTAAATTCGGTATTTCCATTCATCAGTTGCCGCATGTGTTGCGTATTGTGCAAAACACGGGCATGCACATTAATGGTGTTCACATGCACACGGGTTCGGATATACTCGACATTGAAGTTTTTCTGTACGCTGCCGAGATTTTATTCGATACGGCAAAACATTTCCCAAATCTCGACTTCCTGGATTTCGGAAGCGGTTTTAAAGTGCCGTACAAAAAAGGAGATATCGAAACAGATATCGAAGAACTGGGTCGAAAGCTCAGCAAACGTTTTTTGCAATTTCAGAAAGAGTACGGAAAGCCGCTAACTTTAGCATTCGAACCCGGAAAGTTTCTGGTAAGCGAAGCGGGAACGTTTTTAACGCGCGTAAATGTGGTGAAACAAACAACCTCTACCGTTTTTGCTAGTGTCGACAGCGGTTTTAACCACTTAATTCGGCCGATGCTTTACGGTTCGCAACACCACATTCGCAATATTTCTAATCCGAAAGGAAAGGAACGCTTTTATACCGTTGTGGGCTACATCTGTGAAACTGATACGTTTGCCACCAACCGCCGCATTAGCGAAATTCACGAAGGCGACGTTTTGGCTTTTCACAATGCGGGTGCTTACTGTTACAGCATGTCGTCGAACTACAACTCGCGGTACAAACCGGCGGAAATTTTGATGCATAACGGACAACCGCACCTAATCACGAAACCAGAATCGTTCGACGATTTGATTCGAAATCAGATAGATATTGAGTTCTAGTTTATTAATGTAACCCGTTGGGTGAAATTAAATTAATTGATTTTTGATGTTAT
>NZ_NOXX01000196.1 GCF_002251775.1 Flavobacterium aurantiibacter
TTCGGTGTTTTCTGTGCGCAGTGTTTGCTCACAGAACACGCAGATGCACATAGACGTGCAAGTAAAATTCTGTGTGTCTCGGTGCTTTCTGTGCGCAGTGTTTGCTCACAGAACACGCAGATTTACACAGACAGGCAAGTAAAATTTCGTGAGTTTCGGTGTTTTCTGTGCGCAGTGTTTGCTCACAGAACACACAGATTCACACAGACATGCAAGAAAAATATCGTGCGTTTCGGTGCTTTTTGTGCGCAGTGTTTGCTCACAGAATACACAAATTCACACAGACATGCAAGAAAAATTCAGTGCGTTTCGGTGTTTTCTGTGCGCAGTGTTTGCTCACAGAACACGCAGATTTACACAGACAGGCAAGTAAAATTTCGTGAGTTTCGGTGTTTTCTGTGCGCAGTGTTTGCTCACAGAACACGCAGATTTACACAGACATGCAAGTAAAATTCGGTGCGTTTCGGTGTTTTCTGTGCGCAGTGTTTGCTCACAGAACACACAGATTCACACAGACATGCAAGAAAAATATCGTGCGTTTCGGTGCTTTTTGTGCGCAGTGTTTGCTCACAGAATACACAAATTCACACAGACATGCAAGAAAAATTCAGTGCGTTTCGGTGTTTTCTGTGCGCAGTGTTTGCTCACAGAACACGCAGATTTACACAGACAGGCAAGTAAAATTTCGTGAGTTTCGGTGTTTTCTGTGCGCAGTGTTTGCTCACAGAGTTCGCAGATTCACACAGACATGCAGGGAAAACTCCGTGGGTTTAATTATTTTCTGTGCGCAAGCGCTAAACGATGATTCTTATAAGTGATTCTTTATCGACTAGATAGCCCGCGTTAAAATTCACCAGCAAACCAACTTTACATCCAGAAAGTCGCAGATACGTCATCAACTGCTTTTTATGGACGTTTTGTAAATTTTCTACCGATTTTATTTCAACAATCACCTTGTTTTCAACGAGTAAATCAATCACATAGGCTTCGCCTAATAACTCTCCCTTGTACATTAATGATTTTGTGTACTGCCGGCTAACCGACAATCCCAAATCCTTTAACTCACGCGCCAAAGCGGCTTCATAAACGCGTTCAAACAATCCCGGTCCGAGTTCTCTATGAACTTCAAAAATAGCAGACCGAACTATATACGTAATTTGATTAATTTCTTCCATGATGTAAATTTTAAATGGCTTCGAAAAATTTTCCTGGCAGCGGCAGCACCAATCCTTTGAGTTCTAGTTCTAAAAGCAATACCGCAGTTTTATGCACAGGTAAATCGCAGTGAATAGCTAAATCGTCGAGCTGCAACTTTCCTGTTTTGTAGAGTGTATCGTACAGCGTTTGTTCGTCGGGTTTTAGCTCAACAAACAGTTGTTTTTGAACAGCCGGTGCGTTCTTTTTTTGTTCCCAATTGAGCAAATACACCAAATCGGCAACCGATGTAAGTAAAGCTGCTTTCTGACATTTAATTAAGTGATTACAACCTGCGCTGAATTTATCGTTTAAACGACCCGGAACTGCAAAAACATCGCGACTGTAATCAAAAGCGAAGTTTGCCGTTATCAACGAACCGCCGCGATCGGCCGATTCAATTACAATGGTAGCGTCGGCCAAACCTGCAACAATCCGATTTCGACGAACAAAGTGCTCTTTGTCGGGCGCCACATCGCTGAAAAATTCGGTTACTAAACCTCCGTTTTCTGAGATTGGTCGAATAAATTTCTTGTGAACTTTTGGATAAATATCGGCAAGCCCGTGCGCTAAAACGCCAACGGTTTGTAAACTGTTTTGTACAGCAAACTGATGTGCTGCAATATCAACTCCATAAGCAAATCCGCTAACAATCAATGGGTTGTATGGAACAAGCTCTTGGATAAATTCTTTTAAAAATCCGCTCCCATAATTGGTCATGCGTCGGGTACCCACGATACTGATAACTTTTTGTTCGTTTAAATTCATTTTCCCTGAAGTAAACAGCAAAACTGGTGCATCCGAACATTGCCGAAGTCGATTCGGAAATGCTTCGTCGGAAATAAACAGTGGAGTTACGGCGGTTTCTTGCATGTAAACAAGCTCTTTTTCGGCTTGTTTTAAAAGCGATTTGTTTTTGAGGGCTGAGATTCGGAAGTTGCCGATGCCGTGAATTTGGGCAAGATCTTTCGCTTTCGCGGAAAAAATATCGGACGGATTTTCGAAGTGCGAAAGCAACTTTCTGGCGATGACATTACCAATGCCTTCGGCCTTTAGCAAAGCTAAAACGTAGAGTAATTCTGAATGGCGCATAGTAAAATATTGAAGCACAAGATACAAAAACAAAAACAGTTGTTAATAAGATTTTGAAACAAAATAGCACATCAATTCTCGAATGCGTATTTTTGTTTTTATGAAGATTGAACGATTTATTTCTGAGTTGTTGTACCGCTACCAGTGCGTAACCGTACCTGGTTTTGGTGGTTTTATTGCCGAAATCCAGTCGGCAGTGATCGATCCTGAAAAAGGCTTGTGCATTCCGCCCAAAAAGACAATTTCGTTTAATGTTAACTTGCGTCATAACGACGGATTACTAGCAAGTCATATCGCTAAAGCAGAAAAAATTAGCTTCGATACGGCACTGAATTTAATTCGCGCTGAAGTAGCTTTCGTGGAAGATCAATTAGCTGCGAAACAACGCGTTGAACTTCGAAATATTGGCACTTTAGAACAAACAAATTTCGGAGCGATTCGTTTCGAACCGGCAAACGACGTAAATTACTACACCGCCGCATTCGGACTTTCAAACATTCGAATTCCGCAGCGATATGTTGAAGAGATTCAAAACGCTTCGACAATTGTCCTCGAATCTCAACCGAAAGTAATCGAATTAGAACGGCAAAGTCGCTCACACTTCAACGCTTGGAAATACGCCTCGGCTGCCGTGCTACTTTTAGGAGTAAGCGGTTTCTTTGGCAACCAAGCTTACGACACTTACGTGGAAGAAAAAACCGCGGAAGTTCGCGCCTCCGTTCAACAAAAAGTAACGCAAGAAATCCAAAAAGCAACCTTTGTAATTGCGAGTCCGTCGGAAACATTATCGCTTCCCGTGTCGACTCCCGATTTTAAATATCACGTAGTTGCAGGTGCTTTTCGCGACCAGAAAAATGCAAATGCCGTTTTAAGCGACCTGAAATCAAGAGGTTTTGAAGCACGTTTGCTTCCAAAAAATCGCTTCGGATTAACACCTGTTTTATTTGGAAGTTACACCAAATACGGCGAAGCAAAAGCTGCATTAACGCACATTCACCAAACGCAAACGCAAGATGCGTGGTTATTGGTAGAATAAACCAAACCTCTTCGATTATCCAAACTTAAACCTTTCTTAAAGCAGCCTTTGAGAAAGCCTACATTTCTATACTTTTGCCGAAAAAAACAGTGGTAGCTAAAACACCTTCCGAATCGTTAACGGTATTAACCGACCTTGTTTTACCGAGCGAAACCAATCCGTTGAACAATCTTTTTGGTGGCGAATTGTTGGCGCGTATGGATCGCGCTGCGAGTATTGCCGCCCGACGTCATTCGCGTAGAATTGTCGTAACAGCATCGGTAAATCACGTGGCTTTTAACCGCGCCATTCCGTTGGGAAGTGTGGTAACTGTAGAAGCTAAAGTTTCGCGTTCGTTCAAATCGTCCATGGAAATTTTCATCGACGTATGGATTGAAGATCGCGAGTCTGGACAACGCAACAAGGCGAACGAAGCTATTTACACATTCGTAGCCGTAGACGACACAGGACGTCCGGTTGAAGTTCCACCAATCAAACCTGAAACCGAATTAGAAATTCAGCGTTTTGAAGCCGCTTTACGCAGAAAGCAATTGAGTTTAGTGCTTGCTGGGAAAATGAAACCCTCTGAAGCTACGGAACTGAAAGCTATTTTCAACGACTAATTTCCAGTAAACACCGCTTTTCTTTTTTCAAGAAAGGCTGATGTTCCTTCCTTAAAATCTGCTGTTCCAAAACAGGTTCCAAACAACTTTATCTCTGTTTCGAATCCGTTCTGGCTGTTATCATAGCCGGCATTTACCGCTTGAATAGCTGCACGAATGGCCGCAGGAGAATTTGCTGCAATTTTAGACGCAAGTGCTTCTGCCTCGACGAGCAACTCCGATTGATCGACTACTTTATTCACTAAACCTAATTGATGGGCCGCTTGTGCATCAATCATCGAAGCCGATAGAATTAACTCCATTGCTTTGCCCTTCCCTACTAATTGAGCCAAACGCTGCGTTCCTCCGTAACCAGGAATTACACCTAAAGTAACCTCCGGCAATCCCATTTTGGCGTTGGTCGAAGCGATACGTATGTGTGCCGACATAGCCAACTCCAAGCCACCGCCCAAAGCAAAACCGTTTACGGCTGCAATTACAGGTTTCGACAAGCGTTCAACAAAATCAAACAACAAACGCTGACCTTCGGCTGCCAATGCTGCACCTTCGCTCACATTAAAATCGGCAAATTCCGAAATATCTGCACCAGCTACAAACGCCTTTTCGCCGCTTCCGGTTAAAATAATTACACGAACATCTGCTTTTTGTTCTGCGTAAGCGAAAGCCTCGTGCAGTGCTTGAATCGTCGCTTTATTGAGTGCATTAAGTTTTGATGGTCGGTCGATGGTAATGCGAAAAATAGCGTCGGTTTGACTAGTTTGTAAGTTTTCGAATGTCATAGCTTTACGAGTTTTGTGATGGGTAAACGCACGTAAAATGTGCTTCCGTGTCCCAATTGTGTTTCAAAAGTAATGGTTCCTGAATAATTTTCGATAATGTTTTTGATGATGCCCAGTCCGAGTCCCATGCCACTGGTTTTGGTGGTAAATTTGGGTTCAAAAATACGGTCGCTGTTTTCGGGCGGAATGCCGGTTCCGTTATCTGAAACCGAGATTTCAACCTCGTTACCCGCACGCCGTATCCGCACTTGTATTTTCTTTTCGGATTGTTCTTCGGGTATGGCCTGAATGCTGTTCTTAACCAAATTCGTGATGATGCGAATAAGCTGCGTTCGGTCCATTCGAGTAATGATTTTCTCGTCGGGCAGTTGCAATTCGATGTAATCTTCATTAAAGATATCGAGCGCCAACTCCACGACTTTTCCAACATTTAACGTCTCATTCTGTTGCGCAGGCATCGAAGCAAAATTGGAAAAAGCCGAGGCAACCGAACTCATGATGTCGATTTGCTGAATCAGTGTTTTCGAATAATCGTCCATTTTCTGACGAATATCTGGGTCGTTCGGGTCGAAACGTCGCTGAAAACTCTGTACCGTTAAACGCATGGGCGTAAGCGGATTTTTAATCTCGTGCGCAACTTGCTTGGCCATTTCGCGCCAGGCTTGTTCGCGTTCGCTTTGCGCTAATTTGGCCGCGCTATCCTCTAATTTGTCGACCAGCGTATTGTATGCGTTTATGAGTAGCGAAATCTCTCGACTGGAATCGTCCAAATCAATTTTCTCGTTTTTCTGATTCAGATTAGTCTCCGTTATTTTATCTGAAATCCGCTTCAAAGATTTTGTAATGAAACTCGACAAAAAGTAAGCCAACGCAAAGGCAATCAGCAACATAAACGAATAAACTTGACTCAAACGAATCAAGAAGTTTTTCAATTCGCGGTCGTAAAAACCGTCGTCTTCGATATACGGCAGGTTTAAAATACCCAGTGGTTTGAATTTCAAATCTTTAATCTGACTATACGACGAACGGTATTTTTTTCCTTCAATAGTACGTACATCTACATAGCGTTTTTCGAGCGAAGCACGCATGATACGAAGAATGTAATCGGGTATGGGTGGCGAAGCTTGATCGACCGAAAACGCACCTTTCGACGACTTTAGTAACTTTCCGTCGAGGCTGTAAATGTTGATTTGCAGCGCATGAATGTTACTCAATTCGTGAATCTTATCTTTAAAAATCAGTGCTAAATTTTCTTCGGTAAGCGGATACGTCGTGTTGGCTAAAATGTAGTTGATGTGTTCTTTGATGGCATTTTCTTTCCGTTCCAAACGCTCGCGGTGATAATCTTTTGCCTCGCGTTTAAACTGAAAAATAGAGATCGACGCCATAAGAACTGAAGCAATAAGCGTGAGTACGATCATCGAAAGAAAGATTCGAATCCGTAGCGACACCCTTTTTATCTTCACCGACTTTAGCATTAGGTTCCTCGTTTTGCGCGCAGATTTTTATAAAATTTGAATCCTAACATCAGCAAAAGCGATACCACAATAATACCAACTACTCCAAAAATCCAGTTAAAAGCGTTTTTCAACACCACTAGAAATACAACGGCAAACAAAATAAGTGTTGCTACTTCATTCCACAGTCGCAAAAAATTCGAAGAATGGGGTTTTTCGCCGCGCTGAAGCTTGCGATAAATCTGATGGCATTTTAACTGATAAGCATATAAAAGTGCTACAAACCCAAGTTTTACTTGCATCCAATCGGTTTCTAACCAAGCTCGTCCGACGGGAGTGAAAAACAGCATCCAAAAAGCGAAAATCGATGCTAAAACTGCCGAAGGCCATGTTATGATATACCACAATCGATACGCCATTAATTTATATTGTGGTTGCAAAATTTGACGTTCTATTTCCGATTTATCGAAAACTTCGGTCTGGTACACAAAAAGCCGAACAATGTAGAACAACCCAGCGAACCAGGTTACCACAAAAATGAGATGCAATGCCTTTAAATACTCGTACATTAGGCCGTTACTTCAGCGGTTCTTGGAGCAAAAACTTTCCCTGTTGCTGCCCAATCATTTATCCATTCGGCAACCGTAGCACACCAAGTATCGTCGTCGTTTAAACACGGAATTGCCATGAATTCTTCGCCGCCGTTTTCTTTGAATTCGTGATTGGCTTCCATTGCAATTTCCTCCAATGTTTCCAAACAATCCGATACAAAAGCCGGCGTAACTACCGCTAATTTCTTGATTCCTTTCGCCGGCATTTTATTGATTTCAACGTCGGTATACGGATCCAACCACTTGTCGCCCGCCAAACGCGATTGAAACGACTGGCTGTATTTGTCTTTCGGAAGTTGCAGCAATTCGGCTACCTGACGCGTAGTTTCGTAGCATTGGTGACGGTAACAAAACTCGTGCGCTGGCGATTTTGTGGCGCAGCAACTGCTGTCCATTTTACAGTGCGATTTCGTAACGTCGGTTTTGCGAATATGACGCTCCGGAATGCCGTGGTACGAAAACAGCAGATGGTCGTATTCAAAACCTGCTAGTTTTTCGCGAATACTTCTTGCTAAATTTTCGATGTAACTTCTTTGGTTGTAGAAAGCCGGAACGTGGTGCAGATGCAAATCCGGATACTTTTCAGCAACCAACTTCTGCGCTAATTCTACGATGGTTTTGGTGCTTGCCATCGCATATTGTGGATACAACGGAAACAGCAAAACTTCGGTTACGCCTTGATCGCGAAGTGCTTTCAAGCCAGAATCAATCGACGGCTGACCGTAGCGCATCGCCAAAACAACGGGAACCTCGGCTTGTGCAGAAACTTTCTTGTGCATTCGTTCTGAAAGAACAATTAGTGGCGAACCTTCATTCCACCATATTTTTTTGTATGCTTCCGCAGAACGTTTCGGACGCGTTTGCAAAATAATTCCACGAACTAACAACGCACGCAGTAAAAACGGTACGTCGATAACATATTTGTCCATTAAAAATTCGTCTAAGTATGGCTTCACATCCTTAGGCTCTGGGCTTTTTGGAGATCCCAGATTTACCAATAACACCCCTCTTTTAGATTGTTGCATTGTATATGATTTTTATTAAGAAACTGTTGGATTAATCGACATTAAATATTTCTTGGGCGTAGTAGCGAATTTCTTTTTGAAGGCCGCGATAAAATGACTTCCCGTGCTGTAACCAATCTTCAATCCTACTTCGTTTACATTGTACGAACCCGAATCTAGAAGTTGGCGCGCATAGTCCATTTTATAATCAAACAAATAGCCGTAAACGGTGTCGCCGTAAATTTGCTTGAAGCCGAGTTTTAATTTCTTTAGCGTAAGACCAACTCGATCGGCAAGTTCTTGCAATCCGGGCGGCTCGGCCATGTTTTGGATTACAATATCTTTCGCTTTTTTTATTTTCATGACGTTCTCTTCGTCGAGTAAAAACGGACATTGTTCTGCCGAAGGATCTTCCGTTTTATTGAAATACAAACTCAGCAATTCAAACGCTTTACCGCGATAGTACAAATTTTTAATCGACGGATGTAAGTTGTAATGAAAAAGCTGGCTGAGTACGATAGCCATCGACGGACTCACACGCGACTCGCCGTAATATTTCTTATCCCGATTTTCGACAGTAAGAAAGTTAATGTGTTGTGCATCGGTAGAAAACAGCGAGTGGAATTTTTTTATGGAGAGAAACGCCGATAGAATCCAGCTGTCTGGGGATATCTTCAAATGCAAAGGCAATTCTTTTTGTGGATTATACAGTAAATACGACTGTTCTTCCACTAAATTCAACTGATAAGAACCTTCATTAAAGTGAAGCACAGCCGTTCCCTTCAAACAAAAATGAAACTGAATAAATCCCAAAGGAATGGCTTTTTGTTCTATTACGGTTTCAGTGGAATGATTCTGAAATCGCAATAGAAAAAAATCGTTCTCAATTTTTATCTCTTCAAATGAACCCATAGCGATGTTTTTTCGTAAGTAGCCTTAAAATAGAACAAGTGGTTTATTTAGAATAATTCTACATAAAGCGTTTTAAAAGGCTTGTTACTGCTGCAAAGTTAGTTGAATTTACGATAAATATTGCGATGTGGTTTTGAAAGGCTACCAGCGATTAAAATGGAACTTGCAGCGTTATTTTTTAGATTTTGATAAACTTATTTTTGTAACCGAATTGCGTAAACTATTTATGGAGCAGATTCACACACCGAAACATTCATCATTCTATGTTGTTGGCCTAAACTACAAAAAAGCCGATGCAGAGATCCGCGGTCAGTTTACCGTTCCTGCCGATGCGCAGCCCCTGTTGTTGGCGCAAGCGAAAGCCGCTGGTATCGAATCGTTGATGATTAATTCTACCTGCAACCGGACCGAAATTTACGGCTTTGCAGAACATCCGTATCAGCTCATAAAACTCATTTGCGACCATTCTAACGGTACCGCCGAAGCCTTCCAAAAAGTAGGTTACGTATATAAATCTAGCGATGCCGTAACTCATGTTTTTCGCGTTGCAACTGGCTTAGATAGCCAGATTTTAGGCGATTTCGAAATCATTTCTCAAATTAAATTCGCTTGCAACCAGTCGCGTTCTTTCGGATTAATCAATACTTTTCTCGATCGTTTAGTAAATGCCGTCATTCAGGCGTCGAAACGCATCAAAAACGAAACCGATCTTTCTACAGGTGCAACATCCGTTTCTTTTGCAGCAGTTCAGTATATATTGCGCAATGTTCCCGAAGTAAGTCAGAAAAATATTTTGTTGTTCGGAACAGGGAAAATCGGTCGAAATACCTGCGAAAACCTCATCAAACACACAAAAAATAAGCACATTACGCTTATTAATCGCACTAAAGAAAAAGCCGAGCGTATTGCCGGAAAATTCAACCTTACGGTTAAGGATTTTAGCGAACTACAAGCGGAAATTCAACAGTCCGACGTGCTTGTTGTAGCTACTGGAGCCCAAAACCCGACTGTAGATGTCAATATTCTAAACCTTAGAAAACCGTTACTGATTCTGGATTTATCCGTTCCGAAAAACGTCGATGCCAACGTATTGCAAACCCAGGGTGTTTCTTTAATTCACATGGATGAATTGTCGAAAATTACCGATGATACTTTAGAAAAAAGACGCGCTCAAATTCCAGCTGCTGAACGCATTCTAGAAGAAGTTAAACAAGAGTTTTTGGAATGGACAAAAGTGCGAAAGTTTGCGCCAACCATCAGTGCACTCAAACAAAAATTGCAAGAGATTAAAAATTCGGAAATCGATTTTCAATCCAAAAAATTAAACGGATTTAACGAAGAACAAGCCGAAATCATCAGCAATCGCATTATTCAAAAAATTACCACGCATTTTGCTAACCATTTGAAAGACGACGACACTTCCGTGGAAGAAAGTATCTTCTTGATCAACAAAATTTTTCAATTAGAACAAACCCCAGAAACTGAACAAAAAGCTTCTGTTTCGTTTTCAAATTAAAATTTAGAAAATTGCCCGAATCAAAAACCATCAGAATAGGCACTCGCGACAGTAAATTAGCGATGTGGCAAGCACAAACCGTACAAGAAAAACTGCACAAACTCGGGTACAAAACCGAAATTGTTGCCGTAAAATCGGATGGCGACCTAAAGCTCGACAAACCGCTGTACGAACTCGGAATTACCGGAATTTTTACGAAAACACTAGATGTTGCCTTACTTCAAAACACGGTGGATATTGCAGTACATTCCATGAAAGATGTACCAACCGCACTGCCGCAAGGCATAAGCACATTTGCCGTTCTCAAACGCGCGCAAGTGCACGATATTTTTGTGGGAAACCCGAATGCAAAATCAAATACTATTGCTACAGGAAGCTTGCGCCGACGCGCACAGTGGTTGCATAAGTTCCCGAACGACAGCACAACCGACCTGCGCGGAAATGTAGTTTCTAGATTACAAAAATTAGAGAATTCCGACTGGAAAGGTGCCATTTTTGCCCTCGCCGGACTCGATCGCATCAATGTACTTCCCGAAAAATACGAAATCCTTGATTGGATGTTACCCGCTCCTGCACAAGGCGCAATGGTAGTTTGTGGCCGTTCCGACGATGATTTTTCGCGCGAAGCACTCCAACATCTAAACGACGAAAACACCGCTTTGGCTACTAAAATAGAACGCGATTTTTTAAGAACACTCGAAGGAGGTTGTACGGCTCCTATTGGCGCTTACGCAGAAATTCAAGAAAATACGGTTGTTTTTCACGGAAATTTAGTTTCTCTCGACGGAAAAGAAAAAGTGGAAATTCGGAAAACTATTTCTCGAGACGAAAGCAATCATGCCGGTTCGCTTTTCGCAGAAGAACTTTTGCAGTTGGGCGCTAAAGAACTGATGCAACGCATTAAACAACAACTTTCTAAATCGTAATTCGATGATAAGTGTGTTTTCTACCAAAAAACTGTCGGCTGCGCAAAAGAGCACTTTGCTGGCTTGCAATATTACGTTGGTAGAAGCCGATCTTATCCAAATAACCTATCTGCAAACAGCAGTAAATACGGTAAATCCTGCGGTTATTTTTACGAGTCAGCATGCGGTTCAAGCTTTGATTTCTCAGAATTTAGTCGACAAATTAAATGGAAAAGTTATTTTCTGCGTAGGCGAAAAAACCGCGGAAAAACTCAATCATTTAGGTTTTAATGTTGCAAACGTTTCACATTCTGCGGCAGCTCTAGTCGAATCGTTGAAGTTATTATCGTTTCAATCTTTCACTTTTTTCTGCGGCAAACAACGATTGGATACAATTCCCGAATTTCTGGCAACACAAACCGAAAATTCTAATTTTTACGAATTATACGAAACCACCGAATTTCCATTAAAGGTAAACCGCAGTTTCGATGCCTTATTGTTTTTTAGTCCGAGTGCGGTAAAATCGTTTTTGCAATACAATCCCATTTCCACGGAAGTGTGCGTTTGCATTGGCGAAACCACCGCAGCTGCTTTGGAAAACCGAACTGATAAAATTGTACTTGCCAAGGTGCCAACAATCGAAAATACGATTTATGCGCTTTTAAAATATTTTAAACTAGCGCCGTCAAGAGCGGCAAAAAACCAGATTCATGATTAAAAACGACTTATTTCTACGAGCACTTAACGGTGAAACGGTAAATCGTCCGCCGGTTTGGATGATGCGTCAAGCGGGAAGATATCTGCCAGAATTTATGGCTTTACGCGACAAATACGATTTCTTCACACGCTGTCAAACCCCTGAATTAGCTGCAGAAATCACCGTTCAACCTATTCGCCGATTTGCGCCTGATGCGGCTATTTTGTTCTCCGACATTCTTGTGGTTCCGCAAGCGATGGGTATCGAAGTATTGATGAAAGAAAGCGTGGGTCCGTTTTTACCAAATCCAATTCGAACACAAGCCGACGTTGATCGTGTATTTGTTCCCGATGCAACCGAAAGTTTGGGTTATGTTTTGGAAGGAATCAAACAAACGAAAGTACTGCTTCAGGATGAAATTCCACTGATTGGTTTTGCGGGTTCGCCATGGACCATCTTTTGCTATGCTGTTGAAGGTCGCGGATCGAAAAGTTTTGATCAGGCGAAAGGATTTTGCTTTACCAACCCTGCCGCTGCGCACGAATTATTACAAAAAATTACAGATACAACCATTGATTATCTGAAGGCAAAAGTTGCCGCCGGCGTAAATGCTGTACAAATTTTCGATTCGTGGGGCGGGATGTTATCGCCAACCGATTATCAGGAATTTTCTTGGCAATACATCAACCAAATCGTTGAAGCGCTTGCTCCGCTTACGAAAGTTATCGTTTTTGGTAAAGGCTGTTGGTTTGCTTTGCAGGAAATGGGACGCAGTAAAGCTTCGGCTTTGGGTGTTGATTGGACATGCTCGCCGAGAAACGCACGTTATTTGTCTGGCGGAAATATCACTTTGCAAGGAAACTTCGATCCATCGCGATTGCTTTCTCCAATTCCAACAATAAAAGCTATGGTGAAACAGATGATCGACGAGTTTGGTAAAGACAAATACATCGTAAATCTAGGACACGGTATTTTACCAAACATTCCGATTGAACACGCTGGTGCTTTTATAGAAGCTGTGAAGGAATACGGTAATTAAGCAATTGTAGTTAAACATCGCAATCATGACCAGAGAAACCGCTATAAAACTATTTGAACAAAAGCAAATTCGTTCGCTGTGGAATGAAGAAGATGAAAAATGGTATTTCTCAATTGTTGATGTTATCGAAGTACTAACTGAAACTGCAAATTCGCGTAAGTACTGGAGCGTTTTAAAACTCCGTTTGAAAAAGGAGGGAAGTGAGTTGGCTACAAATTGTAGTCAACTGAAAATGATGTCTGCCGATGGTAAATTCTATAAAACAGACGTCGCCGATACCGAGCAGTTATTTCGGTTAATACAGTCGGTGCCGTCCAAAAAAGCAGAACCATTTAAGCTCTGGTTAGCACAAGTAGGTCGGGAACGGATTGACGAAATTGAAGATCCAGAGTTAGGGTTTGATCGATTAATGGAAACCTATCTAAAAAAAGGTTATTCAAAAGAATGGATTAATCAGCGTCTTAAAAGTATTGAGGTAAGAAAAGAGCTCACCGACGAATGGGCTGAACGTGGTGTAAAGAAAGGGCAAGAGTATGCAATTTTAACGGACGAAATCACTAAAGCTTGGAGCGGGCTATCAGTTAGGGATTATAAAAGCTTCAAAGGCTTAAAAAATCAAAATCTTCGCGACAACATGAGTAACTTAGAACTTGTGTTAAACATGCTTGCTGAAGCTACAACAACCGAAATTAGTAAGGAGAAGAAGCCTAAATCGTTTGCAGAAAATAAAAAAATAGCTAAGCAAGGCGGAACTATTGCTGGGAATACAAGAAAAGAGATTGAATCGAAAACAGGAAAGAAAATCGTTACCGCACAGAACGCAACAACCGCATTAAACAAAAAGAAATCATTGGAATAAATGAAAGACCAATTTTACCAATACATTCAAAAACTACAAGATCAAATTACGGCTAAATTAGAGGAAGTCGATGGTTTGGCGCGCTTTCGCGAAGACATTTGGTCGCGCCCGGAAGGTGGTGGCGGACGTTCGCGCATCATCGAAAACGGAGCGGTCTTCGAAAAAGGGGGCGTAAATATTTCGGCTGTACACGGCGAATTGCCCATTGCCATGCAGCAGTATTTTAAAGTTGGCGATGTAAATTTTTTCGCTTGCGGACTCAGTTTAGTGTTACATCCCAAAAATCCGTTGGCTCCAACAGTCCACGCAAACTGGCGGTATTTTGAAATGTACGACAAAGAAAACAACGTAGTCGATTCTTGGTTTGGCGGCGGACAAGATTTAACGCCGTATTACCTCTTCGATGAAGATGCGATACATTTTCACCAAGTTTGTAAAAACGTGTGCGATCAATTCGATGCCGAATTTTATCCCAAATACAAAAAACAATGCGACACGTATTTCCGTAACACACATAGAGACGAAGCGCGTGGCGTTGGAGGATTGTTCTTTGATTATTGCAAACCAACCGAAAATAGGACCCTTTCCGATTGGTACAATTTTGTTACCGCAGTCGGGAACTCGTTTTTAGAAGCTTATGTTCCGATTGTTGAAAGACGAAAGAATATGCCTTTTAACGCGGAACAACGTACTTGGCAGGAAATCAGACGTGGTCGCTATGTAGAATTTAATCTCGTTCACGACAAGGGAACGCTTTTTGGCCTAAAAACCAACGGACGTATCGAAAGTATTTTAATGAGCTTGCCGCCGCATGTACAGTGGGTTTACGATCACCATCCCGAACCAGGCAGCGAAGAAGAGCGTTTGCTTTCGGTTTTACAAACGCCTATTGATTGGGTGTGAGCGGTTAGCAGTTGGTAATTTGATAGAAATAAAAGAATATAAGCCAAAATCATGCGAGATTATAAAACACTTCATGTGTAGAAAAAATCTCCCGAACTTGTAAACTCTATCTATGCGATTTACACAAAATTTCCTAAAGAAGAACTCTACGTACTAACAATTCAAAAAAAGCGATCTGCTACTTCGATTCCAACGAATATCGCTGAAAGTTGCGGAAGAAGCACGGATAAGGATTTTTGTAGATTTCAGTATCTTGCGTTTGGTTCTGCAAATGAGTTGGAATACCAAATTATGCTATCTGCGGAATTAAAATTTATAGACAACACCGAAAGCCAACACTTGTCGGAAAAAATTGAAGAAATTAAAAAAATGCTCAGCTCTTTGATTAGAAAAATTAATAGTTAGCGGTTAGCTAAAAGCTGTATGCTGAAAGCTGTATGCTAAAAATAAAACTAAAATATGTACCCATTACATAGAGGTAGAAGATTACGAACCAACGAATCACTCAGAAGCATTGTACGCGAAACCAGCTTATCGCCAACTGATTTTATGTTGCCGATGTTTATCGCCGAAGGAAAAGACGTGAAATCGCCCATTCCTTCAATGCCTGGAATTTTTCGACACTCGTTGGATTATACTTTAGATGAAGTTAAGAAGGCATACGACCTAGGCATTCGAGCCGTAAATATTTATGTAAAAGTTTCCGACCATCTTAAAGACAATACCGGAAAAGAAGCTTGGAACGACAACGGACTCATGCAAGAAGCAATCAAACGCATTAAAGACGCGGTTCCGGAAATGGTGGTTATGCCCGATGTAGCACTAGATCCGTACTCTTCATACGGACACGACGGAATCATCACCAAAGGAAAAATCGATAACGATGCCACCAACGATGCCTTGTGTTTAATGGCCGTTAGCCACGCAAAAGCCGGTGCCGATTTCGTGGCGCCAAGCGATATGATGGACGGACGCGTACTCCGACTCCGACAAGCGCTCGACCAAAATGGTTACCACGACGTAGGAATTATGAGTTATAGCGCTAAATACGCCAGTTCTTTTTACGGACCGTTTCGCGATGCCTTAGATTCAGCACCTGTGAGTACAGAAGAAGCTCCACGAGATAAAAAAACCTATCAAATGGATTACGCCAACCGACTCGAAGCCATTAGAGAAGTGCTCAGCGATGTGGAAGAAGGCGCCGATATGGTGATGGTTAAACCCGGAATGGCGTATCTGGATATTGTACGTGAAGTTCGAAATGCCGTACTAATTCCGGTGTCGGTTTATCAGGTTTCGGGCGAATACGCCATGTTAAAAGCGGCTGCCGAAAAAGGCTGGGTTGATCACGATGCCGTAATGCTCGAACAATTGTACTGCATTAAGCGCGCCGGAGCTAATCTGATTTCCACTTATCACGCATTACACGCTGCAAAATTGCTCAACAAATGAAAAACTTATTATTAGCTAGTGCGCTATTATTTTTGGTTTCCTGTAATGAAAAGGCTTCTAAAACCAATTCAAATTACCCAGCCGGAACCGAACCTGAAGTAAACATCGTAGAACAAGGAAAGGTTCTTTTTGAAGGTCGCGGAAATTGTACGGCTTGCCATAAAGAAGATCAAAAAGTAATTGGGCCAAGCATTCGCGAAATGGCACAGATTTACAAAACCGAAAAAGCTGATATGCAGGCTTTTTTGCGCGGTGAAACGCCCGCAATCATCGATCCGGAAAAGTACGAAATCATGAAGGTGAATTTAGAAATCACCAAAGCCATGACCGACGAAGAGCGCGCCGCCCTAGAAGCATACATTTACAGTTTCGCTCCTTAACCTAAAGCTCTTTAATGCAACATGCTGCCATTTATAAGGCTCCGTGGGGAAATTTGTACGTTCAAGAAACGAACGGACACTTACAACAAATACGAACTTTTTCAGGTACCGATTCGGTTTCCGAACCCAACTCATTTCTGACCGCTGTTTTTCAGCAATTAGACGAGTACTTTGCTGGAAAACGACAAACATTCGATCTTCCATTAGATTTACAAGGAACCGAATTCCAAATGCAAGTCTGGAAATTGTTGAAGCACATTCCGTACGGAAAAACACTGTCGTACAACCAGTTAGCCACCGCTTACGGCAACCCCAAAACGATTCGTGCGGTGGCAGCGGCAAACGGAGCTAACCCAATTCTAATCGTAATTCCTTGCCATCGCGTTATTGGAAGTAACGGCCAATTAGTGGGCTACGCCGGAGGCATGACCGCTAAAAAGCAATTGTTGTTGTTAGAAGGCGCCCTACCACCGGAGTTGTTTTAATTTTAAAAGAATTTTAATCGCTGATCTCCTACTATTGAATTGTTGCAAAGTCTAAAGCGCGGAAGTGAGACGCTTCTTGAAAAATAGTCGTTACTTTGCCTTCCTGAAAAGGCGTTATCACCATGAAGAAAATCGCAGAATTAACCGCAATTGTTCTCTTATTGCTTTTGATTTTTAGCCGTTGTGCGAAAGTGGGCACCATTAACGGCGGACCTTTAGATTCGATTCCTCCTGTTTTAGTTTCGGCCTCTCCGAAAAACTTTTCGACCAATTTCAATAGTCAGGTTATTAAAATCCGTTTTAGCGAATACGTTAAATTCAAAGACGTTAGCAAACAATTGGTGGTTTCGCCGCCACTAAAACAACAGCCCACCGTTACACCTACCGTAGCTGCAAAAGAATTTACCATACGCTTTCGCGATACGCTAAAACCGAACACCACCTATTGTTTAAATTTCGGAAACAGCATCCAAGATAACAACGAAGGCATTTCGCTAGAGAATTTTAGATACGTTTTTTCAACCGGCAGTACCATCGATTCGCTTACGCTGGAAGGTCGTGTTTCCGATGCACTCGAACGCAAACTCGATCCCGGAATTAGCTTACTCCTTTACGATGCAAACGAAAGCTATAACGACTCACTTGTGTACAAACAAGCACCGCGTTATGTAACTACCACGCGCGACAGTTTGAACAACTTTAAGTTCGAGTATTTAAAAGCCGGTTCCTACAAACTTATTGCACTCCAAGAAAAAACTGTAAACTACAAATTAGAACCCGCTTCGGAGAAAATTGGATTTAGCAGCACTTTTATCGAAGTTCCTAATACAGAAAGTCAGCAACTACGCGTATCTAAAGCTAAAAGCACTTTCAAAGCTGTAAACGCATCGTCGGCTTCGGCAAACCGCCTACTTATTGGATATTCCGGAACGGCCGATCAAGTTCAAGCCGAAATTTTATTTCCAAAAACTGATTTAAAACCCGTGGTTACAAAAATTCCGGGCAAAGATTCGTTGCACGTTTTTATTCCGCAGGGCAAAAAAGACTCCATCGGCGTACGCATCCGTTCAGGTGCCTATCAAAAAGACTTCACGGTCAAGTCGAAACTCCAAGCATCCGATAGCCTATCTATCTCTGCTGTAAAAGCAGGTACTTTGGCGTGGCGAGAAGATTTCGAACTACTTTCTTCGACACCAATAGCGCGTATCAACAAAGAGCTCATCTCGCTTACGCAGAATGGAAAACCGATTGATTTTAGCTTAACGGAAGACTTCGCTAATTTGAAAACCACTGTAAAGTTCAAAAAGGAGGAAGTTGCCAAATACGTTTTACAAATCCTTCCAAAAGCCGTTCAAGACATTTACGGACAAGAAAACGATAGCCTTAAATTTAGTTTTGGAACTCGTGCTTTATCCGAGTTCGGAAATCTGACGTTATCGCTTAAAAACGCCCCTAAATCGCCGCTGCTGCTACAATTAACCAACGATAAAGGAAAAGTTCTCTACGAAAGTGTGGTTTCGGAAAGTCAACAAGTGTTTTTTGAAGGCCTAGAACCCAATAAATTTTATGTTCGCGTAATTGTCGACACCAACGGAAACGGCGTTTTTGATTCGGGAAATATTCTTGAAAACAAACAACCCGAAGAGGTCATTTACTTCCCCGAACTTCTCGACGTACGCGCTAATTGGGATGTTAATCAAGATTTCGATCTGAGGCGTTAGCGCAAGTCAAAGGCGTCGGCATCGTTTAAAAACCCAAGTTTTTCCCTTTGCTGTCGCTGAAATTCAAAATCGATTTCCACGATTTCAGTACGATCGTCGTTCAATACCTGTACTTGGGTATTTCCCAAACAATCGATAACCGCACTATGGCCGGGATACGACAAGTTTTTTCCATCAACACCAATCCGATTTACGCCAATAACTGCGCTCATATTTTCAATAGCCCGTGCTTTCAAAAGCGTGTCCCAAGCGGTAATACGCGTTTCGGGCCAATTCGCTACGTAAATCAATAAATCGTAGTCGTTGTTATTTCTGCTAAAAACTGGAAAGCGCAAATCGTAGCAAATCTGCGGCATGATACGAATTCCTTTGTACAGAATAATTTCCCGACGATTGCCCGCTTCGAAATTTTGCTGCTCGCCCGCTAGCGTAAACAAATGGCGTTTGTTGTAGTGTTGAACCGCGCCGTTGGGAAATATAAAAACCAATCGGTTGTAGAATTTTCCGTGTTCTTCGATAACTAAACTTCCTGTAATGGCGCAATTTTTCGCCTTTGCTAACTGTTTTAGCTCCATTATCGTTTCGCCATTCATGGTTTCGGCAACCGCTGTAGGGTTCATGGTAAAACCGGACGAAAACATTTCGGGTAGTACGATTAAATCGACGTTTGCGGGTAAATCGTTAATCTTTTGCGTTATATGCCGCCTGTTTTCGGTTGGGTTTTCCCAGAATAATGTGGTTTGTATTAGAGCTGTTTTCATTTTTTTAAATTGGATAAAATTCATTTAACCCTTCAAGAGTTTAAAACTCTTGAAGGGTTTACTTGGATGAATAAAATTAAAAATCTATTTTATTGTTATTTCATCAATAAAAATAAAAGCATCGCCACCAAAACCTGTGTGCCATTCGGGTAGTTTGCCAAAGTTATAGGCTTTGATTTTTACATATCGCGCATTTATTGGTGTTGAGATACATCGGAAATCTTTAATGCTGTTTTCTTCTTGTTTAGGATTTACGTCATTACTGCTAATTCCAAGTGAAGTAATATTGACATTATCCACGGAAGTGTAATATTCCACTTTTGTTGGCATTAAAATCCATGAACGTTGGTCTTGCAGATAATTGGAATGAATTTCGGAGATGGATTTAATTTCCTGCAAATCGACAACGGCTTCAAAATCCTGACTGTGGTAACCTTGCCAATCGCCTTTGCACCAATTGGTTGTGCCGAAAATGCCGTCTAGTAAACCGTTAGTACCACCCGCATGATACTGCGGATTGTATTTGGACTTAATGTCAATTGTGTACTTGTTGGGTTTTTTGAAGAAGGTTGCCGAGATGGTGTCGCTAGTTTTCATCAAACTTAAAGACTGCAATTAATTAAACGTCAATTCAACATAAACCGGCAAGTGATCTGAAGGGTATTTTAAATCTTTAGAGTCGCTCAAAACAGCATATTTATTCACTTTAAACGAATTTCCCTTTGATAAAAAGATGTAATCAATGCGTTTTGTGACTGCTTCATTATGTTTAAAAGCGTTGAAAGTACCACTTGGACCAAAAGGTTTTTGATCGGAAATATCTTGACTGTCGATCATCAATTTCTTTAAATTGATAATTCGTTCTTCTGTAGGTTCTGAATTGAAATCACCTAATAAAACGACAGGATAATTTTTGGTGTTGAGCGCTTTGATTTTTAAGAGAATTACTTCTATTCCTTTGGTTCTGGCTATATCGCCTTGATGGTCTAAATGAGTGTTGAAAACCCAGAAGGTTTGCTTTGTTTCTTTATCTTTTAATAGAACGTAAGTACAAATTCTATTGAGTGCTGCATCCCAACCTTTTGAAATAATTTCGGGAGTTTCAGAAAGCCAAAAGGTATCGCTGGTAAGTACTTCAAATCGGTTTTTCTTAAAGAAGATATTAGACGATTCGCCTTTTCCGTTGCCATCACGACCTATTCCAACATAGTTGTATTCTGGCAAAGCCGATTTAATATCGATAACTTGATTGGGCAACGCTTCTTGAATTCCGAAAATATCGGGGTCATAAAAACCCAATTGTGAACAAAGAAATTCTTTTCGGTTTTGCCATTTGTTTTCTCCGTCAGATTCGAGATCTAAACGAATGTTGTAGGTTATTAGTTTTAAGTCTTGCGCAAAAAAAAGCCCATTACAAAAAATAATGAGCAGAATTGAAAAGGATAAATTTTTCATTGACTTTCAATGTTCGTGTTGGATTTGTAAAGATCGAATCTTTAGTTATTTACAATAAAAAACGCACCCAAACTAATGGATGCGTCTCAAAAATGTACGTTGTAAATCTTATTTTAAACTTGCCGCTAGGTATTCTCTGTTCATTCTTGCGATGTTCTCAAGCGAAATCCCCTTCGGACATTCCACTTCGCAAGCGCCTGTATTGGTACAGTTTCCGAATCCTTCTTCGTCCATTTGGCGCACCATGTTTAATACACGATCCGTGGCTTCTACGCGTCCTTGTGGAAGCAAAGCAAACTGACTTACTTTTGCAGACACAAACAGCATAGCTGACGAGTTTTTACACGTTGCTACACAAGCGCCACAACCAATACAAGTTGCCGCATCAAAAGCGCGATCGGCGTCATGTTTTGGAATTGGAATCGCGTTCGCATCAAGCGTATTTCCAGAAGTATTTACCGAAATAAAACCACCCGCTTGTTGAATTCGATCAAAAGCCGAACGGTTTACAGCCAAATCTTTAATCACTGGAAACGCTTTCGCGCGAAACGGCTCGATGAAAATCGTATCGCCGTCTTTAAACTTACGCATGTGCAACTGGCACGTGGTTACACCGCGGTCGGGTCCGTGTGCTTCGCCATTGATGTAAAGCGAACACATCCCGCAAATTCCTTCTCTACAATCGTGATCGAAAGCAACAGGATCTTGGTCTTTTTGAATAAGATCGTCGTTTAAAACGTCTAGCATTTCCAAAAACGACATATCAGGCGATACATTATCGATCGCATAATCGACCATCTTGCCTTGATCTTGTGCGTTTTTCTGCCTCCAAATTTTTAGATTAAGTTTCATATCTTATCTTTTTTGCCTTGCGGCTGTTTGGTATCAATTATTTGTAGCTACGAGTTACGAGTTTTACGTTGTCGTAAACTAATGGTTCTTTATGTAAAACGGCATCAGCTGGTTTTCCTTTGTATTCCCATGCAGCTACGTATGCAAAATTTTCATCGTCGCGAAGTGCTTCGCCGTCTGGAGTTTGATACTCTTCACGGAAGTGACCACCACACGATTCGTTTCGGTGCAGCGCATCTTTCGCGAAAAGCTCGCCCAATTCAAGGAAGTCGGCAACACGCATCGCTTTCTCTAACTCTTGGTTAAAGCTGTCGAGTGTTCCAGGAACTTTCACATTCTTATAGAAATCTTCACGCAATTCGGCAATTTCTTTGATGGCTTCGTTCAAACCTTTCTCGTTACGAGCCATACCAACTTTATCCCACATAATTTTTCCTAAACGTCTGTGGAAATGATCAACCGGTTGCGTTCCTTTGTTTGAAACGAATTTCTCTAATTGGTTGCGAACCGATTTCTCTGCTTCTTCAAACTCCGGTGTATCTGTTGGGATTTTTCCTAGCTTAATGTCTGGCGCCAAATAATCCCCGATAGTGTAAGGAAGAACGAAATAACCGTCGGCTAATCCTTGCATCAAAGCCGAAGCTCCCAAACGGTTTGCTCCGTGATCAGAAAAGTTAGCTTCACCGATGGCGAAACAACCTGGAATCGTGGTCATCAAATTGTAATCTACCCAAACGCCACCCATAGTGTAGTGTACCGCTGGATAAATCATCATCGGTGTTTCGTACGGATTCTCATCTACGATTTTCTCATACATCTGGAATAAGTTCCCGTATTTAGCTGCGATTACTTCTTTTCCAAGTTTTAGAACTAATTCTTTGTTGTTTTCGTCGAGGTGGCGAATACGCGCTTGATCTTTGCCGTAACGCTCGATGGCAGAAGCGAAATCAAGATACACAGCTTCACCTGTTTTATTAACTCCATAACCGGCATCGCAACGCTCTTTTGCTGCACGCGAAGCAATATCACGCGGAACTAAGTTTCCAAACGCTGGATAACGTCTTTCCAAGTAGTAATCTCTTTCTTCTTCAGACAACTGCGTTGGTTTTTTGCGTCCTTCGCGAATAGCTTTTGCGTCTTCCAGTGATTTTGGAACCCAAATACGTCCGTCGTTTCGCAACGATTCCGACATCAAAGTAAGTTTCGACTGGTGATCACCTGAAACCGGAATACAAGTTGGGTGAATTTGCGTGTAGCACGGATTTGCGAAGTATGCTCCTTTTTTGTGCACTTTCCAAGCAGCGGTTACGTTTGAACCCATAGCGTTGGTCGACAAGAAAAATACGTTTCCGTAGCCACCACTTGCAATAACAACTGCATGTGCTGAGTGGCGTTCGATCGCGCCAGTCATTAAGTTTCTTGCAATGATACCACGCGCTTTTCCGTCAATTACTACCAACTCAAGCATTTCATGACGCGCGTACATTTTTATTTTTCCGCGTGCAATTTGGCGGTTCATGGCCGAGTAAGCACCCAGTAGCAATTGCTGTCCGGTTTGTCCTTTAGCATAGAACGTACGAGAAACGAGCGTTCCACCAAACGAACGGTTGTCGAGTAATCCGCCGTATTCGCGAGCTAGTGGCACACCTTGCGCAACACATTGGTCGATAATGTTTGTAGAAACCTCAGCTAAACGATATACGTTAGCTTCGCGAGCGCGGTAATCGCCGCCTTTTACCGTATCGTAAAAGAGTCGGAACACCGAGTCACCGTCGCCCATGTAATTTTTTGCCGCGTTGATACCGCCTTGTGCTGCGATAGAGTGAGCGCGACGTGGCGAATCTTGAAAACAAAACGCTTTTACGTTGTAACCTAATTCGGCTAGAGTGGCCGAAGCCGAACCTCCTGCCAAACCTGTTCCAACCACGATAATGTCTAGATTTCGTTTGTTGGCCGGGTTTACAAGGTTGATTTTATTTTTGTAGTTCGTCCATTTCTGATCAATTGAACCTGCGGGTATTTTAGAATCTAAAGCCATAGCAAAAACTGATTAAATGGTGAAATGATGATATAAAGCAATTAGCGCAAAGCCCGCTGGTACCAAAATGGCAAAAGCGTATGCAAATCCGCGCAAACTGCGGCTGTATTTATTGTTGAATCCGATAGATTGGAACGACGACATAAACCCGTGGAGCAAGTGAAGTGCCAGCAACACAAAAGAAACCACGTAAATACCTACTCGAACCGGATCAACGAATTTCTGACGAAGTTCTTCGTAATAACGCGTCGGATCTTCTGGTTGCACATTGATGTACTTCACGTTCATTTCGTGAACCCAGAAATCGTAAAAATGCAAACCTAAGAATGCCAAAACAACAATTCCGGTGATGACCATATTTCTAGACATCCAGGAAGCGTTCGCGGCGCCGTTGTTCTTCACATATTTTATCGGACGAGCTTTTTTGTTTTGGTAGTCGAGATATAATCCCATGCAGAAGTGAAAAATTACACCGAAAATCAAAATCGGTTGCAATACAAATTGCACTACGGGGTTGTAACCCATGAAATGAGAAATCTCGTTAAAAGTATCTGGCGATACTACCGACATGGAGTTGATAAAAAAGTGTTGTCCTAAAAATAATATCAAAAATAATCCGGAAAGCGCCATGGCTACCTTTCGAGCTATCGACGATTTGAGCATACCATTGTTTGACATCGTGGGTCAGTTTAGTGTTAAAATCGCACAAAAGTACTGCAAGCCGACCTATACTACAACGTTTACTTTGTTATTTATACCCGTTTTAAAATGATTTTAGCTTTTGTTGAACGCATTTCGAAAAAATATCTGCTCACTACTGCGAAATCGTTGGCTTGGCAACGCCTGAATCGAGATTTTTGGGTAAGTTTACAACCCTATTCTTACACGTAAACGCTATGAAATATCTACCTATCGACAAGAACTTATTTGTAAAGAACCGCCGCAAGTTTACCAGCCAGATGAAACCATCGTCGGTAGCGGTATTTAATTCTAATGATATTTATCCGGTTTCGGCCGACAGCACCTTGCCCTTTGCGCAACACCGCGATATTTTTTACCTCACGGGCGTTGATCAGGAGGAAAGTATTTTACTCTTGTGTCCGGACGCTCCATATGAACACCTGCGCGAAATTTTGTTTTTGCGCGAAACCAACGAACATATTGCCGTTTGGGAAGGCGAAAAGTTAACCAAAGAACGTGCGTACGAGGTTTCGGGAATCAAATCGGTTTTTTGGTTATCGGATTTTGAAAAGGTATTGAAAGAAGTGATGACCTATGTGGAAATCATGTACATAAACACCAACGAACACTACCGCCAGAATGTGGAAGTTGAAACCCGTGAAGACCGTTTTGTGAAGTGGTGGAAAGCAAAATATCCGGCACATCAGGTGGCAAAAAGTAATACGATTTTGCAGTACATCCGCTCGATTAAAGAGCCGGAAGAAATTGATTTGATTAGACACGCCTGTTCGATTACCGAGCGCGGTTTCCGACGTGTATTGCCTTTTGTGAAACCCGGCGTCACCGAATACGAAATTGAAGCCGAGTTTTTGCACGAATTTGTGCGTAACCGTTCCAAAGGATTTGCCTACACGCCCATTATTGCTTCGGGTAACAACGCCAACGTGCTGCACTACATTGAAAACAACCAGATTTGCCGCGAAGGCGATTTGATTTTGTTGGATTTGGCTGCCGAATACGCAAATTACTCGAGCGACATGACGCGCACCATTCCGGTTTCGGGAACGTACAATGCACGTCAGAAAGCTGTATACAACGCTGTTTTGCGCGTAAAAAACGAGGCAACCGAAATGCTGACTCCCGGCACGCTTTGGAAAGAATATCACAAAGAAGTGGGAAAACTCATGACGTCGGAATTGCTCGGATTGGGTCTTATCGATAAAGCCGATGTACAAAATGAAAATCCGGATTGGCCCGCGTACAAAAAGTATTTTATGCACGGCACTTCGCACCATTTAGGACTCGATACACACGATTACGGACTGTTGCACTTGCCTATGGAAGCCAATATGGTTTTCACGGTAGAGCCTGGAATTTATATACCTGAGGAGAAATTTGGTATTCGTTTGGAAGACAATGTTGTGGTACAAGAATCGGGTGCGCCACTTAATTTAATGGCGAATATTCCGATTGAAATTGAAGAAATTGAAGAATTAATGCGCGGATGATTCGAACGTACAAAGGCGTTTCGGTAGGATATGAAATTGTTGGTCGCGGACCGGCTTTAGTTTTGTTGCACGGTTTTTTAGAAGACCGATCGATGTTTGAACCGTTTTTGGAATTGTGGAGTAAAACCTACAAGGTAATTGCCGTTGATTTGCTCGGACACGGCGAAACCGAGTCGAAAGGCTACGTGCATACCATGGAAGATCAGGCCGATATGGTTGTGGATTTACTGGACCAACTCAAAATAAAAAACGCGGTTTTCCTCGGTCATTCCATGGGTGGTTATGTGGCTTTGGCTGTTGCCGAATACTATCCGGAACGCGTAAAAGCCCTGATCATGCAAAATTCGACTGCTGTGGCCGATTCGGAAGAACGAAAGATAAATCGCGATCGGGCGATTGCTGCCGTAAAACAAGATCACCGCACTTTTGTGTACTTATCGATTGCTAATTTGTTTAGCGAAGCGAGTCGCGAGCGTTGCAAAGAAGAAATTGCACGACTGCGCGAAAAAGCCTTGCAAACACCGGTACAAGGTATTGTTGCAGCTTTGGAAGGCATGAAAATTCGGAAAGACCGTGAGGTGATTATTCACTTTGCGCCGTTTCCGATAATGTACATCGCTGGAAAACTAGATCCGGTCTTGCCGCTGACTGGAATTCAAGAACAGTTGCTTGGCTCTTCGGCCGAATTGGTCGTGTGCGAAGAGGGACATATGTCGCACATTGAAGATCCGGAACGATACACTGCGGCCGTGAGCAGATTTTTGAAATTGGTTAAGAAACTGAAATCTTGATAACGATTGCCCGCAGCCGCGATTGCAGTGGAAATACGGGCCGTGCAAGGGCGTGTGGAGGCTTTTTGGGTGCTGCGACCAACGGAAGCTGTATGCAAAAGCTGCCGGAACCGCCGTTGCGCGCCCAAATTGAAACGAAAAGCGCGAAAAGCTGCCCAAAAAACCACTAAAAATCGTTCGGTAAAATTTACTTTTTTTCCTTCTTTCGATCGGCGGTAAACGGAACGTCGGGATTGAGCATTTCGCTAATCACGTACGTCATGGCTTGTTGATACTGGTCAAAAACCGCTTGATCGATCACGGTATCCGAGGCGGCAAAGTTTTTAAGTTGCAGCACAATGGCGCCTTCTTTTGGGCTTCGCAACGAAATAATTCCAGCCTCGAACGTTTTAAATGGCGTTCCGCTGGCGGCTGCAAAAGCGTAGGTAAGCAGCTGTAAAACCTTGCTTTCTTTAAGATTGGCTTCGTGTTGTGCGGCGGCATCGAACTTGAGATAATTTCGATCTACGCGGCCCGTTTTGTAATCGAGCACGCGAATGGTTCCGTTTAGCTCATCGATACGATCGACTTTACCGGAAACGCGCACTGGAAAATCGAATTCTGGCACGGATAAATCGGCAGAAAGTTTTTGTTCTAAAAGTCTAATAATCAATGTATTTCCAGTAGCAACTAAGGCACGTTCGGCCTCGAGATAGGATTTAATGGTGGTTCGAGCAAAACTAATTTCGAGGAAATTTTGTCCGAAAGCCAAATCGCCTTCTTTGAATAAAATCTCGGCTTCTTTTTGCAGCAATTCGGGGAAAAGTGCGAGCGCTTTGTCATAGAAATTGGTTGTAAGCACCTGATTTAGATACGGTTCGTAGAGCTTTTCGAATACGTTATGAATGATCGTCCCGAGCGTATTTGCCGCGATGTTCTCCTCGACTTCGTCTTCGGGTCGCAAGCCGAGCAGGTACTGTTTGTAAAACTCGAGCGGACTTCTCAAATACGAATCGACTGCCGATGGAGACAAACCGTGGGCGAGCAATTGCTTGATTTGATTGATTAGTGTGGGCGTTTTAATGATTTCTTGAGGCGCTTCGGCTTTGGCTTCAACGAAAGTGTTGAAAATACGTTCCGTTATTTGGTGGTTGGGTGAGGGATCGAAAAGCAATTGCGTGATAAAGCGGCTGCGTTCGGCACTTTCGAAGCCTTCGGTATCGAGATTGTAGATGAGATCTACGTGTTTGGCACGTTGGAGCAAGTGGTAAAAGTGGTAGGAAAAAATAGCGTCTTTTTCGCGATAGGTTGGCAATCCGCGTTCGCGTTTCACATCGTGCGGAATAAAGCTATTAAAACTCTTTCCTGCGGGCAGTTTTCCTTCGTTTAGACCCAAGACTAGGACGCGTTCGAAATCGAGCGTTCTAGACTCTAAAATACCCATAATTTGGAGTCCTTCGAGCGGTTCTCCTTCAAAAGAAACGGTGACGGTTTTAAGCAGTTGTTTTAGAATTTGAATGGCTTGGTCGATATCGAGTGTAATTTGTTGCTGTGCGGTTTCGAGGTATTCGGACCATTTGGCCACAACGCGTGCAAATTCGAAGAGATAGCTCAGTTGCAATCTGCTTTCGCGTTGCTCTACGGAAAGCGTGGGTTTGAGCAAGTTGATGATCGTGGTGAGATACGCGGGCAGATTACTTCCGTTGGGTTCGATATCGGTTAGGATGGCGCGTAGGAGCGGATCCTCGGTGCGTTGAAGTAGCCTGTTGCTGTTGCAGAAGGCAATGTTATTTTCGGTTAAATACTGCAAGATTTTGTTGGCTTGCCTTCCGGAAATGAAATTGTGCGACAGTACGCGAAGCAAATCGCGGTGGTAAATACTGCCGCCTTTTCGTTGTTTTGCGGCAAGTTGCATGCGAAGAATATCTTTAAACAACTGTACTACCGAGGACTTTTCTAACGGCAAGCCCATCGTAATATTCAGTGTTTCGATATGCGAGGGTAGCGCAGCTAAGAGCGGTTGCAGCAGCGATTCGTCGGCTAAGACTACTGCTATTTTAGAAAGATGTTCAGGATTTTGCTGAACCCATTCGTTCAGGATTTGCGCGGCAATTTTCACTTGTCCGATGCGTCCGGTAGTTCCGAGGCAATTGATTTCTTTGTGTTGACTGAACGCATCGGTGATAAAATTCATGTTTTGTGATCGAAACTGCGGCCAGGTTGTGGCGTAGCGTCTCAGAAATAGTCCTGCGTCGTGTGTTTTATCGGCGAATAAGGTTTTATCGATATCGAAAAAAATCTGTGCTTTGCCAAGTTCCATCAGACTTTTGATGATGCGTTCTTCGGCGGCATTTAAGGCGTTAAATCCAGCGAAGAAGAAGTGTTCGTTGGTATTAGCTGCAAACGCTTGGATTTGCTCGGTTGCGAGGCGATATGCCAATCCTTGATAAGCGAGATTGAGCTGCAGTAAGCGTTCTTTGAGCGCATAATAGTATTTTGGAAGTTGGTTCCAAAAGTTGAGATAACGTTTAAGCAGCGGCGTATCGTCGGGGTTTGCGCCCCACTTTTTGATGTCGTCTATGGCTTTCAGGTAGTCGAATATCGCGTCTGGATTGAGCAGATAGCGGTCGATTTCGTTGAAATCGGCTAGTGCAGTTGGTGCCCAATTGGCGAAAAACGAGAAATCTTGAATGTTTTCGTGGCTAGTAACGGACTTGTAGACGTTGTAAAACTCGAGCAATAAGTTGAGTTCTTCTATAGGATTAGCTCCACTAACCTTTGAAATGAATTCTTCGACGCTCCAGATTTCGGGTGCAAAAACGGGAGTTTGGCAGTTGGCTCGCAGTTCGCGAAGCAGAAAAATTTTGGCGCGTTTGCTGGGAAGAATCACTATGGGCCATTCTCCTATTTTCTCGCGGTGTGCGAACATTTCGGCACTTAAAAGTTGTAGAAAGGTATTAGCTGCCATTGATTTTGCTGCTTTGGATAGAAAAAAGATTATTCGGGTTGCACTTTAATAGTGCCTTGTTCACGTGATTTTACGGTCGAAAGCACGTTTTCAAATTTAATACGTATGGAAATCAATTCAGAAAAAGCGTACAAAACAAACTTAACGATTTTGAAAGATTACTTTGTTCCGCGGTTTTCTCGGAATTTAAAATCAAGCGAAAGCTACAAAAAGTAGAGAAATAGAGCTTGAAAAGCTATTGTTTTTATGATGTAGAAAAGGAAGGTGAAAACCTTGAACAGCTTTGGTTAAGAAACGGAAATCTTAAAAAAGCGCATAAAAAAAGGCTGCATATAGCAGCCTTTTAGTACTTTATAGTAGTGGAATTAGTTTACTAATTTCACCTCAACACGACGGTTGTTAGCTTTTCCTTTAGCTGTTTTGTTAGAATCGATTGGCTTGCTTTCTCCAAAACCAGCAGAAGTTAATCGGCTAGCGGCAACACCATTTTCGATCAAGTAATTTTTAACAGCTGCAGCGCGCTCCTCAGATAATTTCTGGTTAGCAGCATCTTTACCATCGCTGTCGGTGTGACCTTCGATAGAGAATTTTGCAGTTGGATATTGTTTCAAGATTGCAGTGATTGACTGAAGTACTGCGAAAGTTTCTTGCTTGAATGAAGACTTACCGCTATTGAACAAGATTGTTTTAGCGTAAGCGTTTAAGCGGTCTACAGCTTCAGAAGTGATTGCTACTTCTGGGCAACCGTTGTTAGAAGCTACACCTTTCACGTTTGGACACTTATCGTCTTTGTCAAGAACTCCGTCTCCGTCTGTATCAGGGTAAGGACAACCTTGGTTATCTCTTGGACCTTTGGTAGTTGGACACTTATCGTCTTTATCGGCAATTCCATCGCCATCTGCATCTGGACAACCTTTCAATGACTTAATACCTGCAACATCAACACATGCATCTTCGCTGTCTTGAATTCCGTCGCCATCAGTATCTGGACAACCAGCGAATGCAGCTAAACCAGCTACGTCAACACATGAATCGTCTTTGTCAAGAACGCCGTCTCCGTCTGTATCCGGACAACCATTAAGGTTTTTAGGACCTGCTACATCTGGACAAGCATCGTATTTGTCGTAAATACCGTCGTTGTCAGTATCAACTCCACCAAATCTAAAAGTCAAACCAACTAAATGTTGGAAATGCGTTGGAATACCTGTTGCACGGTCGGCGTTTGCGCGGTTGTCTGCAAATGAATATTTGTAAACTGCTTGCCAAGAAAGACCTACAGTTTCTGCAAACCAGTAAGTTAAACCTGCACCACCGTTCAAGGTAGCTGCGTCGAAATCACCAACCCACTGGTAACCACCACCAATGCTCAATGTAGGCTCAATAACCTTAGATTTGATTAATGGCATGAAGCTATAACGGATGTGTCCGTCAAGTGCATAATATTCTAAATCTCCAGGATTTACCGCCACATAATCCATAGGATTTACATCAGACTGATAAACCAATTTAGTGATTCTGTTTATAGAACCCGTTGCACCAACAGAGAAACCATCCGCCAAATAGCGGTTTAGGCTAACGTAAGAAACAGAGGGAAAGATATTCCAGTTGTCTTTTACTTTGAAGGGTTGATCAAAAACACCACTTCCATTAGCGCTAGTTCTCGTGTCAACAGCATTGACACCAAACGACAATGCCCAAGGGTTGTCACCATCTTGCGCCTGAGCGCTGAGGCCTAGTACTAACAACGAAGCAGCAAAAAACTTGTTAAGATTTTTCATACTTGAGTTATTTAGTTACGTAATTAGTTCTGGCAAAAGTAAGTTGATATTTCTTATAAAAAAAGTATCTGTTAAAAATCGTGAAAGAATATAAAAATTCTTTTAAATTATAGAAAGTTCTTTCCCAACTTTAGTAAATGCCTGGATCGCTTTATCTAGATGCTCAACAGTATGTGCTGCCGACAATTGAACGCGAATTCTTGCCTTCTCTTTGGGAACAACTGGGAAGAAAAAGCCAATGACGTATATCCCTTCTTCCAGCAGTTTTGCAGCCATATTTTGTGCCAATTTTGCGTCGTATAACATCACTGGAACAATTGCCGAATCGCCATCAATGATGTCAAAACCTGCTTTTTTCATTCCATTCTTGAAATAATTTGTGTTAAATTCCAACGTGTCGCGTAAGCTTGTATCGGTCTTCAACAGTTCAAAAACCTTTAACGAAGCGCCTACAATTGCTGGTGCCAACGAGTTAGAAAACAAATACGGGCGCGAGCGCTGACGTAAAATTTCGATGATTTCTTTCTTTGCTGTTGTATATCCGCCCATCGCGCCACCCAGAGCTTTACCTAAGGTACCCGTTATGATATCCACACGACCCATAACGTTTTTTGCTTCCAGCGTTCCTTTACCAGTAGCTCCGATAAATCCCGCTGCATGACATTCATCCACCATCACTAAAGCATCGTAACGCTCGGCCAAGTCACAAATCTGATCTAAAGGAGCAACCAGTCCGTCCATCGAAAATACACCGTCGGTTACTATCAATTTAAATCTGTGGTTTTTCTCGGTAGCTGCAATTAGTTGTTGTTCTAAATCAGCCATGTTGTTGTTTTCGTAGCGATAACGTGCTGCCTTACACAGACGAACACCATCGATAATCGAAGCGTGATTAAGACTGTCGGAAATAATGCAATCGTGTTCGCCCAACAGCGGTTCGAAAACTCCACCGTTTGCATCAAAAGCTGCAGCGTACAAAATGGTGTCTTCCGTTCCGTAAAAGTCGGCAATGGCTTGCTCTAACTGCTTGTGAATGTCTTGAGTTCCACAAATAAACCGCACCGACGACATTCCAAAACCGTGCGTATCTAATGCATCTTTTGCTGCTTGTACCACTTCTGGATGCGACGACAATCCCAAATAGTTATTCGCACAGAAATTTAAAACCGTCTGACCTGTTGAAATGGTTATTTCTGCCCCTTGTGGAGATGTAATAATGCGTTCTTGTTTAAACAATCCGTTCTCGCGAATTTGCTCAAGCTCTGCTTGCAAATGCTGTTGAATTTTGCCGTACATACTTTTTTTATTTGTCTGCCAAAGTTATGAACCTAAGTTCGATTTAAAAATTTTATCGGAACTGCTTTCTTTGCGCGGTTAGCAATATATTCTTTGTCGCTTTAGGGAACTAATACAACCTCCAGTTCTTCCGAAGTATAAACCAAGGCTTTCTTTACAACTTCTAATCCCATTTCTTGCAAAACTGCTGCATATGAGTCCAATTGTTTCGCGTGTTCACCGCGTTTACTTCCGGTTTTGTAGTCCAATAATGCAACCTGATTTTTATTCAAAAAACTCACGCGATCAGGTTTTAAGATCGGTGCATGAGCTGAAAGTATAGCCTGTTCGGTTATGGTTTTAACGTCGCGACTAAAAAACTCGCTTAAGTCGGGATGCGCAACTATTTTCTGCATTTGTACGCTGATCGGCGCTAACTCGTCGGTTGTTAACTTGCCCGATTGCACGGCTTTTTCGATCACGTTTTGCACGTCTTCTTGCTGTTTTACTTCGGCTAATAATTCATGCAGTAAAATCCCTGTTGCCAGCGCTTTCTCGGCAGCTGATCCCCACAGCAGTGCGGCTCGATCGGCAATTTTTATGGCATTTCGCTGTTCTTTCTGAGGTGTTCGCGATAAATAATCCACAGAGATGCTGTCGGTAGTGGCTGTTTTTGAAGTTGTATCATCTCCAAAAATAAACGATTGCGATTCTAACGCTTGCATACCAGAATCGGTCGCAAAATTGGTCAAAATAGTTTCAATGTTAAACGGATTTGAACTCGATTTCGGCGGCGGAACTGTCACAATATGTAAATGTTCCTCAGCGCGAGTAAACGCCACATAATACTGATTCATTTTATCCGTTTGTCGCTGTTGCTGTACTTCTGTGAAAACAGCACCAGCCGTGTCGTTCAATACGTCCAATTTTGCGTTCGAATCGATTAAGGTGAGCGGTAATTCTATGTCTTCTGCTTCGTTCGGAATCCACAACTTCTCTGGTGGAGCATTTCGCGGTGTAGCAACAAAGGGGTAAATAACAACGGGAAATTCGAGTCCTTTTGACTTGTGTACCGACATCAACTTCACGGCATCCACTCCCGGTGGCGGCGCTACAGCAACTTCCAAACCTTTCTTTTCTTCTAAAAACTCCAAGAAATCTTGCAAACCTGTGAGTCCTCTCGCTTCACATTGCAAAGCTAAATCGCCAAAAACCTGCAAATACGCATCGCTAAACGCGTGTTGTTTTTGCGCTTCTAACCAAACCGTACACAGGTGAATTACTTCAAAAATACTCATCAAGCGCAGTGTGTCGAAATTTGCTGGAAAAGCAACAGACTCTGGGAAATCAACTTTTTTCATTTCGCGCCAGTGTGCCAGATTCGAAGCGATATACGCGTCGACAGTCAAAGCTGTTTGCAATTGGGCTAGCTGGTACAAAAATTCAAACTGGCCGTTAGTATCCTCGGGATTGTACAAAAGTTGTAGCAAGGCTTTTATCAACTTAACATCGGGCGAGGCTTTTATTTGCAGCGATTCGGCGCTCAAAATCGGTATGTTATTCTCTAGTAAAACCTCGGATATCTTGTACAATTCGGCATTCTTATTACTGAGAACGGCTATATCTTGGTATTTGAATCCCAAACTTAAAAAATGGCGAATCGAATCAATAACCACATTTTCGTGTTCGGCAATTTCAGATACCGTAACTCGAACACTACCGCCCTGCTTGCTGTTTGGCTTCTGCGATGCTGTTTCGCTGTATAGTGCTTTGGTGGATTCACTGGCTAGAAACTCTTTCGAATAATCAAAAAACGCGTTGTTAAAAGCAATGACGTTACTAAAACTTCGGTAATTGGTATCGAGTACAAAAGTTTGTACATCATCGTTCACAAAAGGTTTATTGGTCTGGTTGGCAAGTCCTTGCAACAATTCTGCTCGCCCACCGCGCCAACGATAAATGGCCTGTTTCGGATCACCAACAATCATTAAAGTTCCTTTGGTACCGTCTTCCGACATGCCGGCTGTGGTATTGTCGATTAACGGAACCAAATTGTTCCATTGCAGCACCGAAGTATCCTGAAATTCATCAATAAAAAAATGATCGTACTTCCCTCCTATTCGTTCGTAAATAAATAGTGCCGGTTGTTGTTGTAAATTATTGGCAATTATTTCGTTGAATTCAGATAGTGGAATTTCGTCTCGCTCGCGCTGCACTTCTCGAAACTCTTTGCGAATTTGCAACAGTAAAGACATCCCAACAATCTTATCTACAATTAATTGAAATCTGCTTTTTCGCGTACGGAGCTCATAAATCAGTTGCATTTTAGCAAGCAGTTTTTCTAAATCTGAAAGCAAGGCCGGCGTATCAAATCCTTTTTTAACGCGAAGCGATTCAATACTCTCGAACTTTTTGTCGAAATACTTGTCGTCTTGCGTTTGTATTTGCGAAATAAACTTAGAATTTGCTGCTATAAACGGACCCTGCTCCCACAGTCGGTCGAAATCGGCTTTTACCTCGGCCGCTCGTTTGGCGAGCTCTGCTTTTGCTTCCGAAATTTTCTGCCGAAGTTGCTTCTGAAAACTGCGGAAATCGAACATACTGAAATCGCGCAATTCTTCTAATCCCGATTTAAAATCGTCTTTAGTAATTACTTCGGCATCGCGATACAGCTGTTGCTGAAACATCCGATGACTGTTGCCTTCTTCAACATTATTCTCCAGATGTTCCAACAAAATTTCGGTCAAAATGGGATCGTTTCCTGCATCGTTAATCACTCGTTCTACCGCCTCTTGCAAAATGGTTTTGGTGTCGAGCGTAACATCGAAATTTACCGGTAAATCGAAATCGACAGCAAAAGCACGGATAACTCGATGTGTAAATTTATCGAGGGTCATGATGTCGAAGGAGGCGTAATTGTGCAACAAGTTCTTGACGATGGCGTTGGCATGCTGCTGAATTTCTTGCTCCGATTTTCCTATTTCACTGCTAATTAAAGCGCGGTATTCTCGCATTTTGTCGGACGGTTCATCGAGCGAAAAGGCGTATAAACTTTCCAAAATCCGACTCTTCATTTCGCTGACGGCTTTGTTGGTAAACGTAACCGCCAAAATGCGTTTGTAGGCATCAACACGCGGGCTACATAGCAGGATTTTCAAATACTCTTTAACGAGTGTATAGGTTTTACCCGATCCGGCCGAAGCGTAGTAAATTGAAATTGATGGAGTTTCAGAAATTGTCGGCATGTTTTAAGCAGTTTTCTAAACGCAGATTTTTTTTTCACAAATTAGCTAAAATATAACTTTACTTTACCAATAAGCCCGAGATTTATTACCTAAATTTGAAGTCCTTTTGTTAAACTTAAAAACAACATTATGGCTTTTGAATTACCAAAATTACCTTACGATTACAACGCTTTAGAACCGCACATCGATGCGCGCACGATGGAAATCCATCATACAAAACACCACAATGCCTACACAACCAATTTGAACGCTGCGATTGCGGGAACTGATTTAGAAGGACTTACAATTGAGAACATTCTAATCAATCTCGACAAGAAAAATGCTGCTGTTCGCAACAACGGAGGCGGTTTTTACAACCACAATTTGTTTTGGACTGTATTGTCGCCAAACGGCGGTGGTTTACCAACGGGCGATTTAGCGGCGGCTATTGAGCGCGACTTTGGAACTTTCGACGAGTTCAAAGCAAAATTTGCGAAAGCGGCAGCAACACAATTTGGCTCAGGCTGGGCTTGGCTTTGCGTGAAATCAGACGGAAAACTTGAAGTGTGTGCAACGCCAAATCAAGACAATCCGTTGATGCCGGAAGTGGGCTGCGAAGGAACGCCAATTTTGGGATTAGACGTTTGGGAACACGCGTATTATCTGAACTATCAAAACCGTCGTCCGGATTACATCGAAGCGTTTTTCAACGTAATTAATTGGACGGAAGTAGCACGCAGATACGCACTCGAAAAATAAGTTAAATCTTTGATTTTCTGAAATTTAAGAACCGTCTCTTCATTAAGGAATGAGGCGGTTTTTTATTTGGGCAGTTGCCGGCTACGTCCTTACGAAACAATTGCGGAGCGCCGGCACCGCGCCATTCGCTATATCCCCGTCTGACGTCGGGGGATGCCGCTGCTGTCGCTACTGCGGAAAATCGTTCCAAAAAAACGAGCATAAAAAAACCCAGATTGCTCTGGGTTTATATTCTTTAGCTACGTGAAAAGTTTATTTTTTCTCCGCTGTTTCTTTCGCTGGCGTAGCTTTGTACTTCTCGTTTAGCAACTTAACAATTTCTTTGGTGATGTCTTCTTTCTCATCGCCGTACAAAATCGTAGCCGTTTCACCCGTTCCAAAAATGTATTTGTAACCGTTTTTCTTTCCATAGTCTTTGATAAACGATTTAACGTTTTTCACCAACGAGTCCATCTCTGTACCCATTTGTTGCTGTAACTGCTGTGCAACTGCTTGTGCAGAATACTGCAATTCTTGTTGGCGACGTTGTAGCTCCGCTCCTTTTTGTTGCGCCCAAGCTTCGCCATTTGCACGTGCACTTCTCTCGAAGTTCTCGGCATCAGCTTTAAAATTTTGTTCGGCTACTTCAAACTTTCGACCGGCTTCCTCCGATTTACTTTTGTACTTCGCTTCGATATCTTTTGCTTCTTCATACTCTTCCATCAATTTTGCGGTATCGATGTACGCATATTTAGCCTCTTTTACTTCTGCGGTTTTCGAACACGCAAGTGCTAAGAGTCCGAACGCAAGAATTACAACTACTTTTTTCATTATTCAATTTTAAAATCGCACAAATGTAGAAATTTTGAAATGCAACGAGATGTTTTTATTAGTATAAGATAAATTTATAAAAAACAAGGGTGTTATTAGAATCGTCTATTAAAAACGACTTAAATAAATGCGTTTTAAGGCGCTTTCGACATTTCCTAAGGTAAATTATCGTTTAAATCCGCAATCGTTGAATAGCGGTTAAATAAACGGCTTTTTACGATTTTTGCGCGATGTAAATGAGGCTCGAGTATTCTTTATTACCTAAAGCTTTCCAGTTTGAGCGTAAGCCAATCCAAAATGCTTTAAAGATAGAGCTGCGTCCGTTTTTATATTTTTCGGAAAGCAGTGCAATATAAAAAGCGTCAAAAATCATGGGTTTAATCGCGCGCATTTCAAAACCGCTTTCTCTCAATATTTGTTGCATCCCCACTTGATTGAAATGCCAAAGGTGTCTTGGAACATCGTAAGCGGCCCAAAAAGCGCCGTAATATTTTGCGTCGAACGATTTATAATTCGGAACGGCAATAACCAGCAAGCCGTCTTTATTCAACAGCTCGTAGCAGGTTCGCAGGTGTTCTTTTGGATCGGGTATGTGTTCGAGTACATGCCACATGGTAATTGCATCGAATTGCTCTCCGGAAACTTGCTCAATTTTCTCGAACAACTTTACACCTTTGTCGGCCGCATGCTTTCGTGCAATTTCGCTTGGCTCTACGCCTTTTGCCTGCACATTTACTGTTTGCAGTAGTTTTACAAATGCTGCTGTACCTGCACCAACATCTAAAACCGTTTTTAAATTTCGTTTGTACTGAAACAACAAACGTACTTTTTTAGATAGCATGTACTGTTTGACCGACTGATAAATCTTGTTGACGAAGCCGCTATTATTATCGGTGTGCGAAATATAATCGTCGGATTCGTAGTATTTGTCGATATCGGCAGGTTTAGGAAAGGTTTCCAGAGCTTGTAGCGATTCGTTAAAACGCAGCTCAAAAACTTCTTTTGAAACGCTGAAATCGGTAACGCGTAAATTTTCGGTAGCGCTCATAATCGGAGGTATTGTTTTTTGAAATCATTTAAGAAAGCAATCATTTCCTGATAAATTATATGCGATTCATCGAGCGCATCGTTTCCGGCAGCATCTACAGCACTAATGGCTACGAAATGGTTGGCTGCCATTTGATCGGCGGTAATATCGTCGACCAAACCGGTGTATTTAAAATTGTATTTTTCAAAATAGCGATCAAAATCGTTTTTGCTGTAAAAGAGCAGCCGAATAGGTTGGCCATTTACGCTCACATCTACATCAAAGTCTTCGCCTGTAACGCCAAAGCGAGCGCGCATGTAGTTTCGGAAATGCAGTTCGTTGTTTCGGTTCTCAAATATGAATGCATTTAAAGCTTTGTTGGAAACGGTCTTTCCTTCTACGGCAATAAAATAATCGTCTACTAATGTCGATTTACCGGCTCCGCATCCGTTAACTAGAAAAAGTAAAAATGCGCTAAGGCCTACAAACAGTGCTTTTCTCATTGGTGTTCCACGTGAAACTATCTTCCCATGTGCACAAGCAAAACCGAAATATCGCTGGGCGATACGCCGCTAATTCTCGATGCTTGGCTTAAAGTGATTGGTTTGATAGCCGTTAATTTCTGCCGTGCTTCAATCGACATAGATTTGAGTTGCATATAATCAAAGCTTTCGGGGATCTTAATATCTTCCAGACGCTGAAGCTTGTCGGCTTGATTGCGCTCCTTTTCTATATACCCCGAATACTTCACAATAATTTCGGCTTGTTCTAGTATCTCATCATCCAAATCTTTGTCTGCTAAAAACGCCTGTACTTTCTCGAGTTCGCGCATAGCAGCTAAGTCTATTTGTGGACGAGAGAAAACTTTAAACATTTTATCGCTTTGAACAATCTCTGCGGATTCGCGTGCAACCAATATCGGATTAACCTCTGCTGGCGTAACACTCGTTTCTTTGAAAAAAGTCACTACATCTTGGGCTTTCGCATACTTCTCTTCCATTCTGCGTAAGCGCGATTCACTAGCTAAACCGATATCAAATGCTTTTCGCGTTAAGCGTTCATCGGCATTGTCCTGACGTAGTAAAGTTCGATACTCTGCACGCGAGGTAAACATACGATACGGCTCTTCTGTTCCTTTGGTAATCAAATCGTCGATAAGTACGCCAATATAGGCTTCGTCACGTTTCAAAATCAACGGCTCTTGCTCGCGTAACTTTAAAACAGCATTAATCCCTGCCATGAGTCCTTGTGCCGCCGCTTCTTCATATCCCGTAGTTCCGTTAATTTGTCCCGCGAAATACAAATGATCAACCAACTTTGTTTCGAGCGTATGCTTAAGCTGCGTTGGCGGAAAATAGTCGTATTCTATGGCATAACCCGGTCGGAGAAATTTCACCTTCTCGAAACCAACAACCGAACTTAGCGCCTTGAATTGCACGTCTTCAGGTAACGAAGTCGAGAATCCGTTTACGTACATTTCCCGTGTTTTCCATCCTTCAGGTTCAATAAACAATTGATGGCGCTCTTTGTCTGCGAAACGATTTATCTTATCTTCAATCGATGGACAATAACGCGGGCCGATACTTTTTATACGTCCGTTAAACATGGGCGAACGATCGAAACCGCTGCGCAACAAATCGTGAACCAGCGGCGAAGTATATGCCATGTAGCAACTCTTTTGCTCCTGTAAAGGCTGCGATAAATTGCTGTAACTAAACTTTTGCGGATACGCATCTCCCGGTTCTTCTTGCAGCTTACTGAAGTCGATTGAACGTGCATCCACTCGCGGCGGCGTCCCTGTTTTCATGCGCCCGCTTTCAAAACCACGGTCTTTTAAAATCTCCGTAATTCCAAAAGCAGCCGACTCACCCGCTCTACCTCCGCCAAATTGTTTCTCGCCAATGTGTATCAATCCGTTTAAAAACGTCCCATTGGTTAGCACAACAGCACGGCCTTTGATTTCGATTCCCAAGCTTGTTTTCACACCAGCAATAGCGTTGCCATCAAACAACAAACCTGAAATCATTTCTTGATAGAAATCTAGATTGGGCGTGTTTTCCAGCATGTCCCGCCACTCTTCCGCGAAACGCATCCGGTCGCTCTGCACTCTCGGCGACCACATAGCGGGTCCTTTCGACTTATTGAGCATCTTAAATTGAATAGCCGTTCGATCTGAAACGATTCCAGAATATCCGCCCATCGCATCAATCTCGCGAACAATTTGTCCTTTCGCAATACCGCCCATCGCTGGATTGCACGACATCTGCGCAATAGTTTGCAGATTCATCGTCACCAACAAAGTCTTCGCTCCCATATTTGCAGCAGCGGCAGCGGCCTCACAACCTGCGTGCCCAGCGCCAACCACAATCACATCGTATAAATCTTTAAACATAATTTAGTGTTCCACGTGGAACAATTAAGTTAGTGTTCCACGTGGAACATTTTTAATGCTTCGTCTTCCAGTGCTCTCATCTGAGCTTCATCCTCTTCCGTCTTATCTTTGAATCCACATAAGTGCAATACGCCGTGGATAATTACTCGACGTAGTTCTTCGATAAATTCTACTCCGAAATCTACTGCGTTTTCTGCTACGCGCTCGGTCGATATAAACACGTCTCCGCCGATCTCATTACCTACCGTGTAGTCAAAAGTGATAATATCTGTTAGCGTATCGTGGTTCAAAAAACGCTGATTCATATCTAACAAATACTCGTCGGTGCAAAACACATAACTGATTTCACTAATCGACTTCCCGTGCTTATGCGCTACACGTAGAATCCAATCGGTAACTAATTTCTCGTCTGTTAACTCAAAGTCTGTTTCACTGTGAAACTCAATCATTGCTAAAATAGTTTTGAACCTTCTTTCCGTAAATGGCGCGCAAAGGTAAGGCTTGTCTGTTTAATATTTCAATGCTGTTTAAATAGTCGCGTAAGGCTGGACTTATCTCAGGCGCGTTATTTGAAAACGACTTCTGATTGGTTTGCGATTGTCGTTTATTGTCTTCGCCTTGTTCGCGAATTGCTTTCTCTAGCTTCAATAATTCTTGTTTAATCGCTTGCACTCGCTGTTGCAAATTATTCTTGAAACCTTGATTCAATAATTGCTTTTCTAACTCTTTCATTTGGTTCAAGGCGTTTTGTCCAGCACCTGTCATCCCATTTCGCTCCAATTCCTTCGATAAAGCATCCCTCAATTGCTGCTGCTGTTTGTAAATCTCCATGATGGCTTTCGCATCTCCTTCTCCGTCTTCTCCCGATTCACCTTCGCCTTTACCAGAGCCCGACTTACCACCTTCTTTGCCGTTCGGCTGACTTCCGCCTTGCTGCTGCCCATTCGGTTGGTTTCCTTGATTTTTATTTCCCTGTTGTTGCCCCATCTTCTCACCCAATCCTTGTTGCTTCTGAATAATGTCGGGCAACTGACCGTCTTTGCCCGAACCTTGACCCGGACTAGGCGTACCCTTGCCACCACTGCCCGAACCGCTCATACTCATTTGCATGCTATTCAATGTTTCCGAAAGCATGTCGGCTAATTTATTACTGCCAGAAACTACGTACTGCTGATGAAACGTTCCGCGGCTTACATTACCTTCTACCAATTGCTCCAAAGACTTTTCAATGTTGTAGGTAATTTCTCCGATCTCCTTATTAACATCTTCCGCAATTCTAGGGTTGCGTAAACTAAGTGCAAACAAGCTATCATCAACATGCTGGAATTGCTGCTTTAAATCTTGTTGCTTCTTAAGTTGCGTATTGTATGAGGGCGAAGAACGCTGCAAGCTTTGAAACTTCTTCATAAGAGATTCCTCAGAAAACGAAAAAGACAACAGATTGTCCAAAATCTGACGCAGCGTTTTTGCATCTTCTTCGTTAGATTCCGATTCGCCAGACATCATCGACTCCGCCATCGTTTGCGACATTTCCTTCATCTTCTTAGCCGCAGCTTTCTGCTTAGGCTTTGCGCCCGACTGATTCTCTTGCTTAAGCGACTCACCGGCTTTATTCATGTCTTCCTTAACCGACTCTTCCTTCTTTTGATCGCTTGGAATTTCCAACGGAGCTTTTAATTCTTCATTATCTTTCTTCAATTGCTCCAACTGCTTTTCTACATCTTCGAATTCTTTCTTTAAATCCTCTTGCTTTTTATCTTCATTCGGAACTTGCTCCTCGGCGAGCTGCTCCTGCTTTTGAGCTAATTCATCCAACTTCTTGGCGATTTGTTCAGCCTTTTTCTTAACATAAAAACGCTTAGTCATTTCAACCAGTTGCTTCAGGTTTCTGGTTTGCGATTTCGTCATCTTTTCAAGCTTATCCATCTTCTCCAACAAATCTTCCTGCTTCAACTTATCGCCAAGCTCTTTTAATTCATCAAGAAGCTTCTGCGTTTCTTCAGACACTTTCTCACTTTTCTCAAGACGCTTTTCCAAATCCTTTTTCTCCTCATCGTTCTTACCCAACTCCGACTTCTGTAGATTCTCTTTTAACTTCTCGGCAAACTTCTGCATCTTCTCTTCCGTTTGCTTTTGCTTCTCGATAAAGTCTTCTAACTTCTGTCTGTCTTTAAAGGATAAATTATCTTTTTCTCTGGATAATTTCTGAAGCTTATCCAACTCACTCAACTGCTTGCTTTGTTGATTAGTGCTTTTCTCTAAATTGCTAATTGCCGATTTCTGATCTTGCAAAAACTGATCATTTCGTTCGTCAGTTGTCATAATTCGTTGCGAAAAAACTTCAGATCTCGCCGACTTTGCACCGTTTACACCGTCGTTATCAAAAATCTCAAAATAATATTCGTAGCTAACGCCTTCTACAACCGGTAAAGTAGATGGAAATGTAAACACAAAACGATCGTATAATCCAGACTTAGCACTAAAATTAAAACGCCGTTCCTCTTGAGGCTTTCCCGCTGGATAATAAACGATCTGAAACTTTCCTAAACCGTGATCATCTGCAAGCTCTCCTACTACAACTTCTTTCGCAACACCTAACGAATCGGGTGCATGCTTGGCATTGATTGTAGGATATTGATCTTTAACCACTGAAATCTGATATTTCAAACGCTCGTAATCAGAAACTCGCTGATTGGCTGTAGTGATCTCGTAAGATAAAGCATCACGCAGCTTACGGCTATAACTAAACGTTTGATCATTATTGGAAAATGCTTGCTTTCCATCTGGAACGTTGAAATAAACTGCCGTTGTCGCTTTTGTATTTAAAATCCACGAAACCAAAGTTCCTTCTGGAACCACGGCATTGCCAGTCCCCGAAACTAATTCGGCACGCTTTTGCAAATAGGCAGGATACTGCAAACGCATTTTGAAATCGACTATACTTGGCACTTGCGCAACTTGTAATATATACTCTTTCGATTGAAAACCGTTTGCTTCCAAAACAAAGGTAACTGCTTCTTGTAGGGAAGTGAATTCATACGTAAAAACACCCGGCTCTTCACTATCCATTAAAAAAGTGCGTTCACCAATCAATACCGAAACTTGTTCCGGAACTACCTTACCTACTGTTTCTGCACGCAGCGTAAAACTCTGACCTTCTACTCCCAAAAGTGCACTTGTTATGACGAACTTAAAAGGAGCTGGCTTAGCAAAATACTCCGAATAGCGAACCACGCGATTTAAACTTCCGGAAAGCACAGATGAATTACCTGATATAAAAAAATAAGCAACAATAAGAATCGGCAGTATAGCCAGCGGTAAATATCTTTTTGTTTTCGAAAAATCGATGGCATTAGTGAACGGAACCGGCGCCAAAGTAGCTGCTTTTTGATCGATCGATGCCAAAAGTAATTCCGACTTCTGAGGCTCGGCTGTTAATTGAAGGAAATTCAGCAGGCGGTCGTCGACATTTGAAAAGTGTTTTCCAATAATCGCAGATGCTTGCTTGTAGTTAATTCCCTTTCGGATTTTAAACAACTTTGCTAAGGACCAGGCTAAGTATCTTGCAAAAAGAAAAACTTCTACTGCAACAAACATCCAAAAAATTACGGTTCTAGAGGCTGAATCCAGCCAAAGAAAATATTCGATCAAAGAGGTAAATAGTAAATACAACAAGCCTAAGCCCACAAAGAAAATGGCTCCACGTAATACCTCGTTGAAGTAATACTTACGGATAAAATCCTCTAATTTATCAAAGATGATTTTCTGCTGCATCGATTACGTACTTTTTAACCGATAAAAGTAGCATTTTCGCTGATTCCGTATTGTTAATTCCACGCTAAGCTTCTTGTAACAATAACATACTGATAAATAATAATTTAGCTAATAAATATCACGGTTTAAAAACAAAATCCGACTTTGAAAACGTTTCCCAATTTATAATTTCGCCGAAGCAAGCGCCATAAAAACGGGTTGATTATCTTTGCATCCTAAAAAAATCGCTATGTCTGTTCGCGTTCGTTTTGCTCCTAGTCCGACTGGACCATTACACATTGGTGGTGTTAGAACCGCTTTGTTTAACTATCTTTTTGCAAAGAAAAATAAAGGAACTTTTTACCTGCGTATTGAAGATACCGATCAAACTCGATTTGTTCCCGGAGCGGAAGAATACATTTTTGAAGCTCTAGAATGGTTGGGGATTTCACCGGATGAAACGGTTGGGAAAAATGAAAAATTTGGACCGTATCGCCAGAGCGAGCGCAAACATTTGTACAAGCAATACGCCGACGAATTGGTTGCCAAAGGCTTTGCCTATTATGCCTTCGATAGCGCTGAAAGTTTAGACACACTGCGAAAAAATGCAGAAAAAGAAGGAAAAACTTTCATCTACGGACCAACCAGTCGCAACGGCTTAGAAAATAGTTTGAGCCTTTCGGCAGAAGCAGTTAACGAACGTTTACAACGTGGCGATGCTTACGTTATTCGTTTCAAAACTACTGCCGATACGGAAATTTATACCCAAGACATCATCCGCGGACGCATGCGTTTTGAAACCAATTTGCTCGACGATAAAGTCTTGTTTAAAAGCGACGGTATGCCCACATATCACCTTGCAAATATTGTAGACGACCATTTAATGGAAACCACACACGTAATTCGTGGCGAAGAATGGTTGCCTTCCCTACCCTTGCATTTTAGCTTGTATGAAGCATTTGGTTGGCAACGTCCGGAATTTGCACATTTACCGCTCTTACTTAAACCACAAGGAAACGGAAAATTATCTAAACGAGACGGTGATAAATTTGGTTTCCCTGTTTTTCCGTTAGATTGGGTTGGAGAAGACGGAACAAAATCGGCGGGGTATCGCGAAGGCGGATTTTTCCCCAAAGCCGTTGTAAATTTTCTTGCACTTTTAGGTTGGAACAGCGGTACGGATCAGGAGATTTTCTCTTTGGAAGAATTAAGCGAATTATTTGATTTAGAACGCGTTCACAAAGCTGGAGCAAAATTTGATCCGGAGAAGAACTTGTGGTTCAATCACCAGTACTTACAAAAAATTACGGACGAAAAAGGCGGTGAATTATACCAAAAAGAATTGGCTTTACACGGCTATGAAATTCCGATAAACAGCGCTGTTCGTGCCTTTACGCTCATAAAAAATCGCGCCAACACAGTAAAAGATTTTTACACGCTAACCTCGTATTTGTACGAAGCACCAACGACCTACGACGAAAAAATGCGTTTAAAATGGACCGTTGAAACTACCGATTACATTGAAGAGTTGGTGGAAGTTTTACAGCAATCGACCAACGACGATAGCTATGCAATCGAAGAAGAAGTCCGTGCACATTTCGCCAAATCGAACGCAAATATGGGACGTATTTTACCTGGAATTCGTTTGGCACTCGTCGGCGAAATGAAAGGACCGCACGTGTTCGACATCATTGAAGTGATAGGAAGAACCGAAACCGTTAAACGTTTGCAAACGGGTTTACAAAAAATACCGTTGTAAGCTGTAACTAAATGACAGCTACTGCGTATCATTACGAAAAGCAGTATCATGTCTATCACTCTCATTGTAATCCTTGTTTTAGGATTCTTCATTTTTCTATCGGCTTTCTTCACCGTAAAGCAGCAAACTGCGGTGGTAATCGAGCGTTTCGGAAAGTTTTTAAGCGTACGCAACTCGGGTTTGCAGCTAAAAATTCCGCTAATTGATCGAATTGCCGGACGCGTGAATTTGCGTATTCAACAGCTGGACGTCATCATTGAAACAAAGACCAAAGACAATGTTTTTGTTAAGATGAAAGTTTCGGTGCAATTCAAAGTCATTCAAGATCGCGTTTACGATGCGTTTTACAAGCTCGAATACCCGCACGACCAGATTACGGCCTACGTATTCGACGTTGTGCGCGCAGAAGTCCCTAAATTGATTCTAGACGACGTTTTTGAGCGTAAAGACGACATTGCAATTGCGGTTAAGCGCGAATTAAACGAAGCGATGGCCACATACGGTTACGATATCATCAACACGTTGGTTACCGATATTGATCCGGATATCCAGGTGAAAAACGCCATGAATCGAATTAATGCCGCCGATCGTGAGAAAACGGCAGCTGAATTTGAGGCCGAAGCATCACGCATTCGCATCGTTGCTAAAGCTAAGGCCGAAGCGGAGAGCAAACGTTTACAAGGACAAGGTATTGCCGATCAGCGCAGAGAAATTGCTCGTGGTTTGGTAGAGAGTGTCGATGTTTTGAATAAAGTGGGAATTAACAGCCAGGAAGCATCGGCATTGATCGTGGTGACCCAACATTACGATACCTTACAATCGATCGGCGCAGATACGAATTCGAACTTGATTTTGTTACCTAATTCGCCTCAAGCGGGCAGCGATATGCTGAATAATATGGTGGCTTCGTTTACGGCTAGTAATCAAATTGGCGAGTCTATGAAAAAAGGCGGAAAACGCATTAAAGATGCCGACGTTCCTTCCGAACCGCCCACGTATCCAGCTGCAGAACCGGAACCGGAAGCGTAAAACTCTTACATCCACCGAAGCAATTTGGTGGTTTTTTTTGGGCAGCTGTCGGCCGTTATGTAGTGGAAATTCTTGAAACGGCCGCCACCGGGTTTTTGGCTATACTCCTCGCCTACCCACTTCGTGCCTCAGCGGCTAGGCTGTGGGGTATTTGCCGCAACCCCTGCTGCGGAAAATTGTGCACATAAATGTGTCTGTAAAAAAAGTAAAACCGAAATTTATTTTGTTTCAGTAGCCTCCCATTCTTTGAGCTTATCAAAGTTTACAACGATTACGGTGTACTGATCTTTAAAACGGTTGTATATTTCGAAAGCCTCCTGATTTACGCCGTATTTGTTTGCATAGCTAGCCGAATTAACAAAAATTCGAATCTTCTTCTGGTTCTGTATCGCCGCAAAATTTATACTACTATCACTAGCTTTGAAATGCTTAAGATACTCATTAATGCTTAGTTTCCCGAGCTTCAGCGGCATGCTTTTCTGGTATTCTTTGAGAAATGTAAGCGTATGATTTGCGCATAATTTTTCATTAAAATGCAATATTTCAAGGCCGTTTTCGTCGAACACGGTATTTTGCGGAACTGTAGTTTTATCGATGGAATCCAAACTTACGAGCGCCTGTAAACTCTTGGGATATATGAAATTAACGATGCCGTGGTTTTGGTAAAACGACTCTAAATTCGCAACGCTAGTTTTTTCCAATTTAATTGTTCGGGTAATGGTACACGAACAAGTAACAACGGCGATAAGCAGTAAAATTTTTCTCACGTCAGTTCAGATATTTGATTTGATGATTCGCGCTGAAATCGATTTAAAAATCACTACAATGATCTAATTGTCGCAACTTACAACTGGATAACAGTATAAATAACCGTTCAACAAAACAAGAATTACCTTAAAATTAATCGATTTAAAACTAACTTTTAGAGGTTTAACATTTACTTTTGAATAGTAAAATCTTTCTTCGACAATACGTTAGAAAGTTTGGAGGTTTGAGCGCAATAAATTACTCGAAGAAATTGTTTGAAAAGTTTTTAAAATAAAAAAAAGCCGACTCAACGCCGGCTTCTTAATTACTCTGTTTTCACTGCAATAACAACATCTTCTTTAAAGTGGTATTCGCCTTTGCGATAAATTTCTTTGTTGGATAAAATTACCTCGTAAGTGTACACACCTTTGGGCAGATTTAAAAAGCATTCTTTACCATCTACAGGAATAATTACCTCTTTTTTGATATCGTCTTGCGTAGCATCCGAAACGCCGTAAATTTTAAACGTAATGCGTTCGGTAAGTTTGTTTTTTATACAAACCTGGTCGATTACGGTCTTGTTTGCATTGTTGTTTTTTGATAGGGCAAAAATGCTAAGACCTGAACTGATGATTTCAGCGCCACGAAGGATGTTTGTGCCAGTCGATTGGGCGCTAGAAGACATAATTGTCAGTGAAATAACAATTACAAGAATAACTCGTAAAATATGCACTTTAAACTGTTTTAAAGATAAAGGTATGATCTTAAAAAAATAGTAACAGACACTATTAGTCCAATTCCAAGAAGTATTACTTCCGATCTCTTGAACCTTCCCTTTTTGTATTTAGTCCATGTTTTAAGGGATACAAAAACCAGACCCGATGAAAGAACTAAAAGTTTAATCCAAATGTTTATATCTGGAAAGATATATAGAACTGCTAGTACAACAATACAAACAATTAAGGCACTAATGTCTCGTTTACTATCCATGTTTTGTTATTTTTTTTGATTTTTAATACAACGTTTATACTCTATACGTGCGTTCGCATCAGCCGTTGCATGAACAGTAGCTACTGCTCCATGACAAATTATTCCTGCAAATACCGTTATATCGGCTGTTGAACAAGTAAGATGACCTAAAACAGCAGCAGCAAAATTCATTATAAGCGTGTTTTGTAACTCATCTTCACAATCACCGTTGGTCACCGCGATTATAGGTTCTATAACTGGATTTAATTCCGGAATTAATAAATCCTGCAATTGCCTAGACGGTATTGTTGACAGCTTATACTTCGCCTCAAGTGATGATAATCTACTTCGTTGAGTAGCTAAATGACTTCTATAACCAGATTCAGTCATAGCGATTGCAGCAAGAAATTTTCTTAACTCTGCCTGATCTCCGTTACTCAATAGATTTGGATTAACTAAGGAAATATCCGCTTCATTAGCATTCTTAACGAGATTATACTCGGAACTTACGTAATCTTTAAAAGCTCTCTCGTTTCTTAAACCTGATAAACTTTGTGCATTAGCGAACATTGCATTGGCGATTAACAACAAAAACAAAATTTTTTTCATGACTTTAAAAAATAAAAATTTTTTAGTACACGACAAAAAACATAATTGATTAAAAATCAATA